>JAFGKV010000004.1 GCA_016928395.1 Candidatus Fermentibacterota bacterium | reverse complement strand
GACGCATATCGACCGACTTCTGGATCACCCGGTCAAGCCGGGTGATGACTTCCGTGCTCCTCATTCCTCCGGCTCGATCTCATGCTCTGCGTGGGAACCTCTGCTCCCCTGTGAAGTTACAGCGTAGTGGGGGCTTCGGGGCGCCCGGACGATACCTGGTCAAACTTCCACGCCTCTCCCCGTCATTGCCCGACTCGTTCGGGCAATCCAGGCAGGAGCATTTGGACCGACTTCTGGATCACCCGGTCAAGCCGGGTGATGACTTCCGTGCTCCTCATTCCTCCGGCTC
Source organism: Candidatus Fermentibacterota bacterium (assembly GCA_016928395.1). Classification (GTDB taxonomy): domain Bacteria; phylum JAFGKV01; class JAFGKV01; order JAFGKV01; family JAFGKV01; genus JAFGKV01. Next base: position 47,633 of record JAFGKV010000004.1, on the reverse strand, counting down.
GATCTCATGCTCCGCGTGGGAACCTCTGCTCCCCTGTGAAGTTACAGCGTAGTCGGGCTACCGACTGGCGACTTCTGACTGACGAGAGCGTCAGTGTTTCTCTCTCTCTCTTACCGAGGAAGGTTGGGAGGGATTTCGAATCACCCCCCGAGTTCAACCTGCCTGTCGCGCCTTACGACGCTCCAACCGGGCGAGTGCACCGCATTCTCAGGATTAGAGCCGTGCATCCGGCGGCGTAGGGGTAACCGGTGTGAATCGCGACGCTTACTCTCGGATTTCGTCCTCTTGTGCTTCGGTTTTCCCGGGCAGCATGCCGCGGGCTCCGCCTATCCTTGACACGCAACACATTCATGGGCAAGATAGAAGAAACCACCATGGTGACGGCATTCGCGTTCCGGAGGACTTGATGGCAGATGTGCGACCGTTTCGGGCGTTGCGGCCCCGCGCCGATTTGGCGGCCAAGGTTGCAAGCCCTCCCTATGATGTCTTGAGCAGCGAAGAGGCACGGGTCATGGCCGATGGCAACCCGTACGCCTTCTTGCACGTGTCCAAGCCGGAGATCGACATGCCGGCAGGCACCGAGCTGTACAGTGACGAGGTGTATGCCAAGGCGAGAGAGAACTTCGACCGCTTCGTGGCCGAAGGAGTGCTCTTTCGCGAGGATAGGCCAGCTTTCTATCTGTACCAGCAGCAGATGAATCAGCACGTACAGATCGGGCTTGTGGCCGGCGCCAGCGTCGTGGAGTACGAGCGCGATCTGATCCGAAAGCACGAGCTGACCCGGCGCGACAAGGAGGATGACCGTACCCGCCACATCGAGGCGCTGAACACCCAGGCTGGCCCTGTGTTTCTCACCTATCATGCCCGGCCCGAGATAGACAGCCTGATCGGGAGGCTCAAGGCCTCGTCGCCGACCTACAGCTTCGCGGCCCCCGACGGCATCGGCCACACCGTCTGGGTTGTCGACTCCCCCGCCGATGTGGCCGCCATTCGCCGGGCGTTCGGCGCCATAGACCGCCTCTACGTTGCCGATGGCCACCACCGTAGCGCCGCGGCAACCAGAGTGTGTTCGGTGCGCCGCGCGGCAAACCCCGGCCATACGGGAGACGAAGCGTACAATCATTTCCTGGCAGTCATCTTCCCCCATGATCAGATGAAGATCATGGCGTACAACCGGGTGGTGCACGACCTTCTGGGCCGCTCTCCGGAGCAGTTCCTGCACGAGGTCTCCACTCGCTTCGTTGTCGAACCGGGACGGAAGCGAGAGCCGGCGGTGGTGCACGACTTCGGCATGTACCTGGGAGGAGCATGGTACCGTCTCACGGCGAAACCAGAGTCGTTCCCTTCCGGTGACCCTGTGAAGAGCCTGGATGTGTCTATCCTCCAGGACAACCTGCTGGCGCCGATCCTGGGAATTCATGACCCACGGACGGACAAGCGGATCGACTTCGTCGGTGGGATCCGGGGTCTTGACGAACTGGAGAAGCGCGTACACCAGGGCATGGCGGTCGCCTTCGCCCTTCATCCGACCACCATCGAACAGCTGATGTCGGTCGCCGATAGCGGCATGATGATGCCGCCCAAGTCGACGTGGTTTGAACCAAAACTAAGGTCTGGTTTGGTCGTACGGCCGCTGAGCGACTAGCCCCGCGGCAGGAGGTGAACCATGCTCATTCTGATCAGTGACGCCTTTGACAAGGGCCTGCCGGCCACACTGGCACGGTTCGGCGAGGTAACCGACGACAAGGCCCGGCTGCCCGAGGCTACCGTCGTGCTCGTTCGGAGCAAGACCAAGTGCACCAAGGAGTATATGGACGGCGCGCCACAGCTGAAGCTCATCATCCGCGGAGGCGTGGGGCTGGACAACGTGGATCGCGAGTATGCCAAGACCAAGGGCATCATCGTGAAAAACACGCCCGCGGCATCGAGTATCGCCGTGGCGGAGCTGGCCATGGCGCTCATGTCCGCCATTTCTGCCCGCGTCATCGAGGGCCACATGACCATGGCCAACGGCCAGTGGGCCAAGAAAGAGCTCAAGCGTACCGAGCTCTACGGCAAGACCCTGGGGCTCATCGGCGCCGGGCGCATCGCATCCGAGGTTGCGAAGCGCGCCAAGGCCTTCGGCATGAACGTCATCGCCTATGACCCGTATCTCAAGGAGTCGGACTATGCGCGGCTGGTGCCCATGGACGAGCTACTGGCGAGCGCCGACTATGTCTCGCTCCACACCCCGCTGACCGATGAAACCAAGGGCATGATTAATGCCGACGCCATCGCCAAGATGAAAGACGGGGTCGTCATCATCAATTCCGGCCGCGGCAAGTGCATCAACGAGCCCGATCTGGCCGCAGCCCTGCGCGATGGTAAGGTACGTGCCTTCGGGACGGATGTGTGGTTCAGCGATCCCCCTCCGGCGGATTGCCCACTGCTCACCGCACCCAATGTGTTCATGACCCCGCACATCGGCGCGGAGACGAAGGAGAACCTCCTGCGCATCGGCGCGGAGGTCGAGAAGATCATCGAGTCGTTCGCCGCCTCGGCATGAAGGAGAGAATCCCATGAGCAAGCGCGTGTTCAACTTCAACCCCGGCCCCGCGGTCCTGCCTGTTCCCGCATTGGAGCGGGCGCGGGACGAATTCATGGATTTCTCCGGTTCCGGTATGTCGGTGCTGGAGTCCAGCCACCGTTCGAAAGAGTACGACGCGGTGCACCACGAAGCCATGGCGCTGGTCAAAGAACTCCTGGGGCTGCCGGCTGACTACCATGTACTCTTCCTCCAGGGCGGCGCCAGCCTCCAGTTCGCCATGGTGCCCATGAACCTGTTGGGCGCGGGCATGAGCGCCGACTATGTCATCACCGGAAGCTGGTCGAAGCTGGCGCTCAAGGAGGCCAAGATCCTGGGCGCGCCGAAGGTCGCCGCCAGCAGCGAGCAGGACAGCTTTACCTACATCCCCACCGAGTTCACCTTTGATCCCGATGCGGCGTATGTCCACATCACGTCAAACAACACCATCGGCGGGACCCAGTACCACGGTTTCCCGAATACAGGGTCCGTACCCATCGTCGCAGACATGTCCTCAGACATCATGTGGCGTCAATTCGACGTGAAGCCCTTTGGACTCATCTACGCCGGCGCCCAGAAGAACATGGGGCCGGCGGGCGTGACGCTGGTCATCATCCGTGATGACGTGCTGCAGAAATGCAGGCCTGGTCTGCCCACCATGCTGAGCTACGGCACCCACGTAACGAAAGAATCCCTCCATAACACCTGCCCGGTGTTCTCGATCTACATGGTGCGCAATGTACTGGCCTGGGTGAAGGACCAGGGTGGCCTACCGGCCATGGAGAAGCACAACCGGCGAAAGGGCGACATGCTCTACGCAGCCTTGGATTCGGATCCCGATTTCTTCCGCGCGCCGGTGCGCAAGGACAGCCGCTCCTACATGAACGTCGTGTTCCGCCTGCCCACCGAGGATCTGGAAGCAGCCTTCATCACCGAGGCGAAGAAACTGGGCATGGTCGGGCTCAAGGGCCACCGGTCCGTCGGCGGCATCCGCGCGTCCCTGTACAATGCGCTGCCCCACGAGGCGGTGCAGAGCCTCGTTGACTTCATGCAGGACTTCCGCAAGCGCAGCTAGCCCAGAGACCTGAAGCATCCCGGCCCAGGGGCCCATCCCTCTGGGCCGTTCTCTTTGGGCAGAGGTTCGCGTGAATCGTGACAGTGATTCGTGACAGGACACGGGCACCGAGGTATGGGTCCTCGCCCGCCTTGGCCGTCGGCACACGAGCGTGACGCCCTACTGGTGCGCACGGGCGTCTGAGGGGCAAGAGCGGGAACCTATTCTCATGGGATAGTTGGAGACGTGAGTCTTTGCAGAAGAGGCGCGGGCCGGGCCGGCGGTGGGGGGTGCCCGCCTGGGATCGCTCCCGAAGCCCGGCCCGCAGGTCGTAGTCCTTTGGCCGCCACGTTCCCAATCAATATGGTAACCGTTTCGCGCCCGCCAGGTTCCGGGACGCGAAACACACAGCTACCTGTGCAACCTCATCTGCCCATCAGCGGTTCCGCGATCCCCCCGTTTCTCCATTCCATCCCCGCACACTCTGGACCTCCGCGTCCGCGCGGTCTCACTCCAGATAGCCCAGGCTGCGCAGGGCCCGCTCCACCCCCGGCGACAGAGCGCCGGATCTGCTTTCAGGTTTCCCCTCACCCAGGAGCCCGGTGAGCAGTGCCACCTGCTCTGGAACCTCCCAAGCCAGATTGACGGTTTCCCCAGGATCGGCAGCCACATCGTACAACTTTAGACCCGCCAGGAATGCCTGCGGCCCGCACGAGGGCGCAAAACCCCTGTGGGAGGGATTCACGCGGTCGTAGAACGCCAGCTTCCACCGACCCATTCGCAGGCCGCGACCCGCAAAGCCCCACATGTCAGCCTCGAACCGAATGGCACGAGCCTTTTGAGGCGAACCGGACAGGAGAGCCCGGCCTTCCATAGGGCCTGCGGCGGGGACTGCCAACGATGCCATGACCGTCGGCATGATGTCCACAAGACTGACCGGCGTGGTATTCTCTCCCGGACTGATGCCCGGCCCCGCGATCAGGAAGAGCGCCCTCACCTGTTCCTCATAGAGCAAGACTGAGTGGCCCACGTACGAGCGCTCGCCCAGCGACTCGCCATGGTCGGAAGCCACCACGACAAGGGTCCGGGAGTCGATTCCCCGGTCACGAAGATGCTGCCACAGCCGGCTGAGCTGATCATCGACGTAACGGATCTCCCCGTCATATCCGTTCACCCAAGTGGCTACCTGGCCGTCATCGTAGCCCGATCCCGGCGGGGCGGAAACCGGCCCCGTGAACATCGTATCGTACGGCGGGGGAGGCGCATACGGATCGTGGGGATCCCAGAGGTGCAGCCACAGGAAGAATGGCTCCCGTGCCCCGCCCAGCCAGGCGATGGCCCGATCCATCGAGGCGTGGGCACGGCACGAGAAGGAGAGCGGCGCCACGCGGAGAATCAGGCGAAGGAGCCTGACGCCGGAGTAGGGAAAGAGCCGATCCAACCGGCCCTGATCGTAAAACGACGAGAATCCCCGACTCCATCCAAAGCACCCTGCCAGATGGGCCACGCTCACGACCGCGCCAGTTTCGTACCCGGCGGTACGGAGCGCTTCCGCCAGGGTGGGAATACCGTCGGGCAGGGGCCACCCATTGCGGCAGACCCCGTGATCGTCCGGAGAAAGCCCGGTGAAGATGCTGGCATGGGAAGGGGATGTGCTGGGCGTGGGCGCGTATGCCGTGGAGAACACCATGCCGGCGACCGCCAGCGAATCAAGTCCCGGCGAGGTGGGCCGCCCATAGCCTGCCAGGCCCAGATGATCCGGGCGAAGGGTATCCAGCGTCACCACAATAACATTTGTGGCGGCGTGGTCCCCCATGCGGGACTCCTGGGCAGCCGGCCGCATCCATGACGACAGCGCCGCAGGGACAAGAAGCAAGACCATCGGAAGTCCAAGAAGCAGCGAAGGAACGCGGTGTCGCACGGCGCGCCCCGTGAACACGGTCGCCAGCAGTATTCCCGTACCGAGCAGGGCGCCCCATGGGCCCATTAGCCCCCCCTGCGGAAAGAGCAGGCCGGCCGTGCCCAGAAAGGCCGGCGGCGACAGCAGCAGGATCCATCGTGCATCGGACCGCGGCACGATCAGCATGAACATCGCCAGCGCAAGCCCGCAACCGATGTAGAGGCTCACGACCAGGATGACGACGGGCTGGCCGAAAAACGAGGAGAACGGTGGCGACAGCAGCCGCCACTGGCCGACCAGCTCCGCAGCAGATGCGAGCGCCCAGCACCCGGCACACGCCATCAGCCATCGCAGCCGGTGCCCCGCGCTCATCTCATGCCTTCTGCGACCATCGGAGGATCTCTATGCCATCGTGCGCTCCTCCCTCCAGGGGGGAGGTGTGCACCCCTGGGGCCACGGATGTCACGGCATCTCCCGGACAGAACACTACTTCGTGCTCACGGTGCCGTCGTCTTTGGCGAACAGGCGGGTCTTCCAGCGGGTGTAACCCAAAAGGTTCTCGACGAGGAAGACCGCCACATTGGTGGCTGGCAGCCCGGCGGTCCGGGGGCGTCGAAGGCGATCGCAGTCTCTGCAGGGATCCAGGCCGTCAAACCGTCGTGAAGCCATGGCCGCCCGCAGAGCGCGCATTGGCTCAGATCGCCACGCGCCCATCAGCCCCCCCTGCCCGACGGCGCCTAGAGGCATGCGGCAGAAAAAGTCCTGGGGGCAGGGCACAATGGTCCCGTCGCTGCACACCACCAGCGCATACCAGGGAAAGGTGCAGGGGGCACGGGGAACAGCCCCGTACTGCTCCACCCCGTAGGAGCCGGCCCAGTTGCTGGGCTTCTTGACGTAGATCTCGTCCACCGGCAGGCCATGGAACTCTCGGATGAACCGCTGCCTCTCCTCTGGCCCCGCGTCGAATCCCGGCACATCGATGATCTGCACGATGGTATACGGCCGCCGCGCACCCACCGCGGCCTTTTCTTCCAGGAATCCCCGGATATTGCCCATGACCAGCTCCCATGAGCCGCCGATGCGGATCTGCTCATAGCTCTCCTGTGTGAACCCATCCACGGAGAACGACATGAGCTGCAGGCCTGCCCCGATGAGATCCCGGGATAGTTCACGGGTCAGGTTCATTGCATTGGTGTGCAACCTGATCTTGGGGCCTGCCCGGGCGCCGTAGGCCACCATGTCCACGATCTCAGGATTGAGCAGGGGCTCGCCGCGATGCGTCAGGTTCACATCATAGGCAAAGCTTTGGCACTCGTCTATGACGGCGTGGAACATCTCCAGGGGCATGTGGGCGAGCATCTCTCGGGGCAAATCCCGGTTGGGGCACATGACGCAGCGCAGTTGGCACATGCTGGAGGGTTCGACCCAGATCCGAAACGGCCCATACCCCGGCTCCCGTCCGCGCCGGTACGCCACATACGCGCGCGCCATCGTCGCCCAGTGGTGGAGAACGTTCACGACGGCTCCATGGCGGTCATTGCCCCGTGCAGGCGGTGCGCCGCAGCAGGTGCCGGACAGCGGGAGAACGAACCAGGCTCAACCACCCCAGCGGCAGCAGCCCGGAAAGGGCCAGGGAGGCCGGCACCACGCAGTTAAACCAGCAGGGCGGGTGGTCGCCCCGGGCGATGCGCCGCCGAAGGTCACGGGCCGCCGGACTCCGCCATACCTGGCCAAGCGAGCCTTCCCGTAGCGAGCCCAATGACGCGAACTGCACGGGGCAGGGAAACACCTCGCCCGTGCTGCCCACCACCGCGTGGAGTATGCCCGCCACGCACGGTGTTTCCTGGGACATGGCAGGGCGGCGTAGAAAGGCCGGCATGTCCGAGAGGTAACGCGGCGGCAGCGGGATGAGCCGGGGGTATCGCCGCACCACCGAGCCCAAAGTTCGCGCAAGGTCGGCGGCATCCTCCGCAGTAAGGACCAGGTCGGGCTCGGGCAAGAGCCCCACCTCCGGGGCGATCTGGGCCGGCTGCACGGTCAGGCCGTCGACCCCGTCTTCCATGGCCTGGGCCGCGATGGCCGGCAGTTCGGCCAGATTGGCACGGCTGATGGTGGTATTGTAGAACACCCGTGGGCGGGGATGCGAAGACACGAGCCAGCGCGCCCCTTCGGTGACCTTGCGGAATCCCCCGGGCACGCCGCGAATCCGGTCATGGGTCGCCTCACACCCATCCAGCGACAGATAGGCAGTGGAGAGTCCCGCTTCCAGGGCCATCCGCGCCGTCTCCCCCCTCAGCAGCAGGCCATTGGTGGAAATGCTGGCGTGCAACCGAAGACGAGCAGCCTCCCGCACCAGGTCGGGTAGGTCACGGCGCAGCAATGGTTCGCCTCCAGAGAACGAGAGGGAGAGCACTCCTAAGGAGGCGGCCTCCTGTATGAGGGACATACCTTCCTCGGTGCTCAGCTCCTCGGGTGCGGCATCCCTCCTGCTGCAGGTAAGGCATCGCGAGTTGCACCGTTCGGTGACCTCCCAGGCCAGCTTGGCCGGCCCCCTGAGGGGGGTGCGCCTGCCTGCGGCGAACAGAAGGGCCTGCAGCCCCTGGGCCGCGCGGCGGGCGCCTCTCAACGGGTCATGCCTCCCCGCCCGGTGAGTTCACCGTCTCCCGAATCACGTAGATCCGCTTGTCCTGAGTCTCATGGTAGGTCCTGATGCTGATCTCGCCCAAAAGCCCCATAGTGACAAACTGCATACCCATGAGCAGCAACATGATGCTGATGAGGAACAGCGGATTGCCGGTGATGTCCACCCCGCGAAGCCTGAGCAAGGCCGTGATGATCAGACCCACCAGCGCAAGTCCGAACGCGCCGACGCCGAAGAAGCCAAACACTTGTATGGGCCGGGTGCTGTAGGTGAGCAAGAACTTCACATTGATGAGATCCAGGACGACCCGGACGACCCGGGTAAGGTCATACTTGGATTTGCCGTGAATCCTCGGCCGGTGATTGACCTGCACCTCGGCGACTTCGACGCCGAGCCATGAGGCCAAAGCCGGAATGAAGCGATGCATCTCGCCGTACAGCCTGATGGACTTGAGCACGCCGGCCTTGTACGCCTTGAGCGTGCACCCGTAGTCGTGAAGACGGATGCCTGAGAGCTTTGAGATCAGCCTGTTAGCCAGGATGGACGGGAGGCGCCGGTTGAGAAACGGATCCTTGCGGCGAACTCGCCAGCCGCTCACGATGTCAAATCCCTGCTCCAGCTTGGCCAAGAGCGCGGGGATATCCGCAGGGTCATTCTGAAGATCGGCATCCATGGTGATAATGATCTCTCCCCGGGCATGGTCGATTCCGGCGGAGAGGGCCGCAGTCTGGCCGAAACGGCGGCGGAACCTGATCACTCGGGTCGCTGGGTTGGCGTGCGCCACCTCCTTGAGCACCGAAAATGACCCGTCCGTGGAGCCATCATCGATGAAGAGGATCTCATAGGCGCGGCCCGTGCGTTCCATGACGCCGTGCAGCTCCGCGTGGAGAGGGGGAATATTCGCCTCCTCATTGAACACGGGGATGATCACGCTGAGATGGATGTTCGGGTCCATCAGTAGGCCCCCTTACCGAGAAACACGGTGGGTATGGTCCGCAGGAGGATGGTGATATCCAGCAGGATAGACTGGTTGCGAATATAGTAGAAGTCGTACTCCAGATTGTCCTCCAGGGGAAGATCCTTGCGCCCCATGATCTGCCACAGGCCCGTCATGCCGGGCTTGACGCTGAGCCGTTGGCTCTGCCACCCCTGGTATCGGGCAACGATGAAGGGCATTTCCGGCCGCGGCCCCACGAAACTCATGGCGCCGCGCAGCACATTGAGGATCTGGGGCAGTTCGTCGAGGCTGGTGCGACGCAACCACCGGCCTACGCGGGTGATGCGGGGATCTCTCGTGTCACGGGGGGCCTGTTGGAAGGGATCGGCGTCGTGACGCATGGTCCTGAACTTGAACATGGTGAACTCGCAGCCATCCTTGCCGACCCTGGCATGACAGAACAGGATGGGACCCCGCGAATCCAGGCGGATGGCCACCGCCACCAGAAGCGCCAGAGGGAGGATCAGAATTCCCAGGGTGACCGCCAGCCACAGATCCAGGAGACGTTTCGCCAGGGATTCTCCGGGCGACAGCAGGCCGGGACCCAGCTCCACCACCGGGATGCCGGCGGCCTCATCTATGGAGCCCTGCAGGGCCACCACCTCGAACATGCCGCTGGCGACCTTAAAACTCGCCTGGCGCCCATGGCAACGGGCCACCAGGTCCAGCAACTCTTGATGAGGCATGTCAGGTACGGCCACGTAGACCTCATGGATTCCGTGATGGTCCAGGACCCGCGGGAGATCGTCCCGGTCGCCCAGACGGGGCAGCGCTCCCATGCGGCCCTCAGTGCCTTCAGGTCCCAGATACCCCACCGCGGCCTGCCATCCCGGCCGGCCGCCCAGCCTGTGGGCGACTGTCTGTGCCAGTTCCCCGTGGCCCACGATCACGCTGCGTACCAGCGGGCCCTCGTGTGCAGCGCGGCGCAGGGCCCACCGTCGAACCATGGAGCGCTCCATCGCCACAAGACACAGCATGAGGCCGGCGGCGAGGAACACGACCATGCGCGCCACTTCCAGCTCCTTCAGCACGAACGACAGCACCATGGACGCCACGAGCGCCGCGATCACAGACTGCAGCAGGAGCTGGAACTCCTTGAGCCTTCCCAAAGCCGTGGGCCTTCGGTACAAGCCCCGGGATGCATTGACTGCCAGCCACAGCGGCAGCAAGATGGGCAGCAGGGCCAGGTGATTGCCCAAGGGACTTACGGGCCGGGCCAGCATGCCATCCATGGCCCTTCGGATCCCCCAGGCCCCGACCCATGACACGATGCCGATGACGGCATCGCCCGCGGCCAGCCAACGGTACATACGATCCAGCGGCGTGGCGGCACGCACGGTCAGCCTCGTTGACGAAGGATTGTGGTCGTGCGTGCGGCGGCGAACGACCACCACCGCGTTCGACCGGCCAGACTGATGATGGCGATCAGGCTCCGGGCGCGCGGTGCAGGCCGATGGTGACCGTCATGCCGCTCAGCGGGCAGGTCGCGGTGGCGTCACCCTCCGAGGGCTCAGCCGCTTCGATCTTCGTGGCCAGCACTTCCTGGGCGATATAGTCGCCGTGTTCTGCCAGGATCCCTTCGACGGCTTCCCGTGGGCCCAAGGTTACCTTGATTCGGTCGCTGATCTCCAGGCCGGCATCCTTGCGCAGGCTCTGGATGTGGCGGACAAGATCCCGCGCCGCGCCCTCCCTGGCCAGAGCCTCCGTCACGGTGGTATTCAACAGGGCCTCGAAGGCCCCCTCGGCCACAAACACCCACCCCGGGGGAGACACAAACTGGATGGCGGCCTCCTCCGGTTCCACGGTCACCGATTCACCTTCCAGGTCAACCTGCCACGGTACGCCTTTGCCCAACGCTCCGGCGGCCGCTGCTGCCTCGGCGGCGGCCTTCTGCGCCAGAAGCTTGACCTTGGGGCCAAGGCGCGGGCCCACCTTGGCGAAGTTCAGCTTCACCACGGGTTCGGCCAGGGTCTCGCCGGGGCCGGCCAGACGGATCTCCTTGACATTCAGTTCATCGCGCACCATGGGTTCGACATCAACCCACTGGGCCTGGCGCTCTGGAGACCAGCCCCTCACCACGATCTCCGCCAGGGGCTGCCGCACCTTGATGCCGGCCTTGTTCCGGGCGGCATGGCCCAGAGTCACCACCTGGTGCACCTCGGCCATCAAAGCGGCCAGATCTTCGTCCTCGGACGAGGGCTGGGTCATCGGATAGTCTTCCAGATGCACGCTCCCCCGGGAAAAGGGCGACCCCTCCGGCGCCAGGTTCTGGTAGATCTCTTCGGTCAGGAAGGGAATGACTGGGGCCAAGATCCGGCAGAGGCCCAGCAGCGTATGGTACAGCGTGGTGTATGCTGACTGCTTGTCCAGATCCGACTGGCTCTTCCAGAAGCGTCGCCGGCTCCGCCGGATGTACCAGTTGGAGAGATCATCCAAAAAGGTTTCCGCGGCCTTGATGAAACCCGCCAGCTCATACCCCTCCATCGCCTCGCGACCGTCCCTGGCCAACTGGGCCAGCCGGGCCTGCATCCACCGGTCCAGCAGCGAGGGCGCAGGTGGCGCAGGCGGTAGTGTGGCCGGATCGACGCCGTCCAGGTTCGCATAGGTCACGAAGAATGCGTAGGAGTTCCACAGCGTCGCCAGGCGTCGTCCGGCCTCGGCGGCGAGCGAAAAGCCGAAGTTGAGGTTTGCATAAGGGTTTTGGCGGGCGAATACCCACCGCATAGTCTCGACGCCCACAGTCTCGGCGGCATCGTCAAACCAGATGGCATTTCCCTTGGACTTATGCATCTCCTCGCCGTGCTCGTCACGCACCGACCCGTGCCCCAGCACCACCTTGAAGGGTTCCCGATCCTCCATGACGGTGCTCATGGCCAGCAGGCTGTAGAACCAGTTGCGGAACTGGCCGGGGAAACACTCCGTGATGAAGGCGGGGGGAAACCACGTGGCCCAGATGTGAGAGCCCCGGCGGTAGCCCATGGTCGAATACGGCACAATCCCCGCATCCAGCCACGGGTTGCTCACATCCGGGATGCGGACCGCAGGGGCTTCACAGGTCGGGCAGGCAATCCTAACCGCGTCGATCCATGGGCGGTGAGGCGAGTGACCAACGAATGCTTCCCACCCCTCCACTGCCTTGTCCCGCAGCTCCTCTTCGCTACCGATCACGTGGAAATGGCCCTCGGGACACACAAAGATGGGCAAGGCCAAGCCCCAGAACCGCTTCTTTGAAATGCACCAGTCGTGCATGTTGCGCAGCCAGTCCAACTCGCGCTCGAGGCCGAACGACGGCATCCAGGTGATGCGCTGGGTCACGGCCATTATGCGGGGCCGCAGCTCATCCATGGCGATAAACCACTCATCAACCAGTCGGAACACCAGCTCCGACCCGCAGCGCCAGCACACGGGGTAGCGATGGGTATACTCTTCGATGCGGTAGAGAATGCCATGGTCCCTGAGCCACCCGAACACCTGCGGCGCCACGCCTGCCGCGGTACCGCCGGTGAGTGGCTCAAATCCGGGTTGGAATACCCCATACTCGTCCAGCGGAGCAATGGCCTGCAGATCCCACTGGGCGGAGAGCATGAAGTCTTCCTTGCCGCACCCCGGCGCGATGTGCACGATGCCGGTTCCCTCAGTGTCGGACACCGCATCCCACAGTATCACCCGGTGGGCCACGCCGGCCTGGGCCGGCAGCTCATCGAAGGGGCCACGGTAGGCCCATCCCGCCATATCTGCGCCGCTGATGCGCCCCAGCACTTCGTACCCGGGCCCTAAGACCTGTTCAGCCCCGGAGGAGAGGTAGAGGATCTTCCCGTCCTGTCGAACCTTGAGGTAGGTCAGCTCTGGGTTCACGGCAGCGGCGACATTGGAACTCAGGGTCCACGGCGTCGTGGTCCAGACCAGCAGGTGCTCATCGGGACGGTCGATAAGAGGAAACAGGAGGAACACCGAGGCATGGGTCAGTTCCTGATATCCTTCGGTGGCGATTTCGTGCTCGGACAGGGCGCAACTGCACCGGGGGCACCAGGGCATGACATCGTGCCCCTGGTAGATCCAGCCGCGATCGTGGCAGCGACGGAGAAACATCCAGATAGTGTAGTTGTTCTCGTCGCTCATGGTGTAGTAGGAGTTGGCCCAATCCATCCAGTAGCCTAAGCGAATGGACTGGTTCGTCTGGATCCGGGAATACTTGAAGACCCGCTCCTTGCATCGCTGCACGAACTGGGCGACTCCGAAGGATTCAATATCACGTTTGGATGTGAAGCCCAGGGCCTTCTCGACCTCGACCTCCACCCAGAGCCCCTGGCAGTCAAACCCGTTCTGGTAGCGTTGGTGGAAGCCCCGCATGGCCCGGTAGCGCTGGAAGATATCCTTGTACGTCCGCCCCCAGGCGTGGTGGACGCCCATGGGGTTGTTGGCGGTGATGGGACCGTCGAGAAACGACCATGGAGGCCCGCCCGCGTTCAGGGCGCGCCGCGCGTCAAACGTGCGGTTCTGTTCCCAGAACTTGAGGATCCTGTGCTCCAGCGGCACAAGGGAAAGGGTAGACGATACGGGCGTGAACATGCTGGCCTCGACAGTAAGGTGCGGGCGGTGACAATGCCGCATACGCCGTCCCTGCGCACGGCGCAAAGACGAGCGAATAAACGCTGGATTGCTCCAAGGTGCAACTGCTTGGCTCGATGGCCCTTGCTCTTGGGGCCTCCTATGTGTTTCTACCTCCGCAGGCGGCATCTTGCGAGGAGGCCTGTGTGCATGCTGACGCTTCGGTTCCCCCTGCGGTCATTCGTCTCGCGGCGGTGGGGCGCTTGGTGATTCCGGTATCCCACGACATCAGCAACCCACTGGCGGTGGTCTTGGGCCGGATTCAGATCCACCAGGCCCGCGGCTCCGGGGGCATGCCCCAGGGCCCCGCGGGTCTGGACGGCATATACGAGCACGCCCTGCTCGTCAGCGAAAAGGTGCACACCATCGGATCGCTGGCCCGAGAGGCGGCACAGCCGGGAGATCCTACACCGACCGTACTCTCCGATCACGTGGCAGAGATTGGTCTTCTCTTGGGCCGGCACCTCTCCCGCCGCGGCCTGGAGCTTGAGTACGCACTCCCGGCAGCGACTCCCCCGGTCTTGGTGCGTCCCGTGGATCTGAAGCTCTGTGTCGCCGAGGTGCTCTTGGCCCTCTGTGGCGCGGTGAGCGACCCGACGCCTTTGCGCATCAGCGCCGATGTCCGGGATAGGCAGGTCCACCTTTCCATCGCCGCCGCGGGGATAGACCCGGGCGCCGTGCCCATGCCCGACGAGTCTGGACATCTGATGGCTCTGTTCTCCGGCGATGGGCTCGCGCTCAGTGCTGGTGAGGGTTTCATCATTTCCATGCCGGCCGTCTCTTTGACGCCCCCCTCCTCCGGCTGACCGCGCCGCCTCGCTCCGCTCGAGGTGTGGTCGACGGTTCCACGCTCCTGGCCCTCACACCCAAAGCCCCCGCGACGAATCCCTCAGATCACCCGCTCTTCCACGCCACCGCACCCTTTGTCTCTCGGGTGTGGTGTGCCGGATTCCTGGTTTGAGGCTCCACGCACGGCCTTGAATCGAAAGACGCTTAGCCGACGATTACCTTCAGGGCGATTTCCACCATCGAATCGAAGGTGGTCTGCCGATCGATGGGCGCCACGGCCTCGCCCCGTACGATCTGATCGCTGACGGTGAGCAACGCCAATGCCTGGGCCCGATGCTTCGCCGCCATTGTGTACAGGGCGGCTGTCTCCATCTCCACCGCCAGAACGCCGTACTCCGCCCACATTCTCCACGAGTCATCGTCATCATGGTAGAAAAGGTCGCTGGAGAGAATCGGCCCTACATGCACCACAGACCCTGTTTCCCGGGCCGCGTCGTACGCCCGCACAAGAAGGGAAAAATCCGCCGTGGGGGCGTATGAGAAGCCTCTCAGACAGTGGGTATTCAGGTTGGAGTCTGATGAGGCCGACATGGCGATCACTACGTCCCGAAGGTTGAGATGAGGCTGCATGGCGCCGCAGCTTCCCACGCGGATCAGCCGTCGTACGCCGTACGCGGTGATGAGCTCGTGCGCGTAAATGGAGATCGACGGCATGCCCATGCCCGTGCCCTGCACCGAGACCGGAACGCCCTTGCAGGTTCCCGTGAAGCCGTACATTCCCCGGATCTCATTGTACAGGATCGGGTCTTTTAGGAAACGCTCTGCGATATGACGGGCACGAAGGGGATCGCCGGGCAGCAGGACTCTCTCAGCCACGGCGCCCTCGGGTGCGGCAATGTGAAGACTCATGGGTCAATCCTCGGTGAGTAGGTGTACATACCCGAAGGAAGCGCTGGGTCCCGTCGGGCTCCGCGTCCCTCATGCCCCAGCAGTTTGGCTCGGCATCCCGTGCGCGCAAGTCTCACGGGGAAGTGCCAACGGTCCGCAACCAGCCCCCGACCTCTCGAAGTACCGCCACGAGGAGCCGTACACCCGCATCGAAGTCGTCGAGGCTCATCATTGCCCTGGGAGTGTGGATATACCGGCATGGCACGGACATCACGCCCGCCATGACGCCGGCGCGGGCCATGTGGAGCGCGCCCGCGTCCGTACCCCCGAACAGCGGCCTCTTTGTCTGGTGGGGAATTCCATGCCGCTCGGCTACCTCCTCCACGAAGCGGAAGAGCCCCCGGTGGGCCAGCAGCCGATTGTCTGCGATTGTCAGGGCCACGCCTTTGCCTATGGCGACGGGAACCCGATGCCGTTCGATACCGGGGAAATCCCCGGCGGCAGTGCCTTCCAGGGCAAAGGCCACGTCGGGGTTTATTCTGTACCCCGCCACCGTGGCGCCTCGCACTCCCACCTCCTCCTGACAGGTGAATGCCGCCACCAGCCGCACGTCCAGCTCAATCGTTGCCAGATGCTTCAGGGCCATGACCAGCAGTGCACACCCGGCGCGATCGTCTAACGCCTTGCCCATGACCATCCGCCCCGGGAGCTCGCGGAATTCCGCGTTCAGAACCGCCGGATCACCGATTTGTATGCCCAGCGAGGCAACATCATCGGCCGATCGAGCGCCGATATCCACGAACTGCGCCTCCACTGGAGACACGACGCTCCGTTGCGATTCCTGGGTGATGTGGGGTGACGGCGAACCCACAATGCCGAAGATCCGCCCGCCGGACGCGCTCTGGACCACGACCTCCTGGCCGGGAAGTACCCGGGCATCCGAGCGGCCCAGCGGAGCGACCCGCAGGAATCCCTCCGGTTCCACCCCGCTCACCAGCAGACCCACTTCGTCCGTGTGAGCCGCGACCATGATTGTGGGACCACCGGGGTTTCCTGAAACGGCAAAGAGATTGCCGATCACGTCGGTCTCGACCGCGTCGGCATGCTCCGCCAGGCGGCTCCGGAGTATCGACCGCACTTCATCTTCGGCGCCCGGTGCACCGATGGCTTCAGAGAGCTCTTTCAAGAGGTGTACAGGATCCACGCGTCTTCCTCCGTGATGGGATGAGTCGGCAAGAACATGGGCCAGCGGCCTACTTGTCAACCACCCTCAATGCCGGCCTTTCTGCCAGGGCCCTCAACTGCTTTCTTGCACCCTGTTGACCCTATCCCGTGGGGTACGTCGTGGCTGAGACATTTCCACACCGCGTTGTCCGCCATATCGGCATGCCCGTGGTGACTGCCGGGAGCCACGTGGTTGGTGCCATCCGCCTCGCTGCGTCCAGTTTCCGAGAAGCCCTTGCCGCGCCACCCTCGGCGGTTGACTGCATCCATGCCATCTGGGTGCAGCAGGTGCGCTTCACAGGCGTTCACGCCCTCACCATAGTGACTGCCGCAGGCATCATCACTGGTGCCATCGTTATCATTCAGAGTATGGCTATCCTTCCCCAGGTGGGCGCAGCGGATACTCTGGGTAAGCTGCTTGCACTTATCGTCATTCGGGAGGTCGGCCCGCTCCTGGTTGCCTTCATTGTCATTGGCAGGTCCGCCACCGCCGCCTCGGTGGAGCTTGGGACCATGGTGGTCGGCGACGAGATCGCGGTGCTGCGATCTTTGGGCATTCCTCCCCGCGCCTATGTCGTGTTCCCCCGCCTCGCAGGCATCACGGTAGCAACCATGGCCCTTCTCATCTACTTCGATGTCGCGGCGATTCTCGGCGGCTATGTGGTAAGCTTCATGTTCGTGCGCATCTCACCTTCCTTCTTCCTTGGCTCCGTAGCGCACCACCTTCGAGTCGTCGACCTGGCCGCCACGGTGGCCAAGGGATTTCTCTTTGGCGCCATCATCTCGTCCATTGCCTGCCATTTCGGCCTGGCGGTGCAGCCTTCACCGACCGAGATACCAAAGGCTGCGCTGAGAACGGTGGTGCACGCCATCCTCTTGTGCCTTGTCGCTGACCTGCTGATCACGTTCACATCCTTGCGACTCTGATGGAACCGATACTCTCGGCCCGCGATGTGCGCGTGTCATTCGACGGCATGATGGTGCTGGACCGGGCAAGTCTCACCCTGCGCCCGGGAGACAGCCTCGCCGTGGTGGGCGGATCCAATTCGGGCAAGAGCACGCTGGTACGAGTGCTGGCGGGCCTGATCCGCCCCAGCAGCGGCACGGTCCTTTTCCGAGGGAAACCCGTGAGGTCGTATGCGCCCTTGGCCGTGCCGTGGCCCGCGGGAATCGGCTACATCTCACAGAATCTTGGCCTGCGGAGCAACATGACGGTGCTGGACAATGTGCAACTCCCCCTCCTGTATCACGGTCATGTTCCCGCGGACGACGCGCGGTCGCGGGCATACGCCCTGCTTGACGCTTTGGGCGTGACCCAACCCCTTGCGCGCCCCGCCGCTTTGGCCCCCGGTGAGGCCGAGTTGGTCGCCTTGGCCCGTGCCTTGATCCTGGAGCCACACGTCCTTCTCTTTGACAACCCAGTGGTAGTGGTCGACGTTGAGTGCTCACAGCGGGTGTTGAGCCTTCTGCGCGACCTCCGTAGCCGCGGCCTGGCCATGGTCAGTGCGACTTCCTCGGAGACCATCGCCGGTATCGTGGCTGAGTCGGTTCGACTGCTGCGCCAAGGCCGTATGGAGGAGCCATGAGAGAAACGCCTTTTGTCAAGGTCGTGGGGCTTTTCGTCTTGGGTGCGGGCATTATGGCCGTGGCGGCCATCGTCGGCCTGGGCGTGCGTCAGGGCTGGCTCATCCCTCGCGCCACCCTGTGGACCATGCTCGACAGCGCCGAGCACCTTCGGGTCGGCGATCCGGTGACCCTGGCGGGGCTCACGGTCGGCGAGATCGATCGGTTTGTCCTCACCGACAAACTTCGTATCGCCGCCGCCCTCAAGGTAGAACGACGCTCCCTGGCTCACCTGAAGCGAGGCACGTGTGCTCGGGCCGAGCCTCCCCTGCTCATCGGCGCCGGTAGGATCGTGCTCATACCTTCAGGCAGTGGCGAGCGGGTCGCCGACGGCGATACGATTCCCGCTGTGACGGGAGGCGGCCTGGCGCGGTTGACGGCCTCGGCGCAACCTATCCTCGACAGGGCCGACTCCATCGCGGCACTGCTGCATACCATCGCCGCGGAAATGGTGCCACTGACGGCCACCCTGGCGCATCCTGACAGCGCCTTCCGCCGGATACTCCGGTCCACGGCTTCCCTCCTTGACATGACGGCTGCACCGGAAGGTCTGCTTACCTCTTTGGCCGCCGATGGGCCGCTCCGCATCCATGTTGATTCCACCCTAATCGCGGCACAGACGGCCGCGGAGGAACTCGCGGAGCTCCTCTGCCGCCTGAATGCGATGGCCGCCACGTCAGATACCCTACTCCGGTCCTTGGCGCAGGCAGCCAACTCCGCGGCAGAGACCACACCCGAACTTGTCCCCCTTCTACAGGAGCTCCGATTGACCTTGGAGCAGACCCGCGCGAGTTGGATCCTGGGAGGCAGGGCCGAGCAACCCCTGGGTGCGCCGGGCCTGGGGAGGATGAATCCGTGAAAGCGCTGGCTATACTTGGCCTCTGCCTCGTTGTTTCGTGCGCCGCAATACTGCCTTCACCCGCATCACCGTCTGCGCGCCCGCGCAGACTCTTGGGATCTGCCCACACATCATTTGCCAAGGGTGACATAGGGCTGGCCTTGGATCTTGCGCGCCAGGCAGAACACGAGGCCACCGGATTCGACGATCAGGAGACCAGGATCGAGGCCATTCTGGCCCGCGCGGGGATGTACCGCTGGCTGGCATACAACGATTCCGCCCGGGCAGCGGCGGAATACGGCACCTCTGTGGCCAAGGACGCCGGCTTTGCCTGTCTGGAAGCCGATGGTCACATCCTCCTCTGGGGAATCGCGCTGACCACTGGCAGCGAACCCGCCCCCGCTGCTCAGACCTTGAGACGAATGTGCAAGAGCACGCTATTCCGCTGCCGCCTTCGTTTCATGGAGGCGCGAGCGGCCTTGGTCTCGGGCGACGTTGCCGCTTCCGGGCACTACCTACGCCGTCCGCGGAATATTCCCCGGGCGGCCCGGGCAGAGGTGGATCAGGAACACCGTTTCCTTCTGGCATGGATGAACTCCGTGCGCGGCCTCCATACGAAGGCCCGTATCTATGGTGAACGCGTACTGGCCGTTGACCGTCTCACGGGTGCAAAGCCCGCCATCGTGGATGACTTACTGCTTCTCGCTCGGATCCACAGATCCTCCGGCGACACGGCTCACGCTCGCGACTGCGTCGAGCGTGCCATCAAGGTATTGAAAAGCCTGCGTCCCCAAACTCTGGTCGAGCGCCGAATACGGCATGCGCGGGCACTGCTTTCATAAGTGTTCGAGGCTTCATGTTCGTGTCACTGCGCGCTCGTGCGTACGTATGAACACTACCCTGTTGATCGCCTGTGGATAACCGCCCTACCTTCGTCCCAAACGGTGTTATCCACATGTTGTTCACAGGCTGTGAAATAGAGTACTCTCTACTATTCATAGTCCTCAGGCGTTCTTCACAGGTTCCATCCTGCCTACTACTAGTATTAATAATCTAACGAAACCGAAGTACTCCAACCTGATGACAGTACTCTCTCACCACGCACCGAGAGCATTTTGGTGACAGGGGTGTGCATACGTTTCGTCCAAAAAGCACGAGGAGGTAGTTGATGTCGAGCCAGAGTGAACGTGGGAGAGTCCGGCGCAGGGCGGATTCGGTCTCATTCGGTGACGAAGTCTCGACAAAGCCCAGGCGATTCATGATGCGATGAACGTGGGTGTCCACACAGATGGCAGGAAGGCCGAAACCTGAAGAGAGCACCAGATTGGCGGTTTTTCTTCCCACACCGGGAAGAGAGAGCAGATCCTCAATGGTTGAGGGAACCCTGCCGTTATGGTCAGTTCTGATTCGTATACTCAGATCGCGCACATGACGGGCCTTGGTCCTCCAAAATCCAACCGGGTAGATCAACGCGCCGATCTCTTCGATCGAGAGCCCGATCATCTCCTCAGGAGTTGAGGCGCGGGCGAAGAGACGTTTGGATGCGACGCTGGTAACCTCCTCCTTCGTTCGCTGGCTCAGGACACAGGAGATCAGAACCCGGTAGGGATCCCCATTGGTGGTGTCATCCGTGGCCAGTGGATCGTCAAGGTCGGCGACCTGTGATGCGATCGTGGAAACAACTTTCACCACGACCTCGACGCTCATGGGCACCGCCTCGGGTGCATTGGACTCATGAGGTGTGGGCGCGCTTGACGAGTGGTGTTTCATCCCTAACCTGATGGTGTGAAGGTGGTGAGAGTGACAGAATGACACGGAAGGAACACGCCATGGGCCTGCCGGACAAGCCAAGGGTATGTGTGGTGGTGGTTAATCTGAATGGGAAGGATTACATCGGTGAGGCCATCCGCTCCCTGCAGTCCCAGACCTACGAGAACCTCTACATGATCGTTGTTGACAACGGTTCGACAGACGAAAGCGTTGCCCTGATCAGGGAGCAGTTCCCGGGAGTGCAGGTTGTCGAGAACGGCCGCAACCTCGGCTTTGGCGGTGGAAACAACATTGGCATGAAAATCGCCATGGAGAGAGGTGATGAGTTCGTTTTCTTGTTCAACTATGACGCGATCGCCGCAGAGGGCTGCGTGGAACGCCTAGTGGCCAGGGCCGTCAGCGATCGTGCGGGTATGGTGGGACCAAAGATATTTTATTATCACGATCCGAGTCTTCTCTGGTCTGCCGGCGGAGTCATCCGGTGGTGGTGCGGCGACGTTGCCCATCGCGGCATCAGAGAGAAGGACCGAGGCCAATATGACGACATCTGTGAAGTTGACTATCTCACCGCGTGCGCGGTTCTCATCGACACGGGCCTGCTGATGAGGATCGGTCTCTTCGACGATGCATACTTTCCGAGTTACTTCGAAGACACCGATTTCTGTCAGCGTGCGCGACGGGCCGGGTGCCGGCTGGTGTACGAACCGGCCGCCACCGTGTGGCATCGGGTGTCATCCTTCAGCGGCGGCGGAACAACGCCTCTGAAGGTAACGCTTCGATTCCGGAATCAGTGGATATTCTTTCGCCGGTGGGCATCATGGTATCACTGGCTCACTATCCCCTTTTGCGCAGGGATGGGCGCGGCATTGTACGTGGGAGGATGGGCCGTGAGAGGTCAATGGCATTTGATTCGTGCGCTGGTGCGCGGCATTGCGGCCCTTCCTCGCCGGCGGACAGATCAGAGTCAATGAGTAGGTTCTCCCGTGCACGCGTGCACGGTGTACCGTCCCCGCCGTCTCCATACCCATCCTTCCGTCATTCCATTCTTGATTCATTCCATGTTCCAGCCCTCCAGGACGGGTCGGGCAACCGTGGGACACGGCCGGGATCGACGCAGGAAAGGTTGAAGAGGAGGGTGTCAGAGACTATATTCCTGCCTTTGACTGTAAGACCTTGGCCGGGCGTCAGGGTGGCTGGTTTCGTAACCGTTTGTGGGCTCGCATGGCCATGAAGGAGACCGCTCCATGCAAGTAACGCTCTCACCGTCGCTGTTGGGTTCGTGCCTACGCGATCTCACTGCCATCATACCGGCGCATCCGAGTTCTCCAATTCTTGGCTCCGCGTTGGTAACTGCGGATGAGCAGGGTATCTGGTTCTGGAGCACGGATCTGGATGTTTCGGGAAGGTTTCGGGTGGATGGCAGCGTGCTGCAATCGGGAAAAGCCGCGTTGCCTGCCCGGCGATTAGCGGACATAGTCCGTCAGTTGCCAGGGGAAGACATGACGCTGGACGTGGGCGACAGCAAGGCCGAGGTGCGTTGCGGTCGGAGTCGCTTCGTCATGCCCATCATGAGTGCTGATGATTTTCCGGTCTTTCCCAGCATGGAGCACGCCGATCGGGTGGTCTTTCCCTCGCCGGCGTTGAGCCGTCTGGTTGATGGCACGGTGTTCTGCGCGGGCAGAGAAGAGTCGCGGCCCGGGTTGAACAGCGTGCTGTGGGAACTGCATGATGAGACATCCCTCATGGTGGCAACGGATGGCCGGCGGCTGGCCTTGATGGAGCTCAAGCTGAAGAATCCGACCCGGCTGGAGCGCAAGTTCATCCTCCCGCCGAAGGCGCTGAATCAGGTCGTTCGTTTGGCAGCTTCGTCGGAGGAGGTGACTGTCGGTCTCGGTGAGCGCTTCGTGAGCTTTGAGTTGCCCAACGCGGCGCTCTACACGCGCGAGCTGGATGTGTCATACCCAGTCTACACGACGGTGATTCCCAAGGAGACGCGCCTCGAGATGCTCGTGAACCGGGAGGCGCTCATGGCCGCGTTGCGGCGAGCGACGATCTTCGCCATGCCGCTCACGAGCCAGATACGGCTTGTTATCGACGTGGGGAAGATGGTGCTGCACGCGGAGTGCCCGGAAGTCGGAGAGTCGACGGAAGAACTTGACGTGTCCTATGAGGGAGAGGCCTTCGAAATTGGGTTCAACGGGAAGTACCTTCTGGACATCCTGGGCCATGTCCCGGGTGAGCAGGTGGTGTTCAAGATGAATGCGCCGCTGAAGGCCGCGCTGGTTGTGGCGGAACACCAGGAGGAGGGCGAGAACTACACCTGCCTTTTGATGCCCTTGCGGCTCAGCGAATAGGCACGGGCCGAGTCCGACGGGCGTCCCGTGCGGGTTTCTTCCCTCCTGCTGCGGGACTTCCGGGTCCACAGGGCTGTGGATTTGGCCCTGCCCGGGCATCTCCTCCTCGTGGGTCCGAATGGTGTCGGCAAGACATCGATGCTGGAGGGACTTCACGTGGTGGCGGTCGGCCGCTCGTTCAGGCGCGTCCCCGATGAGCAACTCGTGAGGCATGGCGCTTCATTGATGGAAGCAGTGGGCGACGTGGTGTGGAATGCCACGCCTCATCGGGTGGAGTGCCGCGTGGCTGACACGGGCAAGCGGGTGCTGGTCGACGGGCGGGCCCTGACGAGGCTGGGCGAACTCGTCGAGTCTACGGCGGTGGTAACTACCACCAGCGAGGACATTCTCTTGGTAGAGGGTAGCCCCGCTCATGCCCGCCGGTGGCTAGATCTGTTTGCCTGCCAGAAGGAACGAGGCTTGCTGTCGGTGCTGGTGCGATACGCACAGGTGCTTCGGCAGCGCAATTCCCTGCTGGCCCGGTGGCGAGATGATGGTGGAACCGGCGTTCGGGATGACCTGGAGCCGTGGACCGCTCAGTTGTTTGATCTGGGGAAGGAGATCGAGGAGCGCCGAACACATTTGGTTCGGGCCGTTGAGTCGCTGGTGCCGGAGATCTATGAGAAGGTGTCCGGATGCCGAACGGCCGTACGCCTCGCGTATCAGCCGGGCATCCGTGGCGATTCGATAGAGGGCCTCAGGGGAATGCTGCGACGGGAGGTGGCGCGGGGGCATTCCCTATGGGGCCCTCATCGGGCGGGGCTTGAGGTGACGCTGGGCGGAATGCCTGCCAAGGCCTTTGCCTCCCGCGGCGAGAAGCGTAGCGTTGCCTTCGCCCTGAAAATCGCGCAAGCCAGGCTCATGCGAGAGCCGCCGCTCTGCCTGGTTGATGACCTGGCATTGGAGCTGGATGCCAGGCGCAGCGGGGAAGTGGTCCGCCATTTCATGGAGGCGGGCCAAGTGGTCGCCAGTAGCGCGCGACGGGAAAGCGGATGGCCCGACGCTCTGGCCGTTATGGACATTGGGAGATGAAGCGTGGGTGAGCCGCAAGCCATGAAGGTGATTCTCGAGCGCCTTGCGTCCCATTCGTCGTGGGATGTTCCCCAGGCGACTGAACGGGTCGGAGCCGTATGGGCGCGAATCGCGCCGGTGGGCCTGTCGTCCCACTGCAAGGTAGGTTCGCTCGTCGGTGGCGTGCTGCAGCTTGTGAGCGATGCTCCGCTGTGGGCGCAGGAAACGAAGATGGTGGCGTCCGAGTTGGTTGACCGGATCAATCGCGAGTTGGGCGAGCCTGTGGTACGTGAGATCGTGGTGACACTGAGGAGGAGATCCAGTGGCAGAGGATAGAGTGCTTCCCGCCTATGGTGAGGAGCAGATACAGGTCTTGGAGGGCCTTGAGCCGGTGCAGCGGCGGCCGGGCATGTACATCGGCTCCACCGGCCCGCGGGGTCTGCATCATCTCGTATACGAGGTGGTTGACAATGCCGTAGATGAGGCCATGGCCGGGGCCTGCAACGCCATAGATGTGTCAATTCACACCGATGGCACTGTGACGGTGGTGGACAATGGGCGGGGAATTCCGGTGGGAATCCACGCGGGGACCGGCCGGCCGGCCCTTGAGGTCGTGATGACCACGCTCCACGCAGGGGGAAAATTCGACGGCGCCAGCTACAAGGTCTCCGGCGGTTTGCATGGCGTTGGCGTATCGGTGGTGAACGCCCTGTCGGAGTGGCTGGAGGCGGTGGTGGAGCGTGATGGCAGCCAGTACCGGCAGCGCTACGAAAGGGGCGCGCCCGTAACCGAAGTGGAACGAGTGGGGCCCTCCGACCGAACCGGTACGACCATCACCTTCAAGCCCGATCCCGGCGTGTTCGAGACGGTCGACTTCAGCTTCGAGACTTTGTCACAGCGCCTTCGGGAACTGGGATTCCTGAACCGCGGCGTGAGCATCACGCTTCGCGACGAGCGAGTAGGTCAGGAGCAGGAAGTTGTGTATTGCTACGAAGGAGGGCTGGGCTCCTTCGTCGAGTACCTGAATGAGAATCGTACTGCACTGACGCCGCCGATTTCCTTTGAGCAGGAGCGGGACGGAATCATCGTGGACGTGGCCCTGCAGTACAATGACGGGTATGTCGAGAGCATATTCAGCTTCGCGAACAACATTAATACCGAAGAAGGGGGCACCCATCTCTCGGGATTCAAGGCGGCGCTTACCAGGGTCATTAATGACTATGCCCGGAAGAATAACCTCCTGAAAAAGGCCGATGCCTCCCTCTCCGGCGAGGATGTGCGGGAGGGTTTGGCCGCGGTCATCAGCGTCAAGCTCCGTGAACCGCAGTTCGAAGGGCAGACCAAGACGCGCCTCGGCAACAGCGAGGTGCGGGGCATCGTGGAGTCTGCCGTGGGTGAGGGATTGTCAATCTTCCTTGAGGAGCATCCAGCGGCTGCTCGCACCGCGGTGGACAAGTCTCTGCAGGCGGCGCGATCGCGAGAGGCGGCGCGTAAAGCGCGGGAGCTGACGCGGCGGAAGACGGCGTTGGACTCGGGAAGCCTGCCCGGCAAGCTTGCCGACTGTGCACTCAGCGATCCCGAGCAGTGCGAGCTGTACATCGTGGAGGGCGATTCGGCTGGCGGCTCTGCAAAACAGGGACGAGACCGCCGTTTCCAAGCCATCCTACCCCTGAAGGGTAAGATCCTGAACGTGGAGAAGGCGCGGCTGGACAAGATTCTCGGCAATGAGGAAATCCGCACCATCATCACCGCTCTGGGTACAGGCATCGGCAGCGAGGAGTTCAAGCCGGACAAGGTGCGCTACCACAAGATCATCGTGATGACCGATGCTGATGTGGATGGAGCCCACATCCGAACTCTCTTGCTGACATTCTTCTTCCGGTACATGCGGGAGCTGGTGGAGCGAGGCCATGTGTTCATCGCGCAGCCTCCCCTCTACCGGGTGAAGAAAGGCAAGGAGGAGCATTACGCGTACGACGAAGCCGAACGGGATCGGCTTCTAGAGCGGGTGGGCCGGCAGGGTTCCTCGGTGCAGCGGTACAAGGGGCTGGGGGAGATGAATCCCGAGCAGCTATGGCGCACCACCATGGATCCGGAGCGGCGAACCATGCTGCGGGTCACCATGGAGGACGCCGTGGAGGCGGATCACATCTTTACGGTGCTCATGGGCGAGCAGGTCCCGCCACGACGGGCGTTTATCGAGCAGAATGCTGCGCGGGTGCGCAACCTTGATGTGTAGCATCACGCACTGAAAGGACACGGCATGGACAAGTCACGAGAGCGGGTGCTGCCGATCTTCCTCGAGGACGAGATGAAGAGCTCGTACCTCGATTACTCAATGAGCGTCATCGTGCAGCGAGCCTTACCTGATGCCCGCGACGGGCTCAAGCCGTCGCAGCGGCGGATTCTGGTGGCGATGAATGATCTGGGCTTGGCGCCGAACAAAGCCCACCGGAAGTGCGCCAAGATCGCCGGCGACACCTCCGGCAACTACCATCCCCACGGCGAGCAGGTCATCTACCCGACCTTGGTGCGCATGGCCCAGGAATGGGCCATGCGGTATCCGCTGGTGGAGGGCCAGGGCAACTTCGGATCCATCGATGGGGATGCCCCGGCGGCCATGCGATACACAGAGGCGCGTCTCAGCCCCATCGCCATGGAAGTCCTGCGCGACCTCGACAAGGAGACGGTGGATTTCACTCCGAACTACGATGACACCCGGGTCGAACCAAGAGTGCTCCCCGGGGCCTTCCCGAACCTCATCTGCAATGGCGGCGGAGGCATTGCAGTGGGTATGGCCACCAATCTGCCGCCCCATAACCTTACCGAGGTGGTCAATGCGCTGATCACCCTGATCGAGCGGCCCGATGTGGACGACGAGGCCCTGCTGCGTCTCATACCCGGGCCAGACTTCCCGACCGGAGGCATCGTCTACGGGAGGGCAGGAATCAGAGATGCGTATCTCAACGGCCAGGGGAAGATCATCGTGCGGGCGCGGGCGGCAGTGGAAACGCGCAAGGGCGCCCGGGACGCCATCATCGTTACAGAGATTCCTTACCAGGTGAACAAGAATACCATCCTGGAACGGATCGCCGAGCTGGTTCGAACAAAGCGTATCGAAGGTATCGCCGATCTGCGGGACGAGAGCGATCGTGATGGTATGCGCATCGTCATCGAGATGAAGAAAGACGCCGTGGCGCAAGTGGTTCTTAACCAGCTCTACAAACATACGCAGATGCAGGAGACCTTCGGCGCCATCATGTTATCCCTGGTGAACGGTAAGCCGAAGGTCATGAGCCTGCGGGCCTTGCTGGAGCATCACCTGAGCTACCGCCACGATGTGGTGGTACGGCGGACCACCTTTGAGTTGGCGAAAGCGCGGGACCGGGAGCATGTGCTTATCGGTGTTCGCATCGCACTGGATCATCTGGATCGCGTCATCGCGCTCATCCGTGCCAGCGCCGATACGGCGGAGGCCAAGAGCGCCCTTATGACGGCGTTTGGCTTGTCTGACAAGCAGGCTACGGCCATCCTTGAGATGCGACTGCAGAGGCTGACCGGGCTGGAGCGGCAGAAGATCGACGATGAACTTGCCGAGCTGGCGATGCGGATCAGGGAGCTGGAGCGAATCCTGGCCTCCCGGGAGGCGGTGATGGAGGTCGTCCGGACCGAGCTGGCGGAGCTGGGCAGGAAGTTCGGAGACGAACGGCGCACGGAGATCGTGGAGGATAGCGGTGAGTTCCAGATTGAAGACCTCATCGCCGACGAGGACATGGTCATCACCATTTCCCGTGAAGGCTATATCAAGCGTCTCCCGGTGAATACCTACCGTCGCCAGCACCGCGGCGGCAGGGGAATCTCTGGCATGGGCACCAAGGATGAAGACTTCGTGAGAAGCCTCTTCGTGGCCCGCACCCACAGCTATATCCTGTTCTTCAGCGACAAGGGGAAGTGTTACTGGCTGAAGGTACATCAGATACCCCCGGCGGGACGATTGTCGAGAGGGAAGGCCATCGTGAATCTGCTGGCTATCGAGCCGGGAGAGAAGATCAAGGCCATGGTGCCCGTCGCGCAGTTCACCCCGGGGACCTTCATCGTTATGGCCACGCGCCAAGGCTTCGTGAAGAAGACCGACCTGATGGCGTTCTCCAACCCCCGGCGGATGGGGATCCTGGCCATTGGGGTGCGCGACGGCGACGAGTTGATCGACGCCGAGCTGACCGATGGGCAGCAGGATGTAATCCTGGCAACTTCGTCCGGTCTGGCCATTCGGTTCCCCGAGGCGGAAGTCCGGGACACCGGGCGTGGCGCCCAGGGCGTCATCGGCATCCGCATGCGCCAGTCCGGCGACTGGGTGATCGGGATGGTGATCGTGCGACGGGAGGCGAGCTTGCTGGTGGTGAGTGAGAACGGGTTCGGGAAGCGCACCACGCTGTCTGATTATCGCGTGACCCACCGGGGAGGCCAAGGCGTGGCGACGCTGAAGACTGCCGGACGCAACGGTAGTGTCATCGGCATGAAGGAAGTGGTGGATGACGAAGAACTGATGTTGATTACCCGCAATGGCGTGATCATCCGCCTCCCGGTCAGCGGGGTCCGCATCATCGGGCGGAACACGCAGGGAGTGCGGCTCATTAATCTGGATCCCGGCGACCAGGTCATCGATGTGGAGCGGGTTGTCGGGGCCGAAGAGGAACCCGAAGAAGGCGAAGATGAGCTCTCCGAGGAAGGCGAACTAGAAGGAGATCAGTCATGACGATCATCGAGGAAATCTACGCGCGGGAGATACTGGATTCTCGAGGTAACCCGACCGTGGAGGTCGAGGTTGTGCTGGAGAGCGGCGCGTGGGGTAGGGCCGCGGTGCCGTCGGGCGCATCCACGGGGGAGCATGAAGCCCTTGAGCTTCGTGACGGTGATTCCGATCGCTATTTGGGTCGGGGTGTGCAGCAGGCGGTGGCCAATGTCAATGAAGAGATTGCGGAGGCGGTCGTTGGGGAGGACTCGCTGGACCAGCCAACCATCGATGGAATCATGATCGAGCTGGACGGTACGCCCAACAAGAGCAAGCTGGGGGCCAACGCGATACTGGGCGTCAGCATGGCAGTGGCCAGGGCTGCCGCGTCGGCCCTGGAGATCCCGCTCTACAGGTACTTAGGCGGTGCCGGCGCCCGCATCCTCCCGGTGCCCATGATGAACATCATGAATGGGGGCGCCCACGCCGACAACAATGTCGACATCCAGGAGTTCATGGTCATGCCGGTGGGGGCGTCATCGTTCGCCGAGGCGCTGCGCATGGGGGCGGAGGTGTTTCACAGCCTCAAGGCGATCCTGAAGGGGCGTGGCCTGACTACCTCGGTGGGCGATGAGGGCGGATTCGCACCGAACCTTGGGTCAAATGAAGAGGCGATTCAAGCCATCATGGCCGCGATCGAGAAGGCCGGCTACGAGCCCGGAAGTGACATCGTGCTGGCCCTGGACAGCGCAGCATCCAGCTTTTTCGCCGACGGACGCTACCTGTTGCGGGGAGAGGGGGGGCGCCAACTTTCGTCCGAGGAGATGGTAGCCTTCTACAAGAATCTGGTGGGCCACTATCCCATTATCTCAATAGAGGATGGGTTGGCCGAAGACGATTGGGATGGATGGGATGTGTTGACCCGGGAACTGGGGTCGAGGGTGCAGATCGTCGGTGACGACATCTTCGTGACCAATACCACGCGCCTGGCCCACGGCATCGAGCGGGGAGTCGCCAACTCCATTCTTATCAAACTGAATCAGATCGGGACTGTTACAGAGACCATCGAGACCGTGGAGATGGCCCGGCGCGCGGGATACTCCACCGTGGTTTCGCATCGCAGTGGAGAGACCGAAGATACGTTCATCGCCGACTTGGCGGTGGCGCTGGGTACGGGCCAGATCAAGACCGGGTCTCTCTGTCGCTCCGAACGCATCGCCAAGTACAACCAATTGCTGCGCATCGAGGAGGAACTGCAAGAGGGAGGCAGGTTCGCCGGATGGGATGGCGTGAGCCGGTCGGTACGGCGGGTCTAGCGCATCGAGGCATTTCGCCTGAGCGAATAGTCCGCCCCACCAAGCGATTCCTCTGGCTGCCGGTGGCGGTGGCCATCGCGGGATTGCTCGCGTATGCTTTCCTGCTTGGCGATAGGGGCTATCTGCAGGAGCGAGCACTGAGGAGGGAGATGGCAGCGCTGGATGAGGAGATCGAGGCTTTGCGCCTGGAGACCGCCCAGGTGCAGGAAGTGGTTTCGGGCCTCCAGGCTGGGGGCATCGAGATAGAGAGGATCGGCCGCGAACGTCTCGGCCTCGTCAAGCCGGGGGAAATCACCTATCGCCTCGTGCCTATGGATAGCGAAGGCTGGGGTCTTGACAAGGGTTCGTCCCGAGAGTAATATGGATCGTTACCGAATCGCGGGGTGGAGCAGCCGGTAGCTCGTTGGGCTCATAACCCAAAGGTCGCAGGTTCAAATCCTGCCCCCGCCACCAGATGCGGGCATCGCGCCCGACAAGCGATGCCCATTGTTCTGCTTACGGCCGACTCATTCACGTGCATCGCCCCCTTGCACGGAGCCGGCCGTTTGCTTTTGGGGAGGCCCCATGTGGCCTGCAGGTCGATTCCAGGATAACCCGCCCCGTTTCGCGGGCGGGTTCTCGCGATGACCGAATCTGCGACTGGGGCCGTCTGGCCGCTCAACCGTTCCCGCTCCGGGCTGTGTCATCGGGTCTCTCCTTCGGCGGGGATAGTGGGCGTTCCCTCTACCCCGGCCCCCTCAGCGGGAGACCTCAGAACCCGGAGAACCCGCATACCAGACTATCGTGGCGCCAAGGATGCAGGCGGACAGCCATCCCCTTCGCATGCCATGATGTGGTGGCGTAGACCCCAAGGGATCGCCATATTCACGGGATCCGGGAGATGGTGTTTCCTCGGCGTGCTGGCACAGCCTTGTCGGACCTGATCGCCCGGCGATCCCCCGTGTCGGCGAGAGGGGAGGTCCCTGTGATGCGGAGTTCGTTGGTTTCTATCGTGCTCATGGTGGTCGTGAGTTGGGTGCAGGCGGCAACGCCGGGCGAGCCTTTTGCACTCACCGATTCCTTAGGGTCTGAAATCGACGCATCCGAACAGGAGGGATACCACCTCTTCCCCGATGTGGAGGGTTTCGTTTCGGCCCATCTGACGCGCACCCCCAAGGGAGACTTCCGCCTCCACTAC
The DNA here is from genome assembly GCA_016928395.1 of Candidatus Fermentibacterota bacterium. Classification (GTDB taxonomy): domain Bacteria; phylum JAFGKV01; class JAFGKV01; order JAFGKV01; family JAFGKV01; genus JAFGKV01. The sequence continues at coordinate 16,109 of JAFGKV010000004.1, read as the reverse complement.
ACCGTCGGCGAGCCGGCGAGGCTGCGGACCCGCGCGATCCCGGTTGCGCCATCGGTGGTCGAGCATACACGGATTCACGCGCATCTCGTGGAGCGATACTGGGCGGCCCGACGCGCGCCTTTGGAGGAAGTCGGCGAGCCGCTTCCCTGCGTGGAGCGCGCGTGCCTGCTTCTGGCGTCCCGCGGGGAGTACGACGCGGCCCATCGTCTGGTGAGTGCGGCCATCAATGAGGGCACTACGGCCGATGCGCTGGTGGAACTGCGGGATACGTTCCGAGGATTAGCCACTGCTCGCGGGCTGTTTTTGCCTGGCTCGCTGTATGACCAGTCCGGCCGCACGGAGCTTCTGGTCTTCAGCGGGTACTATGGGCTGTGGCTGGGCATCGCGACTCCCATTATCGCCCGCGCCAACTCCGCCGCAGAGTATGGCCTTCCTCTTCTGGTCATTCCCACGGCGAGTCTGTTCCTGGCCAGCCAGGCCACGAAGCATGCCCAGATCAGCGATGGCCGGGCCGGGATGATCTCCTTAGGCGGGCATCTGGGCACCTGGCAGGGGATCGGCTGGGCTGGGGCGGGCGATAGGACTGGCCGCCAGGTCGTTGCCGCGGGCACCGCCGCAGGGCTTGTGGGAATCGGTGCGGCCACCGTGTTGACAGGCACTGCCGACTTGACGCCCGGGCACGCGGAGATCGCCAACTCGGGGCTTCCCTGGGGGGCCTGGCTCGGTGCAGTTGCGGGGGTGCTGGCAGATCATGACGGTGACCAGGTGCTTCGCGACATGCTCATCGGCAGCGATATTGCGGTGTCTGCCGGCCTGCTGGCCGGCAGGGGTTCGCCCGTGAGTCGGGCTCGAGTTCGGGTCTGCAACATGGCGGGTGTTCTGGGCGGAATCGCCGGATTCGGCATCGCCCTTATCGCCCAAGTGAGCGATGAAGACCCGGCCATCGCCTTGGCGGCGGCGGGCAGTCTCGGGGGGGTATACGCCGGCATCAGAGCAACGAGGAAGATGGACACGACACAACGGGCGGCCTATTCCCTCGGCTCCTCCGAAGATCGCGGGGCGGCCTCGGTATCCCTCACGCCTCGGCTGTCAGTGCATACACTATCGACGAGCCGGCGCCCGGCGCCGGCGGTAGAGGTGGCCATCCGGTTCTGAGCCGCCGTCGAGGGTATATGCGGGCGCACAGGCATGGGTCAGAGTGCCCACGCATGGACTTTGTTTTTTCAAGTTCATTGAGAGGCTGTTCGCGGCGCCGCGCCGGCGTTACAGCGTGGTCTCCAGCAGGCGGCGGACGGCGAGAAGGGTCACGTCGTCCTGAAGGGGCCTGCCCCCGTGGAAGCGCCTCACCTCTTCTTCGACAGTCGCCAGCATCCTCGATAGGGGCGCCTCGCGGTGCGCGGCCACCAAAGCGGCGAGCCTGGCATCTCCGAACTCCTCTTCATCGTCATTCATAGCCTCGCTGGCCCCATCGGTGTACACGAAGAGGAGATCGCCGGGGTTCAGATGAACCCTCCGTTCGTGGTAGGCCGTGCCCCGGATCACGCCGATCAGGAGGCCTGTGGCGGGCAGTCGCCGGATTTCACCGCCGGCGGTACACACGATCGGTGGGTCGTGGCCCGCGTTCACGTAGGTGAGATCTCCCGTGCGGGAGTCGTAGACGGCCACGAACACGGTGATGAACAGGTCGGAGGGCGTATTGTCATGAATCAACGAGTTGATCTGTCCCACCGCCTGGCTCAGGGGGAGATCCACCCCACCGATGGCCCGCAGCGCAGCCTGCAGGTTGGACATGATGAGCGCAGCCCCCATACCCTTGCCGGTCACATCGCCTACAGCCACCAGCGTTCTGTCGCGATCGAGAGGAATCACATCATAGTAGTCGCCAGCCACGTCAGTGCTGAAGCGGATGTGCGCCGCTGTCTCCAGCCCGGGCGTGACGGGCAGATTCCCGGGCAGCAGGCCCTCCTGGATCTGCCGTGCGAGGCGGATCTCCTCCTGCAGACGTTGGCGCTCGACCCGCTCTTCCAGTAACTCGATGGTCTCGGCGACCAAGGCGATCTGCGTGGCCATCACCCGCAGGATTTCCAGCTCCTCGGGAGCATAATCGTCACCCTCCAGACGAGCACTTACCACCAGAATGCCGCGGAGGCCTGAGACGGTTGCCAAGGGCACGATCAACGCCGCATCACGCTGGGAAAGCCATTCCCGTTGATCGCCGGTGAGAGGGACGCGGCCGCTGGCGACGATCTCATCCATCGGCAAGGGGTGGCGAGCCTTGAGCACGGCTTCACTGAACTGATCATCGGCACGGAACGGGGCCAGTTCGCAGCACTCGACCGCGAAGGGTAGCGCATCCCGTCGTCGCAGGAGCGGGTACACGGCGCTGGCTCCTATGCCGTCACGGAGCTGCTGTGCCAGCTCCAGCCAGAAGGATCGGCTTGTGTGCGGCTGTTGCAGAAAGCCCTGCAGCATGGCATGCAGTCGCGCGCGCTCGGGGTAGATGCGGTTCTCCAAGGAGCGGCGGAGTGAGAAGTGGGCCGGAAGAAACCCCAGCGCCAGCACGACGGCCACCGCGTTGGGCGGGAACTCACCCCTTACTCCCAGTTGCGCGAAGAGACGCGATGCGCCGAGATAGAGCACAGCGCAGGCGGCCAGCAGCAGCACGACGGTCGCCCCGGTGGTCAACAGGAACCTCGTGCCGCGTTTCAGCTTCGTTTCCACCTCAAGAAGCCGGTACTTGCCAAAGGCATAACCCACGGAGAGAGGAATGAACACCAGGAGCAGGGAGTTGACATTCAACACGGCGAGCTTCGTGGCATAGGGGAGACTCCTGAACCACGGTCCCGCCAGGACCCCGCTCCAGCCGATAGCCAGGCCCGTCAAGACTGCGGGGGCCGATCCCCAGAGTACGAGCCTTGTCTGGCGGCGCTGGAGAAGACTGGCGGCCTGGCGGTGATTGCGGCTCAGAAGAAAGAAGCCGAGCAGCCAGTACGAGGTGACCACGGTCTGGATCGCAGGCTCGCGGACCGGCGGCGGCGCCAACCGCAGCAGCAATGACGCCGCGAGGGGTCCGTAGAGCGTGATGAGTGCCTGGCCACGATGACCCGCACACCACGATGCCTTGGTAGGGAATACCAACTGGAGGTGAACCCAGAAGGCGCCGGAGAAGAGGCCGATGACGCCGATGAGATTGAACACGACCCGGGGGAGCTGGAACGTCGCGTAGGCGCCGGCAACGCCACTGCGTGACATGAGACTGGAGAGCGCCATGGTGAGACACAGCAGCGTCATGACTCGAACGGCCGCCGCCGAAGGCTTCGTCGCATAGGCCCATATCCCAATACCGAGAAGGCCGAGCGTGAACACGACGGTGAGCACGTGAAGCGCCACCACCTGGATCTTCAGGGGCAACGGAATGGCACGGGTGACCGCGTCCGTGGTGAATACCTGGCCGTCGTGGAGGAAGGTGAGGCCGTGGCGGGAGCCCGGCGCAGTGTGGGTGGTGAAGATCGTGAAGTAGGTTTCGGCTGAGACGGCTTTGCCATCAATGGTGAGCAGGGTGTCACCCGCAACGGGAAACGGGGGTTCGGGGAAGTCGCGGCGATCAACTTCGATGAACGCCGACGAGGGCGCATCAGAGAGCTGCACCATGCTCCAGATGTCACCCATGCGCACCATGGTGGCGACTTTGGTGAAGTCGCGGACGAGGTAGAGCCCGGCCAGCACAACGCTGACTACGGCCATGACGATCATCCCGGTCTTCATGATTCGCAGGTGCACGGAATCCTCCACGGTTCAGGCTGAGGCAGATGACACCAACTCAGCAGATCTCGTGCCGGGACGGCAAATCCTCCCGCCGGGCTCACTAATCCGGCGTGTCGCTGCGGATCCCACGCTTCCCGCCGAGAACCCTATACCGCCTCGATGGTGGAGGGAGGCTTCGAGGCGATGTTGCAGGTCACACTGACCACGCCCGGTACCTCGCGGATGATCTCGTCGGCCAGAACGCGCAACCTGTCGAAGGATAGCGCGGTGGGAGCAGCAGTGCGGGCATCCACACTGTCCCAGCATCGCACCTCGATCTGCTGTCCGAAATCCCGCCTCCCATTCCGCATCCCGGTGACCCGGTCTTCATGCAGGATCGCCAGATACTGAAATGCCTCCGTGTCCTTCAGCAGCCGCTCCACCACCACCGTGGCCTTGCGCACGGTCTCGATACGTTCGGGCGTCGCTTCGCCGATCACCCGGGCCGCCAAGGCAGGACCAGGGAATGGAATTCGCCGGAACAGCTCGTCCGGGAGTCCCAAGGCCTTGCCCAACTTCCTGACCCCATCCTTGCGGAGCCGCACCAGCGGCTCAAGGATTCGGTACCCAAACGCGGCCTGGGGGTCGATGCCCAGTTGTGCGAACACATTGTGCTGGCGTTTTATGCCGGCCACGGTCTCGTCGATGTCGGTAAGGATGGTGCCCTGGAGCAGACAGGTGGCGCCGCTGTCGCGTACGATGCGGCCGAAGACGTCTCGGTAGAATGCCTGGGTGATGGCTTCCCGCTTCTCCTCCGGATCAGTGATGCCCTTGAGGGCAGAGAAGAACTCCGTTCTGGCATCAATCACGTCAACCGTGACCCCCAAGGCCGTGAACAGTGCCGCCACCCGCGCGGGCTCGTCCTGGCGCATCAGGCCGTTGTCGATGAATACGGTCTTCAACCGGGCTCCCAGGGCCCGATGGCCCAGCATGGTGACCGTCGATGAGTCAATGCCGCCCGACAGGGCATTGATCGCCCTGCCGTCTCCCACTGCGGTTTTGATCTCAGCCACCTGTTCTTCGATGAACCGCGCGGTGTCCAGCGAGGCTGCCTTGATCTCCTCAGTCATGTCGTGCTCCTTCCCGAATCCACGAGGTGCATTCCGCTATCGAAGCCGTACGAAAGGCCGGACACACGTTGAAGACTCTACAGTGAACCTCGCCACGTAGATGCCCGGCGCCAGCCTGTCTGTGTTGAGTACCACCCGCTGCGTTCCAGACGGCAGAAAGCCCAGGTCATGCACGACGGCACGACGGCCCAGAAGATCATATGCCTCCAGGCGTCCCGTTGCGGCGCGGGGAACACTGAGACTCCACGTCAGGGTTCCCCGGGTCGGATTCGGCCAGGGCCCAAAGACCGACAACACCGTCGGCATGGTCTCGGGCTGGCCGGACGCCACGACAACCACCTCGACATCATCTACGCGGAAGAACGCGTCGGGGTCGCCGCCGTTGGCAGCCACGCTGCGCCACTCCACCTGAATATCACCGGGTTCTGCAACCTGGAACTCCAGGACTTGATGCCCCCAATAGTGAGCCGTGCCGCCCAAGACCAGCCTGCCCAGGTCCAGATCGACCTGCCTGACGGTGACCACCACCGAGTCGCTTCCCAGGCTCCACGAGCCCATGAAGCGCACCGCCACTACGGTGCCCGTCGTCACCGGGTAGAACGGGGAGAGCGCGGCCGGCTCATCTTCGGATGCCTCCAGCACAAGCAATCCTTCCCCAGCAAAGGCCGGATGAACGGGACTTGAGCGAGCCCATCGCCACGATGACGGCAGATCCCAGTAGACCGGCGGCAGCTCGAAGTCTTCGTGAGGTTCGCCACCGGTGACGATCTGTATCTGTTCATTGTTCCAGGCGGCCTCATCGCCAAGAGCCACCGCGGTCACGGTGTACGTGTAGCTCGCACCCGATGGTGGCGCGGGTACCCCGTCGAAGCCCGCGATCGGCCCCGGCGCGTCTTCGGCGCTCAACGAGTCAGTGTACACGGTGATGCCGCCTTCATCGGCAACTGCAAGGGTCACGACGTTCCCGGTACAAGGGGTGGTGCCATTATCCTGCACGGCAGCACAGACCTTGAGGCGCGACTCGCCGTGGGAGATGGCCAAGGGAAGGCCCATGGCCCTCAGGGCGAGGTCCACGGTGGGCCTGGCCTCGACAATGGAGAGCATTCCCGGGCCAGCAAGATCCACCCGCTGGATCGTCCCCGACGGCCATTCCACGATGGCGCTCTCGGCGTCGCCCAGCCATGGCATGGTGAGAATGGGGCTGCTCTGACCCCACGCGCTTCCCTCGTGCACCGTCCTGGTGACCCGCCGGCAGCCGTCCAATGTCACTCGCGCACCCGCGGCATCCCGCGGGCTTCCCCACGGCCCAGGGGCCCCTTCCAGGCATACTCGCAGGGCTGAGGCCGGATCGGACAGGTTGAGAAGGATCCGGTCTCCGGCGGGACTGCCCACGTAGATATCGTCGTCGCCATCACCATCCAAATCGGCGACAGCCGCTACCAGCCCATTGAAGGCCAGGGGCGCGCTCTCGGTGGCATCGCCAAAGGTGCTGCCGAAATTCCGGTAGAGAGCTCCTCCTTGTGTATTGGACACGAGGAGATCAAGCCGCCCATCGCCATCGAAATCGACCCAGGCGGCGCTGGAGGAACTGCGCGGATCCTCCAGCCCCGCCTGCGGCTGGCGCACGAACCCGGCTCCCTGGATGTTCCTGTAGAGGCGGTTGGGTTGGCCTGCCGAACCCTTGTTGGTGACGTACAGGTCGAGCCAGCCGTCGCCGTCGTAATCGCCCCAGAGGCCACCTGTGGAGATGAGGGCCTCATCAGCCAATCCCAGCGAGGCAGCGCACTCCAGGAAGGTGCCGTCGCCCTGGTTTACATAGAACTGGTTCACCTGCCCTTGCCACACAGACCCGTAATTGGCCACGAACAGGTCCAGATCGCCGTCGCGATCGAAATCGGCCCACGATGCGCCGTACGAGACCGAATCGCTCGCCACTCCGGCCGTGCTCGCAACGTCGGTGAAGGTGCCGTCACCATTGTTGCACAAGAGTTGGTTGACCTGCTGCTGATGCGTCACGAACAAGTCCAGCCAGCCGTCATTATCGAAGTCGCCCCACACGGGTGCGAAGTTGCGCGGCGAGGAAGAGGAAAAACCCGCCGAGGCGCTCACGTCGGTGAAGACGCCATCGTCATTGCGAAACAGGGCTAATCCGGCGGCGGTGCCCCGGGCGAGGTCGGGGTCGCCGTCATTGTCATAGTCGCCCCACGCGGCGCCTTGGCCCTGGCCCGAGACCGGCAGGCCGGCGGAGGCGGTGACATCGATCAGGGTATCACCGTCGTTGCGGTACAACGCAGGAGTCCCGCTCCACGCCGAACGATAGAGATCGGGATCGTCATCACCGTCGTAATCCGCGAACACCGCGGTGATACCGCCCGACACACCGGACAACCCGAAGTCGGCCGCCGCGTCGATCAGCATTTGGGCTGCCATGGGTATATGGAAGAGCACGTCTTCGGTGTAGGCGCCCGAAGTGAGCCTTAGGGTGAACGGCACATGATAGCCGATCTCGGCATCGGTGGAGACCGTGACGCAGATGCCTTCAGGCGAGGCGACCACGCTGTCGGTGGGAATTGGGCCGAACATGACTGTAGACGTCGAATCCACGGTAATGTGAGGATCCGCCGAGAGCACCGCCCCCGCCACGGTTGGGGCGTCTTCCCAGTAGTTGCGCACGGCAAAGGACAGGATGGCGGTTTCGCCCGGTCCCAACAACCCATCGCCGTTGCCGCCGGTGGTGTCGTCGACCTGCACGGCCACGAGCCGCAGCGCTGGATGCGGCGATTCGGTGAGGGCTCGGAAGCCGTTCAGCCGTCCGCAGCCCAACGCGCCGCGAAACTCGGGGTTGACGGAGTCAATCTCATCGGCGGTGCCCACCAACCGGTAGTACAGGTCTACATTGGTCAGCGAAGGATTGTGGGAAAGGAGCAGGCCCGCCATGCCCGCGACATAGGGGCACGAAGCTGAGGTGCCGCCGAAGTCTGCCATGTAGGTGTCGTCAAAGGCCGTGGTCCAGATGTCTACCCCCGGAGCCGACACGCCGACCCAGGCTCCGTAGTTGGAGAAGGACGCCTTCAGATCCTGTTGCTGCGTGGCCGCGACTGCCAAGACCTGCGGGTATCCGGCCGGGGCGGGCGCAGTCTCCGAGCCCTCATTGCCTGCCGAGGCCACCAGAAACACCCCGGCGGCATGGGCATAGAGAGCGGCGTCCTCGAGGCCCTCGGAGCCGCCGCTGCGGAAGCTCATGGAGAGCACGTCAACCCCATTGTCCGCCGCGTAGTAGAACGCCTCGATGATGTCGGAGGCGACCGCCGTGCCCGAGCCCGAAGGGTGACGATAGAAGGTTCTCAACGGCATGATGGTGCAGCCCCACGAGGTGCCGGCAACGAAGACTCCGTTGTCCGTGGCCGCGCCGGCTATCCCGGCCGTGGCCGTGCCGTGGCCGTCGAAGTCCATGGGATCCGGGTCCGGTGGCAGGCCGTCCTCCCCCTCGGCGACATTGTCGGCGGTCACGAAGTCCCAGCCGATGACGTCGTCCACATAGCCGTTGCCATCGGCATCGATGCCATCAAGATCGCCGCCCGAGTCGGCCGGGAAGTTGTCGAATACGCTATTGCCGTTGACATCCTCGGCCGGGTTGATCCGGATGATATCGCGCAGGTCGGGATGGTTCCAGTCGGTGCCGGTATCGCTGATGCCGATGATGACCGAGGCCGACCCTCGGGCGATGTCCCAGGCCGCGGGCATGCTCATGCGCGGCATGGCATACTGGTGGGGGTAGAGGGGGTCGTTGGGCTCGGCGGCAATACGGGCGTAGTAATCCGGATGGGCGTACACCACACCGGGCATGTCCGCCAGCTTTGCCGCTACGGCGGCCGGATCGCGATCTCCCGTGAAGGAGAAGGCAAGTACTCCATCCGAGCCGAACCGGCGACGGAGCGCCTCGTTGCGCCCATCGCGGCGCGCAGCGGCCAGCCGGCGGACCTGCCGCGGCCGCAGCGCAGCGAAGTAGTCATCCAGCGCCGCATTTCCGGTCGCACCACCCGAAAGCAGCTGTGACGCCGCCGCGGGTTCGAGCTTTACTACCAGTCTGCCGGGTGCATAGTCGCCGGCAGAGGCGGTATGGGCGAGAATGGCGAGGGTGACGAACAGAGAGAGGCGGCCCATGGGAAGACTCCTGGATGTAGGCTGTGTCGAGAAGAGCGAGGATGAACTGACGCCCATGATAACAGGCCGCGGTCCATTCATCCAGGGAGGAGGCTCACTTCGCGAGCAGAGCGCCGCTCACCGTCAACAGAGCAGCCCCCACGCCCCCCATTCCTTCCCGCCGTCCATCCATCAGAAGATCCAACCTTCCGTTGTTCCGCATTGATGGCGGCTCTTGCCGCAGGCGCAGGGAGGCACTAGTGTGTCAATGTGTCAGAGGACGATTGGCATCCCCCGCCGGAGCACCCGGCCCCCAGGTCAGGGGTGTGATGAGAATGGAACTGGTTGAACCCGGTCTCTGGGACGCCTGCCCTCCCCCGAGAGAGGCGCGCCCGCATGGGGCCGTCACGTGGTCGGGGTATCAGGCCGCGGCGTTGGCACTGATTGTCGCCGTGCTTACCGGCTGTGGGACGGAGCCTGCACGCCGGTCGGTATCCACCGACGCGCACCCCCCGCTGCCGGGCACTGGAGTTCTGCGCCAGGAACTCGTGGCGGATCCTGCGCCGTGGCGCGTTATCAGGGTTGCCGTGGCTGCGGGTGACAGCGTGGAGAGAACCCGGCTTCTGGCGGCCTGGCTGGACACCCTGCACGCCGTGCCCTCACACCCAAGAGCCCGCTACGGCATCGGCGTGGTCATGCTGGCGTCAGGCGACGACAGTGCGGCATTGGCCTATCTTCGCGCCGTAACCGCGTCATATCCCGGCGACGCCCTGTGCTGGGCTTATCTCGCCGAAGCCGCCCGGCGGAGGGGTGCGCTGCCCGAGATCGCCGCGGAGACCCGTAATGCGGGTAGTGACCAACCGTACGCCGCCACCCGGCTGCTGGGCCGTGGTCTCCTTCTGGCAGAAGCCGCCGCGTGGGATTCCACGCTGGCCTGCGCCGAACAGGCCGTGGCGCTGGCGCCCAACTGGGGAGAGCCTTGCCTGCTGATGGCTCGCGCCGTGCGCGGCATGGGGCGCTATGGGGAAGCCCTGCGCCACACCGAGCATGCCGTGTCCCTGGCCATGGCATCCAGCGATCCGGAGCTGCACGTGCGCAGCCTGGATGCCCTCTGCATTGTCCGCCGCCTCCTCGGCGATACCGCCGGCGCCGCCGCGGCAGGCCTGGAGGCTCTACAGCTCTGCACCGGTTATGGCCTGCCCCATCTGGAGGCGCCTGTTCGGTGCGAACTGGCGTATCTCAGGCTTCTGCAGGGCGATGCGGCCGGCGCGGAGGCGATGCTCGCCATCGCCGCCACGGTCGCGGCGCGGGCGGGCGACAGGCGAGCCCAGGGGTGGGCGCTGAAGCTGCGAGGCGATGCGCTGGCGCGGCTCGGTGATCTGTCGGGCGCCGAAACTACACTGGATACGGCGATGCGTGCGCTACGCCTCGTGCACGATCCCGAAGGCCCGGCCGCCTGTCTTGACGCGTTGGGAGGCATTGCCGCCCGGCGAGGCCGGCCCGATCTTGCCATCGCGCGCTACGAGGATGCGCGAACGCTCCATGTGACCCTCGGCCACCAATCGGCAGAGGCCGCGACGGCGTCCAATCTGGGGTCTGTGCTGCTCGATCACGGCGAGCCGGGCCGGGCGCTGGGCCTCTTCCACCGCTCTGTAAGCCTTGCCGAGACACTGGGAGATTCCCTGGGGATAGCGACCGGATCCATCGGGTTGGCGAACGCCTATATGGCCATCGGCGATCATGCACGGGCCGAGGATGCCGTCCAGCGGGCCCTCGTTGTGGGGACGACACTGCGCGATACCGCCACGGTTGCCGCGGCTCGGGGTTCGCTTGGCGGGTTGGAGTTTCGGCGGGCCCGACGAGCCGAGGCACGGGAGCACTTCCTGGCGGCGGCCATCCTGTTCGAGCGGCTGGGCGACGGAAAATCCACAGCCGCGGCCCTGCTGAATGCCGGGATGGCCCTGGGAGGCGACGATCAGCCGCTGGCCGAACAGACCATACAAAACGCGCGGGCAGTGGCCGCCGAGTGTGCCGACCGGCACGGTCAGGCCCTGGCCTCAGCCGCATTGGGGGAAGTGACCCTGCGGGCGGGCCGACCGGTGGAGGCTGCGACGCTTTTCGCCGAAAGCCTCCAGCAGGCGACAATGAGCGAGGCGCCGGAGCTGGTCTGGTTCACTCGCTATGGGCTGGCTCGCTGCCACGAAGACGCCGGCGACTGGCGCAAGGCTCTGGCCATGTACGACGCGGCGGCCGTGGCCATCGAGGACTCCCGTGCGATGCTGTCGGTACAGGAATGGCGTTTCGGGTTTCTCGCCAGCAAGATGGAGGTCTACGAGCGATTCGTCGGGCTTCTGGCCGTGCTCCACGAACAGGATCCCGCCGCCGGGTTCTCACACCGCGCCTTCGTCGCCGCGGAGCGGGCCAAGGCCCGTTCATTCCTGGATCTTCTGGGCGCCGCAGGAGGGCGGGAGGTCCATGGCCATTCGTCCCGCGCCGCGCTGGTTCGGGAGATCAGCCGGCTCAGCGGGCTGATCTGGCACGAGGCCAGGGATTCTCCCCGGGCGGATTCACTCCGTCGCGAAGCGGCCGCCCGTGAAGACGAACTCAACCGCCTGCGGGCGCGAGGTGAGGCTTGTGGGTCGCCGGAATGGGCCACACTCGCTGATCCGTGTCGATCCTTTCAGGCAGCCATGCGACGTCACGGCGTTGCGGTGCTCTTGGAGTACTTTGTGGGGGAGCGGCAGTCGTTTCTGTGGGAAGTCTCTCCCGACTCCGTGGCGATGCGCCGGCTACCCTCCCGGGCTCGCGTTGCCGAGATGGTGGGCCGCCTCCTGGCTGAGACGGCCCAATCTCCCCGCCTAGGCGCCCGCTGTGACGAGGAGGGGCAAAGGCTGGCGGCCACGATTCTTCCTGCCGGCGGTCTGGGAGCCTCTCCTGGGCTGCGCATCTGCATCGTGCCCGACGGCCCGCTGCTGGCGATCCCCTTCGAGGCATTACCCGCGGCGCCCGATTCCGCGAGGCCATTGCTGATCGAGACCCATGTGGTGTCGTACGCACCATCGGCCACGAGCCTTCTCGCCCTATGGCGGCAAGGAGATCGTGGAGGCGAGCCCTCGGTGCTGGCGGTCGGCATCAGGGATTCGCGGGGAGTGGCTGAGACACGCCCCCCCTCCGCAGGGCCCGGGGGCGCCAGCGCCGTTTCGGGATTCTCTCCTCCTTCGTCACGCTCACTTCCCCTGCTGCGCTGGGCCGAGGCCGAGGCTGAGAGCGTGTGCGTATCCTTTGACGCGGGGCGCTGTACCATGCTCATTGGAGGGGAGGCCAATGAAGGCCGCGTGGTCAGCGAGCTTCAGCGGCCCCATGGGATCGCGCACTTCGCGACGCATTCACTCATCGACGTGCAGGCGCCCCGGAGGTCCTGCATCGTCCTCACCCCGGGGCCCGATCCGGGAGACGACGGAATGCTGGTGCTCGATGAAATCCTCCAACTGGCATCATCGCCCGCCTTCATGGTTTTGTCGTCGTGCGAGAGCGCCATGGGCGAACCTGTGCCGGGAGAGGGCATGGTGAGCCTGGCGCGGGCATTCTTCCACGCCGGCAGCCAGGCGGTGCTGGTCAGTCTCTGGCCAGTGAATGATCGATCCACCGCGCAATGGATGAAAGAGTTCTACCGCGGGCTGGCATCCGGCGCCACCAGGGCCGAGGCTGCACGGCAGGCGAAACTCTCTTTCCTTCATGGCGAGGTTCCTGCCCTGCGGCATCCCTACTACTGGGCGCCCTTCGTGCTGGTCGGGCGGAATTAGGATGCCGCCTATGGCCGCACCGACCGATGCCGAACTCATCCGCGGCATACTGGCCGGCGACACGGCTGCGGAGCGCTCTCTCTGGGAGCGGTACCGGGGACGAGTTCGATTCTTCATCCTGCGCAGGTTACGGGGAGACGATGCCGCGGCCCAAGACCTGGAGCAGGACGTATTCGTGGCGCTCTTGCTGGCGGTACGGGAAGGCCGCCTGACGGAGACCGGCAATGCGGGGGCGTATGTGTACAAGATCAGCTCGAATCTCACCACTCGCTGGACGCAGCACACGCGGCGGTCTCTTCCCCTGGGCGACACCGCGGCATTGCGCAGCAGAGAGGAAGACCCCGAAGCGATCCACCTGGAGAAGGAAGCCCACGAGCGGCTGAGACGCCTCATGGCCTCCATGGGAGACGCGGAGCGACGGCTCCTGGTCTTGAGGTTCGGCGAGGAATGGAGCTACCGGAAGATCGCCGCCGAACTCAATCTGAAGGAAGACGCCGTGCGGCAACGGGTCTGTCGCGCCGTGGCAGCTCTTCGGAAGGGCCTGACGGAGACCGGGTGAGTTCACTCCCCGTCATCATGTCACGAATGAAGCGGACCGTGAACATAGTAGGTGAGGGAGCGGCCTGGAAGGACGAGCCGTTGGGAATCGGGAACGATAGACGGATGGATGAGGAGGAGAGAGAATCGTGAACCGCAAGCGGGGAACCGCGAGCGACGCCGGCCGGGGACGGGGCGTGAAAGGACCAGGCAATGGTGATTGACCACGATGACGTCGCGCGCCTGGAGATCATCGAACGCTACCTCCGGGATGAACTGACCCCGGAGGAGGAGCAGGAGTGGGAAGCACACTACTTCCAGTGTGATGAGTGCTTCAAGGCGCTGGAGGAGACCTCACAGATCAAACGTTTCGTCAAGAGAGAAGTGGCGCACCCCACGCCCCTTCCCGCACGGGCCGCGTCTGTCGTGCGACTCCGTGTTCCCGCGAAACGGTTCCACCAGTGGCTTCTTCCGGTTCCTGCCTGGAAGCCCATTCTGGCCGCCGCCGCGGCGGCGGTGATCGTGGGGATCCCGGCGACGTTGGGGTGGGTGCGGGTCGCGGCCCTCAGGCACGAGGTTCATGCGCTTCGGATGCCGTCCGCCGGACTCCTGACCTATGTGGCGGAGGAGGGGACGAGGGGCGAAGAGCCTTCGGTTGTCATCCCCAAGGACGCGGGCCGGTTCCTCCTTCAGTTCAATGTGGTCTCCCGCGCGCACGAGGAAACACACCACCGCGCGCGTATCATCGACGCAAGGGGCGCGGTGGCGTGGAGCGGCGCCGGCCTCCAAGGCCACGGCCCCTATGGGACGTTCGCCATTGCATGCCACAGCTCGTTCTTCACCCCGGGAGACTATGAGCTCCATGTCGAAGAGGTGCGCCCAGGCGACGGCGCGGTCATGAACCGGTTCGTGTTTCTCTTCCGTATCGCGCCGGTTGTTTCCTCGAAAGAGACGCCATGACCTCGCGTCTCGGCGCGGGGGTTGCGTGCCTGGTGACGATAGTCGCACTCTCTTGTGGCGTGGCCGCTGGCCAGCCCCAGGCTATGGCATCCGGGCCGGTTACCTTTGAGTATGGGATTGTCGGCCGCACCGCATCGCGGCAGGACAGCCTCTTTGCGGTGCAGGACGGGGTTGCCATGCACTCCGGAGATCAGATCCGGATCATACTGCACAGGATGCTGGATACCTTCGTGTACGTGATCATCCAGATGGCCAACGGCGACTACTCCCTGTTCCATGCGTCTCGGGGAGAGCAAGAGGGCGAAACCCTGAGATCGCTGCCGTGGCTCAGGCTGGATGACAATACGGGTGTTGAGACGATTCACATGGTGGCGTCCGCAGCGCCTCTTGCCGGCCTAAAGGAGACCTTCGAGCTCTATGGCGCCGCCCGGGGCGCTCGCCGGGCCGAGCTAGCCGCCGACATCGCGGCCCGGCTTGCGCCGGTGCGGGAGACCCCCGGGGGCGGGGGAGAGGGATTAATGCCCCTGGCGCGGATGGGAAACCCCACGCCTCTTGGGTGGAACTACCGAGGCCCTTTCAACGAGGAAGACACAGCTCGCTACCTCTTCACCCGCTGCGTCGGAGACAGCGTCGCCGCCGATCGAGTGCGCATCATCCACGAGTAGCGGGGCTCTGGCGTGTCGGGGAGGGAGTGAAGAAGTGAAGGGGTGAAGAAGCGCGGGGCCGCACGCCGTAGCGAGGCGGCAGGGTCAGGCCGCGATACGGGGAAACGCGCCCCGTATGCTGCCTGGATGGAAGTGCAGCGTGCCCCGTGCAAGGGCGCGGGCAGCCTCGTCGGCTCCGCCCCGAAACAGTTGCCCATCGGCCGCAAGGACGCATGTTCCGACAGTGTCCACGGGCAGCAGCCCGATGATCTCCTCGGCTTCAGAAAGCATCGACTTCCACTCTTCTGACAGCGCGGCAACATCGGGTGGCGGACCGTCAAAGGAGAGCTCCGCGATCTCCACCGCGGTATAGCGGGATGATCGCTTGGCCTCGTTCAGGATTCCCTCAGGGCTGAATCCCGGATCCTTCCCGCAGGCAGCCCAGGCGAGGTAGCCAAGCCTCTGCACGCCATGATGGCAGCCCATGAGGTCAATCCAATCGCGGGGCTCCAAACGGCCGGCCAAGGCAAGAACCTTGTTCGTCGCGAGGTCGAAGGGATGGAGAGTAAGCCCGAGATCGTCGTGCGTGAGGAGGGGAAAGAACCGATAGGCGCTGTCCTGAGTCCACTGCATCAAGACGCTTTCGCCCCCCTTCCTGACGAGGGCCTCGACAAAAGAGGGGCGCTCCCGAACGATCTCGACGGCGTAGCCGCGTTCGGTGAGAAGACGCCGATCCTCGTCCCACGTCTTGGCCAGGGATTCAGCGGTATCGTGAAAGAGGTCGATATCCAGGGATATCCGCGGCGCATCAAGAAGCAGATTCAGCGCAACGCCACCCGCCACATACGCCTGATCGGTCTGCGCTCTGTTCGCAGCGATCAGTCTGCATATGGCGCGCTGAAACGGAGTGATACCCATCTTAGCCGGTGTCCGCGCGGAGGGCGGCTGCGAGATTCCGGGCTTTCACGTACACGTCACGGGTCCCGTATCGCTGCAGGTACTTGAGAACTCTCAGCATGTCTTCGGCAGACGCAGGCACATAGCCGGGCGAGAGGAACCACAGACACCGCTCCCGGTTCTGCTCGATGAGACCGATGGCGTCAGATCGAATCCCGGGGTCGATGTCGTGGGTGTTCTGAGTCATGGGG
>JAFGKV010000036.1 GCA_016928395.1 Candidatus Fermentibacterota bacterium | reverse complement strand
TCCGGATCGCCCATGCCCGCGGCGCTGCTCCAGCTCGTCGTCCCCGAGGGAAGCACCGCCACCCGGTGCGCATACCCAGGCCCCATCCCCGGTACGAAGTACGCCTCGTTGCTCGCCCCATACACCCAGTATGCAGTCGCCGCCGTTACCTCTGTCCACGTCAACTGCACCTCGCTCCCTACCGGCGCCACCGTCAGTTCCGGCGGCATCAATGCCCCCACATGAAACGTCACCGGGATCTCGATGGAACTCTCGTCCGCGTCATTGGACGTGATCGTGATCGTCCCCGTGTACGTCCCCGCGCCGAGGTCCGCCGCATCCATCGTCGCCGTCAGCTCCGCACTGCTTCCGGGTACCACCGTACCCCCCACCGGCGCCACCGTCAACCACGGCTGAACCGTGCTGATCTGTATCGCCAACCCGTTGTGCAGATACGCCGCGTTGGATACTACCTGCACCCCGTCAGTCCCCCCCTGATTCTCGATCCCCACCGTACAGCTTTCCAGATCACCCACCAAAGTGTTGTACTGATACACGATCCGCCCGTCTGCATACACGATCACCTGGAATGTGTACGATCCCGTGCCTCCGGTCGACGTCCACCGCGGTACTTCCGTCCACTGTGCGATGAACCGCCCATTCCCCGCATCGCTCTGATACCGCACGCTCCCCCCATAGTTCGGGCTTAAATCATCCCAGAACGGCGCAATGAGACAGTTGGGCTCAGACGTGCTCGGTATCCCCTGGTTCGTGTAGGCCGTCGACGTCGATGTGAATGACAACCACCCATTGGTGCAGATCCGAACCTGGGTGTAGTCTGTCCCGTAGAACGGGAACGTGAACCCCAGGTTGAATGGGCCATAGTTGGAATCATCCCCGCTCCCCGGCGACGTCCCCGTGCTGCTGATGTCTAACCACGAAAACGCCGGCCCTCCCGGCTCATCGCTGTCTATCCACCGGTAGCCATACCCGTCAGGACCCCCACTCCCCCGCGCAGGCGTCTCGCCCACCCGCGGATCAGGCTCCCCCTTGCCCAGCTCCAGAAACGGTACCGCCGTGCCCTGCCGGCTGTCCGTCATGACACCCACCGTATACGTCAAGTCTCCCGTCCCGCTGTTGCTTACCATCACCGCCCGCTGCGCCGTCTCGCCCACCCCCGCCCATTCCTCCACCACCGTCGGCGTCACCCCGATCTCCGGCGACGCATGCACCGTGATGTCAAACGACCCCTCCCATGAGTCCATACCCGACGTGATCGCTACGTCAAACGGCACCACCGTCCCGTCCGGCAGGGAACCCACATAGAACTGGAACGGCGCCGCCGGTAATGCCGTCGCCCCGGCACCCATGTCCCCATAGCTTTGGGTCGGTACCGTCACCGTGATCTGTGCATTCACCGTGCTCAGCGTGGCCTGCACCGCGTATGCCGTCGCATTCCCCACATTCTCCAGCTCAATATCCACCAACACCGTCTCCCCTACATCCGCCTGCCCGTCGCCCAGGATCGTCGAGCCCGCGTATACCACGTGAGGGCCGGATGTCGAGATGACCTCGATGTCGGCCTGGATGGGGGTCTTGTTGTAGGCGGTAATGGTGAGTTTCACCGTGCCCGGTGTGTCCAGCGGTTCGGTCAGCATCACGGTCACGGCCCCACTGGCATTCGTATAGCCCGAACCCAGGAACTGGCCTTCTGACGAGATCCCCACCAAGGCGCCCTCAAGGCCGGCGACTGTGACGGAAATCGAGGAGGTTCCCAGGGGAACCGTGGAGGGGTAGGTAGCCGCCATGAAGGCGGGGCTGTCCGTCCGCATTTGCACCGAGCAGTCTCCGAAGATGTGCCACGTGTTAAACATCTCCGTGCCCGCGGATCCTCCACTGTAGTACTCCAGCATCCGCACCGAGCCGATGAACAGCGTGCCGCCCACCGTGTTGTATCGATTGTTCACGAGGCTGTCAACGAACCCTTGCTGCGCGATTTGCGGCGGATCCCATGACTGGTTGATGCTGGACATGTATGTTGCCAGGGCGCCCCGCGGCTCGCCTCCGTTCTGCGCCCGAAGCCACGCCTCTGCGAAACACGTGGTCGTGCTGAAGTCACCGTTCACGCAGGCCACCGAGTGAATCACCGGCAGCATCCAGTAGTTGGATAAGGCATTGATGTTCGTATTCGAGAAGCCCGTTGTGCCCCACGACGTCTCGGATCCATGCCCCATGTACAAGACCAGGCTCCGCCCGGCGTTTAAGGCAGTTGTCACCTGCGATGCGCTGGCCGAGGGATCGTAGATCTGATCCATCTCGGTGTAGTGGTAGTTCAACAGCTTCGTCCGGAATCCGTTCATCCACTCGTAGTCTATCAGCCCGCCATTCGACTGATTGCTCGCGATCCCCGTTGCCTTGTGATACCACGCAGTCGCCGCGGTCGGGCTCCGCTCATACTCCACCGATCGCAGCACCTGAGTGCTCACGTCTGCAACGGTCTGCGCGCTGAACCGCGACACGAAGATGTCGGGGTACACATCGCTGCCCGCCACCAGCGAGTACATCGGATCAGCCTCGCCCCCGGAGTAGGTCTGGGTCGGGATATGGGCCAGGTCTCCTACGAGCAGCACAAACACCAGCCCGCCCGCGTTGTACTCGTTCTGGATGTAGTTCTTCACCGCCGTTGCGCCCGTACCCCCGATCGCCGAGTAGGCCACGATCTTGGTATCGATCCCCTTCTCGCGCTTCCACGATACCAGATCCGCCATGCCGTCATGGTATGTATCCGCCGCGATGATCAGCATCTTCCCCGCCCGCTCATTCAGCGTGCGCCGCTGGCTTCGGAGGTTCACGAACATTCCCTCATAGATCGCCGAGAACTCGCGTGCAGCCACCAGACTCCGCCGCTCCAGTTCATTCACACCGCCCGACCCCGCGGTTTCCACCTCGACGACCAGCCGCCGAAGCACCCGCAGCACACCCCGTGCGCCGTTGTACTGCACCGGATGCACGATCACCGTCACTCCGCGGTAATCCCGCAGAATGAACGGCTCGCTCAGTCTCACCTCAGGCCCTGGGAACCACGTGTCTCTCCCGTATGAGACACCGAATTCGTACGGAACCGTTGCCGGATCTATAGTGCGGTACAGGTTCCCTTTTGACGGCACCACCGGCAGTGAGGGCAGTTCTTCCCACTGACTCTCCACTACCCGCATGGACGCGCTGCCCCGGTCTGGAATGATGATGCTCCCGGTCCAGATGGGGAGCTCGGGCTCACCCTTCTCCAGCGTCGGTGCGGTGCTTGGCATGGTGATACGCACGCACCGCGTGCCGTCGATGTTGATCTCCTCACTCTCATATCCGGAAAGCGTCAATGAGAGCGTCGTCCGGGAGCCCGTATCTTCGAGTATCGCCAGATCCCCCGCCCGGGGTAGTGAAGAGGAGAGAGGCATCCAGATCGCCTGGACAGACGCGGATTGAAGAATGAGAAGTGAGAGTGCCAGAAGAAGACGCACGGCAGGACCTCCCAAGGATGGAGTAGGGGAGATAGTAGGCGCAGGGAAAAGCTGTAGCAAATCGATAACCTCTTCAATTTGCATTCCAAGTACCCGGATACAAGCATAAGTTTTGCGCGCGGCACGGGCTCGGGTTCCCCCTTCGCGAGACGTTCGGAGTTGCTGGCCAATGATTGCACCGCTGGGAGAGACGATGCGGGCCATCCTGTTGCCAGCCATTCGGGGATTGTCCCGGGCAACACACCGGGACCGAGCGGCCCTTCCCGGTGCGGCGGGGTTAGCCTGGGTCTTCACCAGCAGCGGGCTTCCTCGCCACGAAGGACCTATGTTCTTGACGGCGCGCTGCCGAACGACTTCTTGCTATCCGCGTGTCTCCCCGGCGCCTCGACAGCAGAGGATTGTGGGATTCAACTGAGGTGGAACATGGGCCATGACCACGAGCGACGATACAAAGGAGGGTCTGACGGGCTGAGGTCCGCGCAGCGCTTGGCCCGGCTTGAGGTCGACCGGATAGTCATGCTTTGCCTCGAAGGGATTCCCGCGAAGCAGGTAGTTGATGTGGGAACCGGTGCGGGGGTGTTTGCCGAGGCATTTCTGGCGCGAGGGTGCGCCGTGCTGGGAATTGACCCTAACATCGTACTGCTGGGAGATGCTCTGCGCATGGTGACCGCGGCCCGGTTCCTCCAGGCTGTCGCGGAGGATCTGCCTTCTCGCAACAAGGCGTTTGACCTGGCGTTTCTCTGCGCCGTGCTCCACGAGACAGATGATGGAGTAGCAGCGTTGGGAGAGGCGAGGCGGGTTGCCCGGTATCGCGTTGCGGTCGTGGAGCATCCCTACCTCGAAGAAGACCAGGGACCGCGCCTGGCCCACCGGCTGCAGCGTGAGACGATCATCGGTATGTCGAACATGGCTGGATTCACTCACGTTGCGCATATGACGCTCAGCCATCTGGAGTTATACTTGATGACACCGTGACGCAGTGTCTGTCATCGTGTCGAGGCCTACGACCCTCAGATCAGCCGGTTGAGAACCCGTCAAGGCTTCTCATCTGAACCGTAACCCAAAGGAGGCAGCGCCCATGGCCAAGGTGATGATTTCTCTCGTGTTCGTCTTGAGCGCAATCGCAGGCGCCACACCCGAAGGAGTCGCGATGCAGGACATTCACACGAAGCTCTCGGCCTCATGTTTCAACGAGTGCTGGGATTACCTCGACAAACCCGAGCGTACGGTTGAGGATACGGAAAACATGATCCTCCTGGCCTATGCGTCACTCTGGCACTGGACGCAGCGGAGTGACTGTCTGCCTGCGAATCTCTCGGTAGGCTACTGGCAGGTATCGAGGGTTCATGCCGTTGCTGGGCATACTGAGATGGCCCGACATTTCGCCCAACGATGCCTGCAGATCTCGCGGGAGGACTCGTTACCCCCCTTTTACCTGGGCTATGCCTACGAGGCGTTAGCCCGCGCCGAGATCCTGGCAGGGAATCCTGATGGGGCTCGCGCGCACCTCGCTGATGCCGAGACCCAACTTGGGCTTGTCACCGATGGAGAGGGACGAGCACTCCTCACTGCGGATCTTGAGTCACTGAAAGCCCTGATCCATGGTGGCTCTTGACCCATGCGGTTCAGGGTTTGGTGAGGCGTGGGCACGGAGGGGCACGCAGGAACGCCTGAGGCCCGGTCGCTGCGGGAGTCGAAATCCAGGGCCCTGCCGAGGGCGTTCCCTACACCGTGGATCATGACGTAGGAGTCACGCGCAGCCTTCCCCCGCCAGCCTTGCGTTGAGGACATCGGCCAGCGATTATGAAGCACTTCACCAGTACACGGCACGCCAGCGGATTGCATCGCTCTCGGGCGGTTCTTTTGCGTGGACGACGTAGAGGAGAGTCGGTCGACTCTGCATGTAAGGGAGGATTGCGGGAATGTCTGATTTGCCAGTCTCAAAGATCATGGAGCTTGCCGCAGAGGGGAAAGACACAGTGGTGCGCTACCTTCAGGAGCTCATCGGCGTTCCTTCGATGAGCACGCAGGAGGGGGAGGTAATCGAGCGGGTCAGTGTACAGATGCGGGAGGCC
Source organism: Candidatus Fermentibacterota bacterium (assembly GCA_016928395.1). Classification (GTDB taxonomy): domain Bacteria; phylum JAFGKV01; class JAFGKV01; order JAFGKV01; family JAFGKV01; genus JAFGKV01. The sequence continues at coordinate 109,464 of JAFGKV010000036.1, read as the reverse complement.
GGCATTCGACAGATCCGGGTCGACCGGCTTGGTAATATCATAGGCACGGTGGGATCGGGGCCCAATCTCCTGGCGTTTGATGCCCATATGGACACGGTGGACGTCGGCGATTTGGATGCATGGGATATCAAGCCTTTCGAAGCCGTGGTCAAGGACGGGTTTGTGTTTGGTCGTGGCGCCTCGGATCAGAAGGGCGGTATGGCCGCCATGATGCTGGCCGCACATATCTGGCGCCATGTCGGCCTTCCGGAGGGCATGACCGTGATGCTCGTCGGCAGTATCATGGAGGAGGATTCCGACGGTCTGTGCTGGCAGTACATAGTCAATGAGGAGCGGTACGTGCCATCATGGGTGGTTCTTACCGAGCCTACCAACCTGGCGGTCAACCATGGCCAGCGAGGGCGCGTCGAGATCGATGTCACGACCTTGGGCCGATCGGCCCACGCCGCCTCACCGGAACAAGGCACCAACGCGGTATATTTGATGACGCCCATCATCAATGCGATCCGCAAGATGGGTTCGAAGTTGACTGACGACGAGTATCTGGGGAAAGGCTCGGTGGCCGTGACTGAGATCACTTCACGGGCGCCGTCACTCTGTGCCATCCCGGACCTCTGCCGCATACACCTGGACCGCCGCCTGACCGCAGGAGAGACTGACGAGGCATCCGTCGGCGAGATCCGCTCTCTTCCGGAGGTGCGTGCCGCCAATGCCGGAGTAGCCATCCCTGACTACTCCCGGCCGAGCTATCGCGGCTTGCACTACATGGTCAAGAAGTACTACCCACCCTGGGTGCTGGATCGCGAGCATGTTCTGGTCAAGGCAGGACTCCAGGCCGCGGAAACGGTCCTGGGAGCGGCAGCACGATTGGGTACATGGAACTTCAGCACCAACGGTGTCGCCACTATGGGGATGTTCGGGATACCCACCATCGGCTTCGGCCCCTCAGAAGAGAAGTATGCCCATACGCCCGAAGATCGTTGTCCCATTGATCATCTGGTAACGGCCGCGGCATTCTACGCCCTGCTCCCCTGGGTACTCCACAGGATGGCGCCCATGAAGAAGGAGGAGGAGGGGCAGACCTCTGACTCCCGCACATAGGGGGTTGTCGGCCATGCAGGCATACTTGACGGCCGGGCTGGCATTTGTCTGTCTCGCTACGGCGACGGTTGAGTCCGGCGGGTATACCCCCTCGCGTTGCCTGACGCGACAGGTGGATGCTTTCTATCCGCGTTCTGCCCTGGAGGCTTCAGACCCTTCGATGCAGGCCAGGCGGGGGCCGCCGCCGAATCCGCAGCTCGGCGACGAGTGGCTTTGGTACATATGGGATCTGGGAGGGTACCCCGAGGCTTCCCTGCTTCCCTGCACGGTTCGAGGAATGGGGGAGCACTGCTACGTCGTGGTGGAAAACTCCCAATGGGGTGTGACAGTCAACCAGGACGACGTGGATGCCATCGTGGAACGGTTTAACTCGTCCTCACCGGGGCCCATCCCGACCATGGGAATCTACGATATCTGCACGCAGGCCTTCGGTGACCCTCCCGACGCGCTGGACAATGACCCTCGGATCTACTTGCTCTACTATGATTTCCAGATTGGAGCCGATGGGTACTTCTGGATGTTCGACCAGTTCCCCGACGGGACCCAGCCCTTTGCGTCCAACGAATGTGAAGTGCTCTATCTTAATAGCGCCGCTGCGGATCCGGGCGGCGACTACCTGCTTGCGGTGGCCGCCCACGAGTTCCAACATATGATCCATTTCCGCCATGACGCCAACGAGGCCTCATGGGTTGACGAGGGAATGTCGGAGCTGGCCATGTACCTGTATGGCCATCCGGATGTCATTACGGGCTTTCCATCCAATCCCGATAACAATCTGACGGTGTGGAACGGATCGTGGGCTGATTACATCAAGGTCTACCTCTGGAGCCTCTACCTGTTTGAGCATCACGGAGGCGTCGATCTCACCTGGGCCTTGGTCCATGAGCCCGCCAACGGGATCGCGGGCTACGATACTGTGCTGGCGGAACTGGGCTATTCGGAGCGGTTCACCGATGTGTTTCTCCGATGGGTTGTCGCCAACTTCATAGATGATACCTCCTTCGCGGATGGCATCTATGGGTACTCGTTAACGGATCTTCCAGGATTTGCTCACAGCCTGCACACGGCCTTTCCCGTGGAGCCCCTGTCGCGTTTCGTAAATCACTGGGCTGCCGACTATGTCGTGTTTCGCGACGGGACGGACCTTTCGTTCTCCTTCGATGGTGCGGATAACGAGCAGTTCATGCTGCAGGCCTGCACCCGCAATACAGGGACCACACTCTCGGTACAGGCCTACCCAGCCGGAGCCGGCCAGGCCGCATCGTTCAGCCTCCCTGAGTTCGGAATCGCCTACGAAGACGCCGTGGTGATCATCACCAGTATCGCAAGCACGGGCTCAGGAACGTACCAGTACGAGGCTGCGGCATCGCCTCCGGGCATCCCTCCCATAACCGACCTTGTCTGCACGGCGGTGAATGGCAGCATAGTACTTGCCTGGTCGGCACGACCGTTCGCCCAGTGGTACTCGGTGTACGCCGCGCAAGCACCCTACTTCGCGACAGGCAGTGTGACGCCTACTACGGTGATGACGACGACTTTCACCCACGTGGACGCAGTGCTGCCGGGAGCCTCCTGGTACTACCTGGTACGCGGGCAGAACCTCTTTACTGAATCAATCGATTCCAACAGGGTAGGCGCCGCTACGGGTGGCCTTGACCTTCCCGGTTGAGCAGTCGTGGAGCGCCGGCACGGCGCGCATGGTTCTTGCGTTTATCCGGGCGCGCAAATACCTTTATGCACTTCTTGTTTTTCTCCTCAACGAATCCACTCCGGCACCCGGAGGTGACCTGTGATCAGGAGTCTCTTCCCGCACAGATTCGGCGTCTGACCCGCATACGACGCCTCTATCACCTCGATTTCATTTGGTATATCAGTGTACCGCCTCGGCGGGACGCACCGGCACGACTTGCCGGATAGAAGCCGGAAGCGCGTATCATGTTTCACGATTTCATTGATGACGACGACACCCAGGAAACCGCGCGGCTGACCGCTCGAGCCCGGATCGCCCATGTGCGCGATCTTATGGCGGGCAGAGGGCGGCAACTGGCCTTGGTGATGGTATTCATGGTAGTCTCGGTCTGTGCCGAGATCGCGGGGCCGCTGGTTCTGCGCCACCTCATCGACGTGCGTGTGCCCCAAGGGAGAATCGGCGGCATGGCCCAGGATGCGCTGCTCTACATGGGCCTGGCCGTGGTGCTGAGCGTGGCATTCTTCCTCCAGGTATCGGTGGCCAGCAAGATGGGGCTTGCCGTCGTGACGGAGTTGAAGCGGAGGCTGTTCCGCAAGGTGCTCCGCAAGGGGCTTTTGTACTTCGACGCCACGACGCCCGGCGCGTTGTTGGCCCGAGTGGAGTCGGATGGCGATCGCGTGCAGACGTTGTGCAGCCAAGCTGCAGGAGAGCTGGCACGCAATATCCTCCTGCTCCTCGGCACCTTCGCGGTCATGATGCGGACGAACTGGAGACTCACGGCTCTGGTGATGGTCTTCCTCGCGCCTCCGCTCGTGGTGATGCCCCTGTTCTTCCGTATTGCCTATCGCCTCTACCGGAAGGCGCGTTGCGCGTATACAGACCTTTCAAGCGTCCTGGGCGAATTCATTGCTGCAGTACCCATTTTGCAGGTGTTCGGGGCGACTCGGTGGGCATCCTCGCGGCTGTCCCGCGCGGGCGTCGAGCTGTTCCATCGTGAACGGAACGCCGCCCTACTGGACTATTCGTTCTGGAGTGTTCTGCACAGCACCGAAGTCGTGCTGGTCGGTGCCGTGGTGTGGTTGGCCTCGGGGAACAGAATGCAATCGCTGATGAGCTTGGGGACCTTGGTGCTCTTCCTGGAGTATGCGCGACAGATCTACTTCCCACTGCTGATGTTCGGAGAGCAACTGGGTTTCATCAACCGGGCCTTTGCGTCGGCTGACCGTGTCTTCGGCCTTCTGGAGGGAACCGAATGCGATGAGGGCGTCAACGGTTCGGTCATCTCCGTGCCCCGGCAGTGGAATCGCCTTCGATTCGAGGATGTGAGCTTCAGCTACGACGGCAGCGCCCCGGCGCTGAGATCTGTGTCTTTTGACCTGGCACGGGGTGAGAAGGTGGCGCTGGTCGGGCTTTCGGGAGGAGGCAAGACAACTATCACCAACCTCCTGCTGCGTTTCTACGAGCCGCAGGACGGAGCGATCACGGTGGATGGGCAAGACATTCGCCGATTCCCGCTGCGGGAATGGCGGAGGAGAGTGGGCTTGGTGCTCCAAGAGATCACCCTGTTTCCGGGTACTATTGAGGAGAATGTCAGGGCATTCGCCACTGATATCTCGCGACTCCAGGTTGACCACGCACTCAGGGTGGTAGGCGCCGACCGGTTTGTGTGCAGGCTGCCCAAAGGGCCGGTTGCGGCGATAGCCGAAGGTGGGATGAATCTCTCCCTGGGCGAGCGACAGCTGCTTTCCATTGCCCGGGCAGTGGTGCGCGATCCGGATATCCTCATCCTTGACGAAGCTACTTCCTCGGTTGACGCCGCAACCGAGACGCGGCTCCAGGAATCAATGGCTCGAGCATTTGAAGGCCGCACCGTCATCATCGTGGCGCACCGGCTCTCTACTCTGCGGAGCGTGGATCGCATCCTTGTGATCCACGAAGGCCGTGTGGCCCAGGAGGGCGGCCACCACGAGCTGTACACCCAGAGGGGCATGTACCGCCAGTTGTATGACCTGCAGTCCGCACAGCGCGGGCGGACATGGGCGGTGAACGCATGAACCGGCGGGGATGGCGGGCGGCGTGGATCTGGTCGCACTGGCGGCACCATCGCTGGTGGCTTGTCATCATGGCTTGTTTCACCGTTCTCTCCACCGCGGTGACTCTGGCATACCCCCTGGTACTCAAGCATGTGATCGACAGGGTGACCAGCGTCATGCAGCATGGCGGCGATGGAGTCGGCATGGGCACCATGCTGGTGCTTGCCGTCCTCCTGTTGGCCAGGATTGTTGCTGGGCTGTATCCTGTGGCCAGGGCATGGATGAACATGCGATTCGAGTTGGATATCCGCGGGGATTCGTTTGATCGCCTGCTCAAGAAGGACTATCGCTTCTTTCTCCATTTCCCCACCGGGGATCTGGTAACGCGGCTGACCGATGATCTGCGGGAGTACCCGAAGTTGGCCTGGTTTCTCAGCTCCGGCGTGTTCCGGGGCATCGATGCCTTTGGCCGGTTTGCTTTCTGCGTGGCGGCCATTTTCCTGCTGGAATGGCGTGTTGCCTTGATCTCGCTCATTCCGCTTCCCGGCGGAATCTACCTGTACTATGTCATTCGCCACCGGCTGCACCGGGCATTCGATGCACAACAGAAGGCAATCTCGCGCACGAATGAAGCCTTGGAGGCGACGTTCAGCGGGATCAGAATCGTGAAGGCGTTCACCGCAGAGGAAGGCCAGGAACGCAAGCTGGCGGACATACTCAGGGAACGGGCAGGCGTTCAGTACCGGGTTGCGCGGCTCTTCGCGCTGACATGGTATGGCGATGCGGGCATTGGGCGGTTGTGCCAAGGTATTGCGTTGCTTGCCTCCGGCGCGCTGGTGGTGCGGGGGGATCTGAGCATCGGGGGCCTCTACGCGATCTACCTGTATCTTGAGCGACTTATGCAGCCCCTGACCGAACTCCCGGGGCTTCCCGCCGTGGCTAGGCAGGCATTCGTGTCCATGGACCGAATCACTGATATCGACGAGTTCCCCTCCAGGCAGGTTCCCGCCGGTAGAGCCGAGGTTCCTCGGATGTCCGCGCTGCAGTTCAGCGATGTCTCTTTCTCCTATGCGGAAAGCGATCCCCTGCTGAAGGACTTGTCGTTCCAGGTGAGGGCAGGGGAGCGGGTCGTCCTGGTTGGGGAAGTGGGCAGCGGCAAGACCACGGTTTTGAAGCTGGCTGCCGGTGTTCTTTCTCCGACCTCCGGGTGGATTGCGCTGAATGGGATCGGGTTGGACGATCTGAATCTCGACCAGTACCGCAGTGGCATCGGCTATGTCCCCCAAGAGGGAGCGCTGTTCTCGGACACCATCAGAGACAATGTTCTTGTGGGAAGGGAAATCGATGATCAGAGTGTGCTAGCCGTGTTGGACAGGGCCCAGATCGGCTTTGATGTCCGCGCGATGGAACAGGGCCTTGGCACCAGGCTGGGCCATCGCGGAACGCTGGTCTCGGGTGGGCAACGGCAGCGGTTGGCCATCGCCCGGGCTTTGGTCGGGGGGCCCCAGCTTCTTCTGCTGGACGACTGCACGGCCAGCCTCGACGCGGAGACCGAGCGACGGTTCTGGGAGGGAATGGCCCGAGGGCCTGGCGGTGCGGCGATGCTTTTGGTCTCGCATCGGGTCGCTACCGTAGAACAGGCTGACTGGGTGCTGTTCATCAAAGACGGGCGCATTGCCGACCAGGGGAGCCACGAGCGGCTTATGGAGACTAACCCCGAGTATCGATGGGTTCTTCTCGGACCGGCCGCTGCTGGACGAGTCACACCGATTGACAGCACAGGCCGAAGCGCATAGCCTTTCTCGTTCTCATTCACCGCACTCCGAGGAGGGTATGCGCCCCCATGCGCCCTAGCCGCCGTCTCATGGCCCGCGCTCTGTCGGGCGACTCTTGGATGGTCCCGGCTGTCTCGAGTCCCGTGGCCGGGTACACGGCAGCCAGGGTCTGCCGCGACACACTTGATGGGGGAGGAGGCTACGGCAGCTGGGTGGTGTCCGCGCGGAAGATCTACCTGCTCCTGCTCGTGGCGCTGGGGGTATCCTGCGCCCGGTCCGTGCCGCTGATCTCGGAGCGGTATGAGGTTCTCATGGCCCGCGGAGACAGTCTGGCCGCGTACTGCCGTTTCGATGATGCGGCGGCAGCGTTTGTGAGAGCCATGAATGCGGCGCCGCACGAGATTGACCCCTGGCTGCGGCTCGGGGAGTGCTTTCACAAGGTCGGCGATCCCGGCCGGGCTCTAGACCACTGGGATCGTATCCTAGCCGTAAGGCCCAGGGAGAAGGATGCGGTGAGGGGAAGGTGGCGCGCACTTCTGGCCATGGCGGGTGCTGACAACGGCGACAGCTTGCAGCGTCTCGTCCGTCAGGAGGTTGATGCCTGCGCCCTGATACGGCCCCGAACCGAGAGTGACCTGGAACTGGCCTATCACGGCTATCGGCTCATGGGGGAAGACTCCCTGGCCAATGCCGCGGGATCCATGCTGGCGTTCCGCTTTCCCGGTTCCCGGCTGGCCTTTGACATCTCCATGGAGAGCTTCTACGACAGCCTTCACGGGGTGTGGAACGACACTGCAGGCAAGGCAGCCTTTTTGCGGCGATACTTGCGCGACAACCCCGAGAGCGTCATGAGGGGGGAGGCCTTTTCGACACTCTCGGCGACCTTGGCGGTCATGAACCGGCCCGCTGAATTGAGTGATGTCTTACATGCATGGATGCGGGACTCGCCGGATGACCCACGGGCCTTGACTACGGCGGCCTACTGGTATCTCGAAAAGAACCTTGGAGACTACCGCGCCCTCCAGTACGCCAGGCGGGCCGTTGATGCGGTTGGCCAGTGTGTACCACCGCCAGGCTATCCAGAAGAACGCTGGGAGCTGGAGATCTGCTCTCTTCGCGTGCAAGCCGAGGCGAGCTATGCCATGGCTCTGCTCCGCCGTGGCGACATCGAGACTGCGGCAAGAATGGCGACGGATGTCGTGGAGAACCTCCCCGAGCGCATTCGCTGCGAGGCGACGGCAGCTCCAGCGTATTTTGTGCTCGGACAGTGCGCAGTATCCGGTGGAAGGCTGGCGGAGGCAGGGGAGTTTCTAGCCCGGGCCTTGGAGGCTGGTGACGTGCGCAATGTGTGGACCGCTCGGGCCGATTCCCTCTTGAACATCGTGCTGCGTCGGATGGGGTCGTCCGATAAGACTGTCGAGTATTCCAGGAACGTGCTCGAATACGATGGCCCGCTGTTCGAGGATGTCACCTCCCGGTCTGGGCTTGGAGAAGTTGGGGGCGGCAGGGTTGCGTGGGGTGACTTCGATGGTGATGGATTCGATGATCTCCTCGTGGGCGGGAACAGACTGTTCCACAACGTCGCCGGCGTCACGTTTCATGAGGTGACCACCCTGGTTGGCCTCGACGGGGTTGTCTCCTCGGGGGGCCTCTTCGCCGATGTGAACAACGACGGGGCACTGGACCTGCTGGTCATGGGAACCGGCGACTCCTCTGACCGTCTCTTTCTCGGTGACGGCCAGCGCTTTGAAGAGGTGGCGGGCTTCCCGGCGGATGGGCTGCCGACGGAAGGCGCCGCATTGGGTGATTTCGACGGTGACGGTCTTCTTGATGTTTACCTGGCGAAATATGAATGCGCCGAGTCACCGGGTTCAGGGATGCCCGACCGTGTGCTCATGAACAAGGGCAAGGGGCTTTTCGTTGACGAGAGCGGTCTGAGGGGGATTGCCACCGGGCAGCCCAGGGCCGGTAGGGGTGTAGGCTGCGCCGATTACGATGCCGACGGGGACCTGGATATCTTTGTCTCCAACTACCGGCTGCAGCCCAACTCTCTATGGGAGAATGACGGCAGCGGTCGGTTTGTCGATGTCGCGTGTCTCCGCGGAGTCCGCGGTGAGGAACGCGATGGATGGTTCGGCCATACCATCGGCAGTGATTGGGGTGATTTCGACGGTGACGGTCACCTCGATCTCATCAGTGCGAATCTTGCCCATCCCCGCTACATTCATCTCTCGAACACCACCGTGCTTCTGCAGAACCGTGCAGCGGCTGAGGGTAAGTTTGTTCCGCTTGAGGGGCGGGGAGGAATCCCTTACGAGGAAACGAGCTCTGATCCCTGTTGGGCCGATTTCGACAATGACGGTGATCTTGACCTGTACATCACATCAGTGTACGAGGGGCGTCGCTCGTACCTTCTGATGCAGAGGCACGGGCGCTTTCATGATGTCACCTACCTGGCAGGGGTCCGCGCGCTTAACGGCTGGGGTTGCGCTGTGTCGGATTTCGACCGTGACGGCGATCTGGATCTGGTGGTGGGGAGCAGCAGCGGCATACGTTTGTTTCGAAACGATTCCTGGGGGCGATCCGTGGGTGTTATCGGTGTGGGAAACGGGATCACCACCAATGCGGACTGCATAGGCTGCAAGGTTCGGGTCTCGGACGGCGCCCGTGCCCAAGTCCGAGAAGTGCAAGGAGGGAAGGGCACCGCAAGCCAGAATTCACTCGTACAGCACTTTGGTCTCGGCCGCCGACCAACGTACGTGGAAGTTGAAGTTGTGTTCACGGATGGTGACATCCGGGTGATTCCCGGCACCACGCCGGATCAGACCATCTATGTCTTTCAATGAACCCCTGACCGCGCCCATGGCACAGAGGAGATGGATGCGCGTTTGTCCCGGGATGGTCGGGGCGAGAGGAGAATCAGTGTGAACCAGGAGCGTCTCATAATCGTCGGCTCAGGCCCCGCGGGGCTCACGGCAGCCGTTTACGCCGCAAGGGCCATGCTGTCCCCGCTGGTGATCGAAGGCACGCAACCGGGCGGGCAGCTTATGATCACCACCGACATAGAGAACTTCCCGGGCTTCCCTGAGGGTATCCCGGGTCCGGAACTTATGCAGAGGATGCGGATGCAGGCCGAACGCTTCGGTGCTCGCTTCCGCATGGAGGAGGCAACGGATGTGCAATCCGAGGGGCCAACCCTCTCCTTGTTCCTCGGGGATGAGAGAATCACTGCCGATGCCCTCATAGTCGCCACCGGCGCTTCGGCCAGGTATCTCGGCCTGGAATCCGAACGGCGGTGGCAGGGCAGAGGAGTCTCCGCGTGTGCGACCTGCGACGGATTCTTCTTCAAGGATAAGCAGGTGGCGGTGATCGGGGGGGGCGATTCCGCCGTAGAGGAGGCCCTGTTTCTCACGCGTTTTGCGACGAGGGTATGGCTGGTGCATCGGCGCGACGAATTGAGAGCATCCAAGATCATGCAGAAGCGCCTGTTGGCCGAGCCCCGGGTGGAAATCGTATGGGACAGCGTGGTCAAGGAGGTTCTAGGTGAGGAGCCCGTGGGCGTCACCGGCCTTCTCCTGCGGGATGTTCACACCGGCCAAGAGCGGACCCTCCCGTGCCACGGGGTCTTCCTTGCGATCGGCCATGACCCCAACACCGGTTTCGTCAAGGGAACGCTGGAACGCGACGACAAGGGCTATATCCGCACCATCCCCGGCACGTCTAGGACCGCGGTTCCAGGGGTTTTCGCGGCGGGCGACTGCCAGGATTCGGTGTACCGTCAGGCGGTGAGTGCGGCAGGGTCGGGGTGCATTGCCGCTATCGAGGCGGAACGATTCTTGGCCGAGCGAGGTCGTTAGGGGGCGGAGGCAACGTAGGCATGCATCCCGCAGGAGGCCGGCGAGGCTGAACCCATGCGAGAAGACATTCTGGCAGCGGTGGTGTTGGGAGTTCTGGGCATTCTGGGACATCGCGGACGGGATACTCCGGGGATCCTCCTGACGGTGGCGGGAGCCGTCGTAGAACTCATGGCCGATAATGTGATCATGATGGCTGCGGGAGGATCTCTCGTTGCCGTCGGGATCGGGTTGCTTACCGGGCGTCAGCAGCCGGCCATCTACCTGGCGTTTGGATCCTTGTTCCTTTTTCTCGTCGGCGCATCCGTAGTGGTGACATTCTCCAAAACGGATTCCCTCAGCCTGCTGCGAGTGGCGCTGGGCGCCATGCCGCCGCGGATTGGCCGAGGGGCTTTGGTCACCATTTGGGTTGCGCTGGCGTTAAGAACGGCCTTCCTTCCTGCATCATTGTCGCTTCTTGGCCCGAAGCGTGTGGTGGCCGTTATCGGTCCCGCATGGTGGTCCGCCTCAGTGCTGGTGGTCCGGTGGGGTGGTATTCTCCCCCAAGACCTTCTCGAACGATGCCAGCAACCATGCTCGCTTCTTGCCGTTGGCGTGGCCGTCGTGGCAGGTGTGTGGGCATTCCGTTCGACGCAGTGGCTCAGGGTGGTGGGGGCGGTGGCCGCAGGCATCGGCGCGCTGGCCACGCTCGGCGGTTGGTTTGGTGGCGGCCTGGGTGCGCAGGGTGGGCGGATGGCCGTGTTCTCTACGGCAGTTTCAGGGTGTGCGCTGGAGGCCATCGGCAATCCTGCGGGTTTCCTGGGTGTCTGTGCTACCGGTATCAGGATGCTGACACTTGGCTACCCGTTGGGAGGCGCGTTTACCGCGCGGATGAACCTAGTGGAAGGGCTGGGGGGTCCGGTGACTCCCGTGGGAGTCGTTGTGCTTGTCTTCTGGATTCTACCGCTCGTCGGTTCTGTACGACACACAGCGTGGTCACATCCCGACGACGGTGAAGCCCGGTGGCGCGGCTATCTTGCGTTCTTCGTAGGGCTTCTCGGCGCATTGGAGGGCGGCCCGCTGGGTGCAGGGTTGACGAGATGACGCTGCGCTGGGGTCTGGGGATGAGGCTACTGCAGTGCGTGACGTCGTTGCGGTATGGTATCGTGCCCTTGCTATGCAGCTGAGGAAGCGGGGCGCGGGCGAGGGTTTCGTGTGTTTGAAATGATCTGAGAGGAGGCCACAAAGGCACTGCGTTCATGAGTAAAACCAAGATGTTGATTGAAGAGAGCGGGGGGCGAGTAAAGGTTGCCCTTCTCCACGACAATGTACTTGTCGACTACACGGAAGAGGAGACGGAGCGGGGACAGCTGAAGGGAAATATCTACAAGGGGGTCGTAGCCAGGGTCGAGCCGTCCCTGCAGGCTGCCTTTATCGATCTAGGTGAAGACCGTCATGGCTTTATTCAGATCAAGGATATTCATCCCCGCAACTACCCCGAAGGCATCAAGCCATCAGATCGTCCACCCATCCAAGATGTGCTGAAGCGGAAGCAAACCGTTCTCGTGCAGGTGACCAGGGACCCGCTGGACAGCAAGGGCGCGGATCTTACGACCCACATCTCACTGGCCGGGCGGTATGTCGTACTCATGCCGGACGAGGAAGGGTCGGGGGGCATCTCCCGCCGCATCGAAACATCCGAGGACCGCGCGCGGCTGCGAGACCTGGTCTCCAACCTTTCCGTGCCAAAGAACTGCTCGGTCATTGTGCGCACCGTGGGCAAGGCTTCCACCAAGCGAGAGATTGACCGGGACCTGGCACGACTTGTACGGCTGTGGCAGAAGATTAGCGCCCAATTCGCCAGCGATCCCGCGCCTTCGCTGCTCTTCAGCGAAGAAGACGCCGCATTCAGGGCATTGCGCGACTATCTCACTCCCGATGTGGATGAAGTAGTACTTGGTTCCGAGCACGTCGCCGCCAGGGTCAAAACCTATGTGCGAACGGTCATGCCACGGGCCAAAGTAGCCTTTTCGGTGCACCAGAAGCAGACGCCGCTCATGGTCGACAGCGGGATCGAACGGCTCGTGTTGGCCTGTCTGCAACCGGAGGTGCCCTTGCCCAGCGGTGGTTCTTTGGTTATCCAAGTAACGACCGCTCTGGTGGCCGTCGACGTGAACTCCGGCAAGTCAACCAAGGGATCCGGTAGCGAACAAACGGCCTTGTCGACAAACATTGAGGCCGCCAAGGAATTGGCACGGCAACTGCGGCTGCGGGACCTTGGTGGGCTCATCGTCGTGGATTTCATAGATATGGCAGACGAGAAGCACAGGGCCGAGGTCGAACGGCAGCTTCGGACGGCGATGAAGGACGACAAGGCTCGTATCAGGCTCGGACATATCAGTGCCTTCGGGATGCTGGAGCTGTCCAGGCAGAGACTCCGTCGGTCGCTTATCAGCCTGCGAACTTCCCCATGTCCTCGCTGCGGAGGACGGGGGAGGATCATCGATCCCGTTCAGCGAGCCACGCAGGCACTGCAGCTCCTGGAGAATGTGCCCGAGAGAAGGGACGTGACCCTGGAGGTCGACCCGGATACCGCCCTGCTTCTGATGAACCAGCACCGTGTTCTGATTTCCCACCTGGAGCAATCGAGGGGACTGAGAGTCAGGATTGCACTGGCCACTGCCGCAGAGGTGGAACCGAAAGTCCGCGACGCCAAGATGCGGCGAGATGAGCCCCCGCGACGGGAGCGTGAGCCTGAACACACTGAGGATCACGGGGGCTTGCCCCGCAAGCCGGAGAGCCCACATAGGCATGCCGTCGAGCCAAACCGTGAGCAGGGTGGATCGTCTGTGGATTCCTCGGGGCAGGTACGGCCTCCGCGACGGCGTCGCCGGAAGCGCAGGCCAGCCAGCCTGCCAGTACTTGAGGAGACGCTGGAGAAACCTGTGGTGACGGGGCAACCGCCGCAGGAGCAGACCGTTGGCGCAAAGGATGAAGGTGCGGTGAGGGGTATTCTGAAGCGGATTCTTCCTCGCAGACGGTCAGGCTAGCGTTTCGACTTCGCTTCCGCGCGCTATCGTTCGTGTCGAAGTTGACGATGCCGTTTCAGGCGGCTCATTACCTGTGTGCGTTCTTCCTCCAGCACATCGTCGATGGCCTTGGCCAGGCGGCGGCCGTCTTCGGGTTTGCCTGCCTGGGCAAGGAGGGTGGCCATCTCTCGGGTGGACTCGCGGATGAGTCTCCGGTTGGCTCGGACGATGAACACCTCAGCGATCAGCATGCCGATCATGAGCAATGCGAAGACCATGCCGACGACAATGTAGATACCGTACTCTTCCCACAACATGAGATCCTCTTCGGCTGGGGTATAGTCTCTACAGGACAAGGTAACGTATCGTGGGCTCTTTGTCGATCGACAGGAGGCGCAGGCGGATGACAGGAGGAAGGTTGGGAGGACCATAGCGCGGGAACCATCTTCGCAGGCTTCGGGGTTCGGTGGGAGGCAGCGCGAAGAGCATCGAGACGGGGGCGGGGTGCCTCGAGAGAAGCGGGCTCAGTCTATACCTGAACGCCCTGCAGTCTTCTCCTCGTTTCCAGATGCTCTGCCGGGGAATCTCCGACGAGTCGCCCGTGGTGATCAGCGGTGCCAGGCATGTGCCGTTCGCACCTCCACGCTGTCCTCTCCGCGGGAGGCCCCCGGCTCTCCATGGAAGGGTATTGCGCGAATCCCGGAACCATGCTATATTGTGGTGTGTTTGTTAGCAATCAGACATACTGAGTGCTAACGAAGGCGACTGAACTGTTTGTCGCATAATGCGAGACGTCGCGAGAGAATATTAGCACTCTCGTGGCGTAGTTCGTTTGTTCTCGGTCAGTCACGGAAAGGAGGCAGAGAAAGGTGAACGTCAAGCCGTTGGCAGACCGTGTAATCGTGAAGCCCCTCGAGGCAGCAGAAGTCAAGAAGGGGAGCATCATCATCCCCGACACCGCCAAGGAGAAGCCTCAGCAGGGAGAGGTTATCGCCGTGGGGCCTGGAAAGGTCGATGAGAAGGGCGCCCGCCAGGCGATGGAGGTCAAGGTTGGTGACAAGGTTCTGTACGGAAAGTACTCGGGAACCGAGGTTACCATCGATGGTGACGAGTACCTCATCATGAGGGAAAGTGACATCCTCGCGGTGATCTAGCCGCGTCAGCGGAAGCGTTTTTTCGGATCGCACGTATACAGAAGGAGGAACATAGATGGCTAAGCAGCTGCGGTTTGACGCCGAGGCCAGAAACTCCCTGAAGAAGGGTGTGGATGCTCTGGCCGACGCGGTCAAGGTAACCTTGGGCCCCAAGGGCCGGAATGTGGTCTTGGAGAAGAAGTTCGGGTCGCCCACGGTGACCAAGGACGGCGTCAGCGTCGCCAAGGAAATCGAACTCCAGGATCCGTTTGAGAATGTCGGCGCTCAGATGGTCAAGGAAGTCGCCAGCAAGACCAGTGACGTGGCAGGTGACGGCACCACCACGGCGACCGTCCTGGCGCAGGCCATCTTTGCCCAGGGCATCAAGAATGTCACTGCCGGCGCGAACCCCATGGCGCTCAAACGCGGGATCGACAAAGCCGTGGAGGCGGTGGTCAAAGAGCTCGAGAAGTTCTCCACGCCCACCAAGGGCAAGAAGGAAATCACCCAGGTTGCCACGATCAGCGCCAATGGCGATCTCGAAGTCGGCGAACTCATCGCTGATGCCATGGAGAAGGTCGGCAAGGACGGCGTGATTACCGTGGAAGAAGCCAAGAGCATGACCACGTCGCTGGAGCTGGTGGAAGGGATGCAGTTCGATCGCGGCTATGTATCGCCGTATTTCGTGACCAATCCCGAGGCCATGGAGGCCGTGCTCGAGGATCCCTATATCCTCATCCATGACAAGAAGGTCAGCAGCATGAAGGACCTCCTGCCCGTTCTGGAGAAGATCGCGCAGATGGGCAAACCCATGGTCCTGATTGCTGAGGATGTCGAGGGCGAGGCTTTGGCTACGTTGGTGGTCAACAAGCTTCGCGGCACCCTGCAGGTTGCCGCGGTCAAGGCCCCTGGATTCGGTGACCGCAGGAAGGCCATGTTGGAAGACATCGCCGTGCTCACCGGCGGGCGAGTCATCAGCGAAGAGGTCGGGTTCAAGCTCGAGAACGCCACCATCGGCGACCTCGGCCGAGCCAAGCGCGTGAACATCGACAAAGAAACCACGACGATCGTCGAGGGTCATGGCAGCCCGGAGGATATCCAGGGCCGCATCAACCAAATTCGGAAGCAGATCGAGGATGCAACCTCGGACTACGATCGTGAGAAGCTGGAAGAGCGCCTGGCCAAACTGGCCGGCGGTGTTGCCGTGATCAATGTCGGCGCTCCCACCGAGACGGCGATGAAAGAGAAGAAGGCCCGCGTGGAGGATGCGCTCCATGCGACCCGAGCCGCTGTGGAAGAGGGTGTGGTTCCTGGCGGTGGCGTTGCCTATGTCCGGGCGTTGAAGGCCATAGACGGCTTGAGCGTCACGGGCGACGAGGCGGTCGGCGCGGCCATTATCCGCCGTGCCTTGGAAGAGCCCATCCGGCAGATCGCGAACAATGCCGGTGCCGAGGGGTCGCTGGTTGTGCAGGAAGTCAGGGCCAATGATCAGTTGACCTATGGCTTCAACGCCGAGACCAACAAGTATGAAGACCTGGTTGAAGCCGGTGTCATCGACCCCACGAAGGTGACGCGTATCGCGCTGCAGAATTCGGCATCCATAGCGGGGCTGTTGCTGACCACCGAGTGCGTGGTGACGGAGATTCCTGAAAAGGAGAAGCCCGCCCCCATGCCCCCCGGCGGCGGTGGCATGTACTAAGTAGTCTCCCAAGAGACCGCCAGCGCCCAGGTTGCCGAAAGGCAGCCTGGGCGCTGTGTTTTCGGCCGGGACGGCGTGGGTGGGTGAAACGCGGGCCACGGGTCCGAAGGCTCAGGGTTCAGTGGAGCCTCTGAGGACGCGGGCGCACTCAGATGCTTCGGGGTTGAGAGTACGGCCCGCTGGTGGCTATCGGCTATCGGCTGTCAGCCCTCAGCTCACTCCTCACTCAGGGTCGGTCTCGTTGTCGTTGTCGTAATCGCACTCGTAGTTGACGAGCCGGGGAGTTGAGTACGACGACTACGAGTGCGAGCTCTGCATGTTCTTTTACTCGAGTTTCGGCCCCGCGCCGGCCCTGGCGACACATGGTGTACCTCGCACCCGCGCCCCTGTCATTGCCCGGCGTGTCCCGGCACGCCAGGCCGTGTTTCTGGATCACCCGGCTACACCGGGTGATGACCTTGGGTCTTCCGTTCCGCCACACCGTGTGGGACCTGCCCGGCATCGCTGGCGGGAATGCTGGAGTGGTTCTGCGTGAAGTGACAGGTGAGGCGTACTCCCGCGTTCCTCTGCATCCTCCTACCGCATCACTGGCCATCAGGTTCTCCTTCGGAGTCTCCAGAGACCCGCTCGATTCGTGGACGGTGCCTTGAGTAGTCGGAGAGGCTCAAAGGCTCTCCTGCCCGAGGAAATCGCGGATACTGGCCGCACACTGCCGGTGGGCCAGGGAACGGGGTGGAAATCGGAGAGGAGGTTGGTGACCTCAGTGCTGGATCTCTGGGCGCGTGTGCCGGCTCATTGCGATGGTGACGAGTGCCGCTCAGGGCCTCCCGAGTCGGTGCCGGCCGGAGCCGGGCGCTCCACCCAGCCATGCCGAACCGATTCACAGGGGCAGCGAACGCACACGTGGTTTTGGAAGACCTCCAGGCGGTAGTTGGTCCTGCACGAAGGACATTGGGCATGCTCGGCAAAGGGAACATACCGGGTGAGGGCCCTTTGTTCCGTGGTGAAGGACTGGTGGTCCAGGTAGTGCTGAACTTCCCCCTCAGCCAATGCCAGCATTTGCTCCCGGCAACGTTGTGCCTCCATTTGACGGCGCACCTTGGCCACGTCGGTGTGGGTTGCCGGGATGGCCAATGCGACAAGGCCCAATGCCGCCAGAGCCACCCATGGGATCCACCATCGGGGGTCCGCCGGCAGATCTGCGGGGGTGCCGGCGGCCGGAGGCGAAGGGGGTGCGCAGACTCCCGAGAGATTCTCGGTGGGTTGTTCTATGCTGTTCTGCGTCTCGGCGTTCACTCTTACTCCATGGCGTGATCTCGGCTTAGCCTATTCCCTCCAAAGACAGGGAGCCGGCATCGCCGCACACTACGGGACGACGCCACAAAGTGGCCATCAAAGGGCCGGCCGTCAACGGGCGGGCCGGATCATGCCAGGCGACCGGTGCGTTGACTTAGCGAGTGCTCGTCGTGGAGGGAGAAGGGCGCGATGCCACAGATGTGCTCCACGCCCAGCATGACCATCAGCAGGCGGTCGAGCCCCAGGGCGATGCCCCCGGCGGGGGGCATGCCGCGGCGCATGGCCTGGAGGAGCGCCGCGTCGACGGGAGTGGGGGCGAGTCCGCGGTTCTTTTGTTCCGCTCTGGCCTGCCTGATGCGCAGCGCCATCTCACGGGGATCATTGACCTCGGTGAAGGCATTGGCCAGTTCCACTCCCGCCACGTAGAGCTCAAAGCGCTCGCAGAGCCGGGGATCATTCCTTTTGGGTACCGAGAGAGCTGCCAGCTCCAGGGGGTAATCATAGAGAACCAAAGGGCCCTCAAGCCCGAGGTGTGGCTCGATCAGTTCAACCATGATCCGATGGAACAGGGTACAGAAGTCATCGCCAGCGGACACATGGGAGAGCCGCCCAGCGCAGCACCGGCTGAACTCATCCTTATCCTCCAAGCCCGCCAAGAGGTCTATCCCCGAGTATCGTATGAAGGCTTCCGCCACGCTGAGGCGAGGGAAAGGCGGTTCCCACCTTAGGGAAACGCCACGGAAGGTTGTGTCGCGCAGCGGGCACAGGCTCCGGGCGATACGCGAGACCAGTTCTTCCGTATCCTGCATGATGGCATGATAGTCTTCGTAGGCGCGATACCACTCCAGCATGGTGAACTCGGGGTGGTGCAAGGGCCCCATCTCACCCCGGTTCCGGAACACGGGCCTGATCTCGAATATGCGCTCCATGCCGCCGCATAATGCTCGTTTCAGGGCGAACTCCGGCGAGGTTGGCAACCACAGGGTGCGAACGAAGCCGGTGTGATCCTCATACGAGGTGGAAAAGCCCGTCAAGGTCGACTCCATGCCCGGCGAGGGGACCAGAGTCGGCGTCGGGACTTCAATGAAGCCGCGACTATGAAAGAACTCCCGGATGCGGGAGTGCATGGTGCTCCTGGCCGCCAAGACTACGGAGATATCGGGATGCCTCGCGGGGGAGGCGTCGTGGTTCGCGGGCGGCAGGGCAGGCCGAACCAGAACGCGCAGGTCGGTGGCCCTGCTGCGTTCGTCGGCGAGGAGTTCAACAATGTCGCCCGGGCGAACGTCGATTCCCGCAGTGGCCTGTACCGTCACGACCTCCTGTTGCGTGGCGATGATGAGCGTTGTCCCTTCCACTCTGCCAACCCTGCCCCGTACCACGAGGCCTGGCCCGGCAAGGGAGCAATGAGACCGGCAGAGTCGATGGGTGCCAGATCGCGATGACAGATGCGCACCCAAGGCCGCGGTACCGGTCACGGAGCCGATGACCCTACTGTCCCGGGCCTGGGCGAATCGTGGCCGACATAGCCGAGGGCCTCAAGGCGCGGCAAGTCGCCCGTCCACCCGGGCCTCGGCCGCGTTGGCTGAACACGGGGCCCTTTGGATCGAAGTATCCCCACCAGACGCTCCTCCAACATGGCGGTCGAGTCATGCCCGGCGGGGTAGAGGTCGGTCCTTTCTCCGGGATCCTGAACCAAGTCGTAGAGCTGCACGGGAGCTGAAGGGCCCCTTGGGCTGGCCACTGGTCCTGAGATGAGCTTCAGACCCTCGAATACCAGCGCATGCACCGAACGATACTGGGATCCGATGCGTTCCCTGGGTGGGTGCGGGAGGGAGCGCAGGGAGAATCCGGGCAGACCATCAAAGGAAAGACCCGCCAGGTCCAGGATGGTGGGAGCTAGATCCAAACCGGAACTGGGTCGTTTCTCCACCATGCCGTGGGTCTGGCCCGGGAACCGCACGATAAGCGGCACGGCAAGCAACTCCTGGAACAGCGATTGTGCATGCCCCAGGAGCCCGTGTTCCAGGAATTCCTCCCCATGATCAGAGGTCAGAATCAACGCATAAGGCTGACCACGCAAGGCCTCCCCCAGGGAATCGATGAACGCGCCGACATGCTCGTCTGCACGGTTGACCAAGGCATCGTACATGTCGGCGATGTACTGCCTGTCCTCCTCAACGAGCGTGATGATGCCCCGGCTGTGGGGCTCGATGACCGTGGGATACTCTATGTCCTGGCCCCTCAGGCGGCTGGCGTAGGGTTTTGAGGGGCTTTCGAACCGAGGGTCGAACGGATAGGGGGCGTGAACCATGTAGGTATGGAGGAACAGAAAGACTGGGCGTTCGCTTCTCCGCCGGCGAAGCATGTCCAGGACATCGTACCAGCGAGGATCCTTGAATCTGGTGCAGTCATAGACGTCGAACCCGAGGCTGAATCCGAAATCCGCCGAGACATAGCCTCCTTCGGCGATGCCGATGGTTTCGTAGCCCGCCCTCTGGAGCTGGAGTGGCACGGGCGCCATCTGTTCGGTCATGACTTCGCCAAAACGGTCAACCCGATGCTGATGGACCGCCAAGCCCGTGAACATGGACACAGTGGACGGCAAGGTCCAGCTGGAGGCCGCGATGCAATCATCGTACACGGTTGCCTGCCGGGCCCATCGGTCGATCCTGGGGGTCAAGCCGCGCGCGGCGCCATGGCACCCCACGCGGTCTCGTCGCAAGGTATCCAGGTCGATGACTATGATGTGCGGGCGCTGGGGTTCATGTCTCGCCCGGCCCGCGAACCGGAGTTCCCCCCATAGGGCATAATCGAAGAAGGGTTGGTCTGAAGGCCCCGGCTCCGTCACGAGCCTCATGGTTGCCCGCTTGCCGCAATAGCCGCCAAGGTCCACGGCGTATGGACCATGCCATGTGCCCAAATCGGACTGGCCAACGGTGTGCTCCCAGATCCGCTTCCAACGGCCCCCGGTGGACATCTCCAGGGCAAAGATCGCGCCGTCGCTTCGACCTGTGCTCTGCCGCATCACGCCGCCGGAGGATTCGTAGGCATGATCCGCGATGCCCACCACCACCCGCACTTCGTCGCTCGCGAGGTTCCCCAGGGGAAGAGTGAGACACCCCGGGGCAGGGAGGAACAGCGCTCGGCGACTGGTTCGTTCGAGTTGGACGGTACGCACGAGGCTTCCCACTCTCGACAGGGGCGCTCCCTCGGCCGCGAGCACCGGCTCATACTCCGCGAGCTCGCGGCCCGGGTGGACCGTGAAGGCCACCGCCACGTCTTGAGGCTGCGATCTTGATAGGGCGAAAAGCCCGCCCGCCGAGGGATCCCACCACGCATCCCATCCAGGAAAGGGTTCAGTGGCGGGTCTCCATCGAGAGTGGAGTATACCCTGCCGGTATATCTGCACTTGGGATGACTTGTCCCATCCGCGGACGGACGGGCGCGCACTCCAGTACCGCACCTCATTATCAGCTATCGCGGATCTCAGGCGAACGGGTGGGAGCCCCGCTTCCATCCACTGGTCAGGCGCCAGCTCAAGAGAGATCAAGGTGAATGGCCCGGAGGCCATCCTGGCGAGCTCGGGTGGCAGGTTGGTGCGAGGGAAGCCGGAGATCTCCCCGGATGTGAGGATATCGAAGACCGAATCACCCGGGCGGATGCCCGGAGGACTCACGGTCGTGCACCCAACCAGGAACAAGGGCAGAAGAGAAGAAAGAAACGCCCTCACCCGAACAGACTCCCGGCCCCGTCAGTCTTGGCTGCCACCGTGGCCGCCGCGAGGACGCGACGCACGCGAGTCTTTAGTCCCGGGACTACTTTCGAATTCTGCGGAGAACGAATTGCGGCTTCCCAGGGTGCCGCGCGAGCAGTAAACGAACCGCATACCGCAGAATGGATGCCAGTATCACCGCGGGGGAGGGACGAGTGGGCCAGATCCCCGAGACTCTCTGACTCCGCGCAGAAAAGACGATACGATTCGGGCGTAGTGATCGGTATCCCGAAGTCTCGGGCAGGGTGGCGACAGGATCCGACGCCATTGAGACCAGAGTGCACGCTGACCTCCAGCTCAAACACGTTTTGGGCAACGAAGAGCCCCACAAAGCAAGCCAGACCCGCAAGAACCGGAGCAGTGACCCAGCCCGCCGCGATGTCCCGCATGACCCCGAGGCGCAGTCCTCGCGCCCGCTTGACCAGCCCGATCCCCAGGACGGCCCCGGTTACCGCCTGGGAGCTGGATATGGGTACCAGAGGAATCCCCGGCAGCCCGAGACCGCGCAAGACGCGGCTGAACTCTTGGGATGAGAACACAAAGAGGACGAGTCCGTGTGCGAAAAGCACGACAAGGGCCGCCACGGGTGACAGCTTGAGCAGGTCGCTTCCCACCGTGTGAACCACCCGATGGGAGTAGGTGAGAATCCCCACGGCAATGGCACACCCGCCGAGGAAGAACAACTGATGGGAGGGCGACACCTGCACGCCGGCTATGGTAATGGGATGAAAGGGAACAACGCCCGCGAACATTCCCACCACATTGGCGATGTTGTTGGCCCCGAGGCTATAGGCGCCAAAGGCACTGACCACCACCAACCCCGCACGTGTCATGGCGTCGATGGTGAGGAGATGGAGCCGGGAGTGCTGCGAGGCGGCGCGCACGGCAGCGTATCCTGCTGCCGCAACGGCCGCGGCAATGCACGGCGCGATGACCCAGCTCGCGATGATTGCGCTCAGCGACGTGAAGCCTGTGGGAGTATGGGTGAACGCATTCCATCCCACGATGGCCCCGACCACGGCTTGTGACGTCGAGATGGGCAGGCCAAATCTAGACATGAGGGTTATGGTAGCGGCAGCGGCCAGGGCTACGACACACGCGCCACCGGTTGCCGTTACTGTGCCTACCGAACCCAAGGTTGCCGTAGTGCCGGCACCACCCAGGACGGCACCCATCACCACTAGGACGCTGCAAGTTGTCGCCGCGGTGGTGAAGCGGATCATCCGGGCGCCCACGGCCGGACCGAAGAGATTGCCGCCGTGATTGGCGCCCAGAGACCAGCCGAGGAGCATACTGCCGGACAGAAGAAGCAGCAGCATCGGAGAACCTCTACAGGCTTCGTTTGATGGAGTAAATGGCGAGTCGGTCCGCCACCCGTTCCGCGGCATCGGAGAGGTTTCCCACGTGCAGCGCGAAGTAGCGAAGATGGATCTTCCGGCTCAAGTCGACGGACAGGCCAAAGGCCTGTCGTTTGACTCTCTCCCCTATGCGATCGGCCTCGCGCTCCCAGAACTTCACCTTGTGGAGATGATCCTTCACCGAGCGGACATCCCGGAAGAACGCCCTGGCTGCCAGGACAACCGCCTCGACGGCCTGCACGGATGCATCGGCCAGGGCCAGGTAACCGGAGGCAAGGTCCTCCGGAATGTCGGGTGTCTCCACCGCAAACTCGCACAGGGTTCGCTTTGCGGTATCGATAACGTCGTCCAGCGTTTCCAGTAGGGCCAGGACGTCACCACGGTTTTCCGGAATCAACGAATAGCTGTAGAGTTGGTTCTCTACTTCGCGGCGTATGGTATCGGCTCTGCTTTCCAGCTCGTCGATGGCGTTCAGCCGGCACTGGAATTCTGAAGGATTGCGGGACAAGTAGTCGCCCACTCCCTGTCGGAACACCACGGCGCCCTGGCTCACCGCATCAAGGAATACGTCGATCTGCGCCACCAGTTGCCGTGTTCGACCGAATAGCATACTTGCCGAAGCCATAATCCCTCTCCGTTGCCTCGCGGGCTTCTTGGGTGACTGCTCTCAGGGTTCACGGTGTGCAATTGACAGTCTGAGCTTCTCCCAAGCTATCGGCTAGTGCGTCTAGCTCTCAGCCCTATGCTCCCGCGTGTCAGGCTCCACCTCCATCATTTAGCCTTCTGCGTTCGTGTTCCGAACGAGCCGCCGGGCCCGCTACTGCGATTGCCGTGTGTAAGAGCACATGGACTCGTACTTGTAGTCGAATGCCAGCATTGTCAATTCCGATTGCGACAGCGATACCGACCTGGGCCAATTGGCCCGCCCCAGCCTCCAACGGCGCCGGACCAAGCCCGCATCCGCGGGTGCGAAGCCAAGTTGTGCGGGAGATCAGGCCGTGAGCCCCCGTTGGTGGGCAACGGCCCACCTCACGGGGAAACACGAAACACGAAATCCGGCACGAAGGGTTGACAGCGCCGAGCGAAGCGAGCGTCTCATACAAAGCCGCACAGGGTGCCCAGAAGAAAAGAAGGCAGCGGCCATCTCCTCACTCCTATCTCCTCACTCCTATCTTCGTAGAGAGCGAAGCGACGCCGAGGCCCGACTCAACCCTGAATCTGACCCTGGACTCTGCACAGGGCCCGACTGTGTCGGGCTTTGTCGTAGGATGAGACGGGTCGGCCGCGATGTCAAGTCCATCCAGAGAGTCGTGCGAGGTGATTCTTGACCAATGGAAGGAAAACGGGCTATTTGCCCGCTTTTGCGGGTATGCAGATCATCTACCATCGTCAGGAGGTGATGAGTGCCTCATCACAAGGCACAGGCGAAGAGCTTGCGCTCCGATGCGCGGAAGCACCTTCGAAACAAGAGTGTCAAATCCAATATGCGCGGTCTGGTTCGGAAGTTGCGGGAGACCACCGATCATGAGGAAGCCGCCGTGCTATTGCCCCGGGTCGTGTCCGCCATCGACAAGGCGGCGAAGAAGGGCGTGATAAAGCAGGGTACTGCCGTGCGGAACAAGTCGCGGCTGTCCAAATACGTGGCAGGCCTGACGGCCTAACGTCTCTTGGGCGCCCTTGACTTTCGGGCGTCCACGTTCTAATCTGTCTATATCTGTTCTATTTGGTGTAGCGATACAGGCGCCCCAAGGGCCTTTTGAGGGAAGACGGTGAGAATCCGTCGCGGGGCCGCCGCTGTGAGTGGGTACGAACGCCGCAACATGCCACTGTCTAACCACGGGAAGGCGCGGCAACTAGGATGACCCACGAGCCAGAAGACCTGCCTGCGTCGCGCAGCCGCATCCTTTCCCCCGAGGCCGGGGAGAAGGCGGGACCCCCTCTCTATGCTCGCACGTGGGCTCCTCCTGATCCCTCCTCGGGAAAACTTGGCTCCTCGCGCCACAGGAGGTTCACGTGCGCCCAGTCCGACTCCTCACCGGCTGTATTCTTCCCTTCACTTTGGCGGCACACGCCTCGGATATCGTGTGGGTGACTACCGATTTCTCCACCGGTGGTCTTGCAGCCCAAACCGCGGGTGAATGCGCTGCCGGGGAAGTCCCCGTGCCCGTTCCAGGAGATGCGGTGGTCCGCAGCGGGGAAGGGTATGTCTTCGTGGTGGGCAGGCTCGGATATGACAATGTCACGGTGTTGCATGCCACGGGGCTTGCCAGCGTCGTTCACCAGTACTCCACGGGCAATGGCACCAACCCCCAAGACATGCTCACCGTCGCTCCAGACCGAGCGTTCATCACCCTGTTCGAGAGGTCGTGGATGCTCATCGTGAACCCGATCACCGGGGAGATCGTGGATACGGTGGATCTTTCCCCTTTCGCCGATGCCGACGGCATCCCGGAGGCCACGCGCATCATCCGACATGGTGAGCGGGTTTACATTGTCTGCCAACGCCTTGACCGGAACACCCCGATGATGGACCCGGCGGGGCCGGGGTGTCTGGCCGTCCTAGATGCCTACTCGGGGCAACCGGTTGACATGGATCCGGCAACTCCTGAGGCGGATCCGTTGTGGCTGCCCGCGGCCAATCCCACCGCCGTGACGCAGGTGGGATCAACCGCGTACCTCCCGTGCACAGGTAACTGGAACACGTACGATGACGGTGCCGTGGTCGCCGTTGATCTGGCCTTGAACCACGTTACGGTGATCATGGACGAGCAGGCCGTGGGGGCCAATGTGGGCGGCATCGCGGCATTTGGGCAGACAGCGTACCTCGCGGTCAGCTATCCCGATTGGAGCAATGCGGTGGTGCCCTGCGATCTCGCCACTGGGATTTTAGGTCTGCCGCTCCCCGGCCCTAGCGGCGGGTACATCCCTGATATGCTGGTGCACGAAGGCATCCTGTATGTGGCTGATCAAGGAACGTGGGCGGATCCATCCCAGGCAGGGGTGCTGCTTATCGATGCTTCCACTGGGCTGACGGTGTGCGGCCCCGTGTCAACTGGTCTTCCCCCGATGTGTGGTGCGGTAGTGACACCGGCCACAGCCATCGGCCCTTCGGTCAACAGTATTGCACGGGTGTGGCCCAACCCGACTTTGGGCCGTATTCATCTTTGCCTGAACCGACCGTCGGCAGACGCGACATTCGCCCTGTATGACCACGCGGGACGGCGCATGGTTCGGGCGACCCTGAACAGCCTGAGTGCCAGCTTTGACCTCAGAGAATGCTGTGGAGAGCTTTCGACCGGCACCTATGTGGTGCGGGTCAGCGGCCCCGGCATCCATTGGACGACACCGTTGGTCATCCACTAGCGCACCGCAATGCGATCTGTGTTCCTACCCGTCCGCTTCGCGAGTCGTCTCCGGCTCCCGAATGCGTCGAGGGTATGGCGATGGGGTGCTCTGGGGTGTAGCCTGGCCGTGGCAGCGACCTGGGCCTTGTCAGAGCCCCGCGTGGTACTGATACAGGTGCGGGAGAGTGAGTCCCACGCCCCCGTGGCCATGGCCCTGATCGAGGCAGGCCAGGGCATCGTCGCGACGACGGATTCCTCCGGGAATGCGTGGGTTACCGCTTTGGATCAGCCCGTCCCTGTGAGGATTGTCAGGACCGGCTATTCTGCTGTTGATACTATCCTGGCTGCGTCTGACACCATCAGTGTGCTGCTCACCCGGGCGCCCTTCCCCTTGCCCGCCGTGCAGATCGTGGAGAGCCGGGAAGTTTCCGGAGTATGGTGTCATGCCGCCGTGGTATGCTCCACATCGGCGGACGACGAGAGCATGGCCTCCTCTCTGGGTCGAATTGCGGGAGTTGAGGTCGACAAGGTCGGTGGGGGCGTTTTCGTAGGACTGCGGGGCTCCGGATCCGCCGGGACTGAGGCTTGGCTGGACGGGATACCCCTATCCGACGCCCGCCTTGGTGGGGCCGACATGAGCGGGATTCTCCCGGGCGTTCTGGAGCAACTCATCGTGTATCAGGGGTGGGCTCCCCTCTCTTTGGGGGGTGGCGCCCTCGGAGGGGCCCTGGCCCTGGAGACCATATCGCCGCGCCCCCAAGAACGGCTTCGGGCGAGGCTGGGTGTTGGCAGTCTGGGGCGACGAGATGCCGGTTTCGGAGTCACCGTGCCGTGGCCGGACGGGTGGATATGGACGGGCCTGGAGGCCCTGGTGCAAGACAATGACTTTGGCTACATGGACGACAATGCCACGCCTCTCAACCATAGTGACGATACCCTTCGTGTTCGCGCTAACAGCAGGGTCGAGACCCTCAATCTCCTGGTGAAGTCGGCCATAGGGCTTGAGGACGGCCCCCGTTGGGTGCTTACCTCGCTTGCGTCGGACCGCCGGGAGGGGGTCCCGGGGACCGGGGCCGATCCCGTCCGGTACGCGCGCCATACGAGCCAGGCCCTGCGATTGGCGCTTCGGCATGTGCGTCCGGTTGCTCGGGGTTGGAAAGGATCCCTGCTGGGATTCGCCCAATGGACGTGCAGTGAAGTGGATGATCCGGAAGCGGAGCTTTCCCACATGGCAGGTTCCGTCATCAATCGGAGCCGCGGAGGCGGAGTCAGTTTGTACGGCGCCCGGGAGGAGGGGGCGATCCGGCCCGATGCCCGTGTGGAGATGAGAGTTGAGGGAATTGTCGCAGAGACTCCGGGCTTGCACCGGCAAAGCCAGGGGAGGGTTACCCTGAGCGAGGGTCTTGGCCTCACCTGGTGCCCGGGGCTACCGGTACGCTGGCGGGCCGAGGGAAGCGTGCTAGGCTTTCGGAATTGGGGAGAAGACCAGAGTGTGCTTCATGAGCTGAAGACAGGCCGCGCGGCATGCGAACTTGAGTTGACCGGGTACGGTTCCCTCCTGGTATCGGCCTCGGCCCAAGGGCGTCCTCCCGCCTTGATCGAGCTGCTGGGCAATGCAGGAAGCATCCGAGGCAACCCTGGCCTCACACCTGAGCGAAGCCTGCAGTTCGAGGCGGTCCTGGCGTCCTCTGGCGAGACCCTGCGCCTGGCCTTGTATCACAAGACGGTGACCGACCTGATTCAGTTCTGGCTAAGATCTCCCAAGGTCGTCATGCCGGAGAACATTGGCGAGGCCCGCATGAGGGGCCTTGAGCTTGCCGCGACACTGCGTGGTCACGGAGCGCTGATCGCGCATTTCGCAGGCGCCGTCCAGCGCACGGAGGATCGCTCTCAGGCCCCCTACTATCGCGGTAATCGATTACCAGGCTGGCCTGTGTGGACCATGAGTGCGACAGCGGTAAGTCACATCCGGAATGGGTGGAGTATGAGCATGGAGGCCCGGGCCCGGGGCGAGGTGTTTGTGGATCGCGCCAATCGCCGCTCGTCCAATGCGGCGTTCCAGGTCGGTGCGGGTGCCCAGGTGCACCTACTGCGAACCTTGCTCTTCGGCGTCGCAGGGGAGAATCTGTTCGACCAGAAAGGTTTTGATCGCTGGGGATACCCCGAGCCCGGCCGACGCTGGCGAACAAGGGTCTTCTACCAGTTCTGATTCCCGCCGCCGGTGGCCCGGTTGAGGCTGGCGCCCACGGCAGTTTCGGAGCACTCCATGACGTCTGACATCCACACGAGGTCACGGCGGTTGCGGCAGGGCGTGGCCGTGGAAGCCCTGGCCTGCTTTCTGGCGGGGTCCGCGTTGGCCGCAGGGTTCTCCTCGGCGCCGGCAGGCGCGCAGTTTGTGGGTGTCGCCGTAGCGGCTACGCTCTTCCTACGCCGCCGGGTCCCTGAGGCAGACGGGATTCCCATGATGGCATTGGCCGCGGCGGTAGCCTTCCACACCCGCGTTGTGTCTACGGCCTTGTGGAACCAGCACCCGTCCATGCTGTCTCCGCTGTGGGCGAGACTCACGGACATCATTCTTTTAGGCCTGGTGGTGAGTTGTGCTCACCGATCATCCCGGAGTATACGGCTTCTGGCGGCACTGCTCATCGTGGGAATCCCGTCCCAGCCCGCTGGATACGTGTGGGCGACCTTTCCCGTGGCATGCCTTCTCCTGGTGGACGGGTCGAGCGGTGGGTTGCGCTGGGCGTGCATTGTATTCACCGGTTGGATATGCTTCGAGCTGGCCAGGGCACCTTGCCGTCTCGACGCCGCGCTGGCCGTTGCCTCTTTGGTCCTGGCGTATGCGGGATTCCAGAGCGGGCGGAGCCTCTCGGGCAGCCAAAGCTGGCTGCGCTGGCTCGGGTTGACATTGGCGGCTCCCATGCTACTGGGATGGCTCGCGTCGGTGTCGACCGACGAAACCCTCTCGGTCGTCGGATGGGGTGTGAACCGCAACCCGCTGGCGGCCCAGACCGCGATTGGTGTCCTGCTGATATATCTCTCGCTGCGGCCGAGACATCGGATCACAGCGTGGATCGTGCTCATGGCGGGGTTGGTGGTGGTGGCCGCCGCGCAGAGCGTGTGGGCCCTGGCGTGCCTTGCTCTGGTGGTGGGGGCATCGGTGGCGCCTCGCGGCGTCCGATCGGGGGCCATACTGGGCCTTGGCGTGATTCCGATAGTGACCCCGCTGGCGGTGATGGTGTCTTTGCCAGCGCTTCCCCACCGCCTACTGGTTTCCTGTCTGGCCCGGCAGTTTCACTGGAGGGCTGCGCTGCGTTACATGGCGCATTTTCCATGGGGAGGCGGGTTGGGACCCGTGCATCCCCAGGCTCTGGATCTGGTTTCTTCTCCGCCGGAGCTTTCTGCGATCCCCGGCGTGCAGATGCAGCACTCCCATCATCTCCTGCTACACATTGGAGAGCAAAGCGGGGTTGTCCCTGCTCTTCTGATGGCTGTGCTGGCGCTGTGGTGGTGCCTGAGGCTGGCCCGAGAGCAAAATCCTCATCCTGCCGGTTTCGGCCTATTGTATCTCTGGCTCAACAATGGAGCTGATTTGACGCTTTTGTCCGAGACTCTGATGCTGGCAGGCGGTGTCATGCTGGGGGTATGGATGGCACAGGGTCTCATGCCGAGAAGAGGGCTGTGGCCGGCCATACTGGCGCTGCCCTTCGGCGCGGTGTGGCTAAGCTCGCTCATCGTTGCCAGCACGGCGGAACGGGCCAGCCGTGGTATGGGTGAATCACGCCTTGCGTCCGGCACCGTGAAAGCCATATTGGCCGCGCTGTGGGATCCCGTGGTGCTGAGCCCAGGTCCTACCGGCACTGCTGAGCCGACAGTGTTTCACGGCCGCTGCGCCTACCTTACGCCCGCCCTGGTGGAGCAGGCCCGCCCCTACATCGCCCGGTGGCAGCCCGACACGGCGGAGAGTCTTCTTGTCGAAGCGATTCGTCTCGATCCCACGGGCGTTGTGCCCGGTGGCGGTGGGAGAGCTCGGGCTTTGCTGGCAATGATACAGGGACATACGCGGAGGGGTCCGCGATCCAAGGAGACCCTGGCCGGGATCCACTGGGCCGAGGCGGAAGCCATCCAAGCCTATGGTGCCCTTGACTTCTTCTCCCTGCGGCGCCGGTCTGCAAAGGTGGATAGCCTCATCTCCTACATAATTCGGACATCGGAGGATCCCCAGCTGGTTGCCCGCTTCAGCCGGGAGAAGGCGCGCCGATGGAGTCAGCGCGACCAGGGCGTTCGGTCCGCGCAGGATATCATCAAGGAGGAAATCGAGCGCATGTTGGCCAGTGGTCTGGTGGGGGCTGCAAAGGTGAGGCTTGAGGCCCGCGATACCAGCGTGGAGCCCTGGCTGCAGACCATGCTATGGAGCAAAGTTGCCGTGGCCGAGGGAGACATGCCCAGGGCCGTGGCTCTGGCGTCACGGGCCGTGGTCCAGAGTGGAGGGTCCGATGCGGCTCGATGGGAGCTGGTGGGAATTCTTTCGCAGAGCAACCGCAGCGCCGAAGCATTGGTCGAAGCGGGCAGGCTCCTGGCACGGCGACCCGAGGATCCGGCGATGTGGCTCCTTCGCGCGAAGACACTGCTGGATGCCGGGCGGGCCGCAGAGGCGTTGGCAGATCTGGATAGAGCGCGATCCTTGGGCGCTGACGTGGTGGCATGCGGGATAGCACGTTCCCAAGCGTTTCGTATGGTGGGGAAGGGGACTGAGGCCCGTCGTCTTCTCATAGGGCTCGTGAATGGTCACCCTGAAACGGCCTGGCCTGCGTGGGAGTTGGCTTCTTGGGCAGAATCGGAAGAAAGGCTGGGCGAGGCGGGCCGATGGGCGACGATGGCGTTGGAGAGGTCGCCGGGAGACCATGGGTCGCGGGTGTTGTTAGGCAGAGTCTTGGCCAAGACCGGCCGTCTCAAGGAGGCCTGGCATCATCTCAAGCTGGTGGCGGACGATCCTCGCGCGGGTCCGGGATGGCAGGCCGACGCGCGGCATGAACTGGAACTGCTCAAGGGTCGCCTGGACGGATGAAGGCGGTTGCCCTCCTCGTCAGCGGCACCGCCGCTCTCCTATGGTTGCTTCCCACTCCTGGCGAACGCGCAGTGGCGAGTGTCGGGATGCTGGTGGTCTTGGCGTGGGCATTTCGAATGAGCGGGGGCGTTGGCCGTTTTGCACTGATAGTGTTGTGCGGGGGCATCATCGCGGGGGTACCGAACTGCCCCTCGCTTGTCATACCGCGAGCCCTGGCCATCGCAGCCATGGCGGTCTCGGCCAAAGGATGGGGGATCGTGGCGCTGTTGGGGGGAGGAGGATGGTATCTCGTGGATGGGCGGCTGGAACCGGCCGCCGTTTTCGCGACCTTGGCTCTTCTGGTGCGCCCGAATCTGGATCTTCGGCCCCGCATCCTGGGAGGGGCCGCCGTCTGCGGGATGCTCGCGTACGCAGCCTCTTCCATCTTGAGCAGCGGCGACGCGCTGGGCCGATGGGATAGCGGCACTCTCCGACGGTACGCCTGGGCCGCCGTGTTGAATGCGCGGAACCCGCAGGCAATTATCCGGACATCCTATGCGGCGGTGTTGGGTGGTGACTCCCGAGGCGCATCTGAGGCCCTGGAAGATCTGGCGAGTCTTGAGAGGCGTACGGGAACCACGCCGGCCAGTCTGGCGCTTCGAATCGCGGCATCGGCCGTTGCAGGGACTGACGCAAGGGCGCTACTGGCCGAAGCCGTCTATCGGCGGCCCGCAGCCTTGGATTCACTGGCGGCCTGGAATGATGCCAGCCTTCCCTGGCGGGAACTTGCCGCGAGCCTCCACACTGGGCGGCCGCCTCTTCACGAAGTGTCGTGGCCCACGGCAGCGGTCATGAGCCGCGACTCATTGGCGGCGGAGTACGCGGCCCGGCTTCTATTGGATGCGGGTCTGGATGCCCAGGCCTGCACTCTGGCCTCGCTGCGACCATGGCGCCAGAGAGGCTGGTCACGGTATGTCGTCTGGAAGGCCAGACAGGCGTGGGAGGAACCCCGCAACGGCCTTGCGGTGGGACGGCTGCCCCAGCCCCTGGCGCCAGGAGCGTGGCTTCTGACGAGGGGGCAACCCGCCCGGGGTGTGTGGCCAGTGTACCGGCTGGACGACGGCGTGGTGGCGGAAGAGACGCCCGCATGGTCTGAGGAATGGATCCTGACGCCCCGCCATGTCCAGTCGACCTGCTCGGTAACCCTCGTGAATGATCTGCGCGCACCGGGGGAAGACCGGAATGCGTTCATCTCGATCGTCGAAGGAGTGGATGAGATCGGGTACGTGGATCCTCCCTCGGATATGGAGGGATTTCGGCAGAGGCTTGCTGCTCGTCTGATGGTGTGGAGCGACGGTAGGGGTCGGGATCCGCTGGCGGAGAACGTGCTGGAGACCTGGAGCGAGGTGCAGACCGTGGCGATGGACGCCGCGGTCCCTGAGAAGAGAGGAGTCATGTTGCCCGCTGAGGGCTCTGTCCAGTGGCGCCTGCAGGGAGAGGGGAGCGCGCTGCTGGTAGTGCGCGGTCAACCCGCAGTAGGCCGGTGGCCGATCGTGGAGCTTTCATGGAATGGAACGATTCGGCGTCACGCAGTCGACGCCGAAGGGTGGACATGCCTGCCGTTGGAGCTTTCTTCCTCCGGTGTGCTCTCTGCCCGGTTCGTCAACGATTTCTGGGATCCCGCCACCGGGCAGGACAGGAATCTCTGGATTGCAGGCCTGTTTGCTCACCCTTCACAAGCGAGGGATCATGCCCGACAGTAGTCTCCGGAGCGCGCGCTTTCTGGCCATCGTCGCTACTTCCTTCGTCATTGCCTGGCTTGGCTCATGGGCTGTTCTCCGGCATGCCGTGCCCTTTTCATACGTGTCGCGGGGGGTGGTCGAGATCGGCTATTTCAATCCCAGGGATTACCTGCCTCATCCGGTAATCTCCACCCGCGGCCTGGCCGCCATGGTGAGCGATCCCGCCTTTTCTGACCGGTTGACCTCCATGGTGGCGGGGTTGCCTCCGGGAGCGCTGTCGTTCAGGGCCGCGCCGCTGGAAGAGGGCCTGATACGGGTAGAGGCGCGGTCAGTGGATCCCGCCGACGCCCGCCGCGGAGCCGTTCTTGCCTGCTCCTTGCTGGTAGCCCAAGGTAATGAGGCCTTCCAGCGGGAGCGAAACCTGGCGGACCGTCAGATCGAGATGATCCGCGTGCGATCCGCGGATGCCGAGTCGCTGATCCGAGCTCGGTCAACCCCCGACGACGCCAAAGCCACGGCCATGCGCGCTTTGGCCCATTTCACCGAGATTCAGGTCGAGACGGAGATCTCTGCCGAGCTCATGACGCAGAAGAAGCCGACAAAGGTTCTAGTGGAGCCAAGCCTTGCCGTTGCGGAGCGACCGTCGCTGGCAATAGTGGCACTGGGCCCGGCGGCGGTGGTCGCCCTTGTGGTTGCCGTAGGCATGGTGACGCGGCGCAGGAGACGAGAGCACCCGGCGTGACGGCAGTCGCGGCGGTAGCCCTGGGGGCATGGATCGCCTCCATGCTCCCCGCTATGCTGGGGGCGCCCTGGCACATCACGATGGCCATCTGGGCGGTGTTTCTCATCGTCGCGCTCGCTGCCACGGCTCGCGATCGGGCTCTTTTTCTCCCTCTGACGTATGTCGCTCTGGTGGCGTTTCCTGTGGTGGATTATCTCCTTCCGCCACGCCACGGCTTCATCGGAGGCGCGCCGGGGAACCTCGCCTACTATCCCGCTGATCTCCTGCTGCTCGCGGCCGCGGCGTTGGCCGCTATTCATGGCCAACCCATCCTCCCCCGCGGACCATTGAAGGGTTTCCTCTTGTTGGGAGGAGCATACCTGGTAGGCTTGCTTCCGGGAGCGCTGGTGTCAACGCACCCGCTGGAATCGTGGATGCAATGGCTGGCGACGGTGCGCGCGATTCTGGCTGCGACAGTAGTGGCCGGTCTTTCCTTACGCGGAGCGGGTCAGGCGATTCCTGTGCTCCTGGGTGTCGTGATAGTGCAGGCCGGTCTGGCTGCCGCCCAGCAGATACGGCAGGGCGCCCTGGGCCTTATGCTTCTGGGTGAGGCCGGGGATGATCAGCTTTTCAAGTACATTGCCCAGGGGGTAGGCCTCTGGCGCTCGGGAGGCACGATAGGGCATCCCAACTCCTTTGCCAGCTATGTTGTGGGACTACTTCCTGTCTGTGTCATCACCGCAGTGGCGGGCAGGCCGGCGGCATTTCGGATCCTGGGTCTTGTGTCTGCGGTGGCATCGGTGGCCTCGCTGGTGTGGTCGTACTCCCGAGCGGCCTGGGCAGTGGCCTTGATCAGCCTTGCGGTACTCGCGGCTTTGGCCATGCGGGCGTTTTCCCGGCGCAGAGCCATTTCGCGCAGGGTGATAGCCATGAGTGTGGTCGCCGGCGTGGTGGTGGTGCTCTCCCTGCCTGCGGTCAGACACCGGCTGCAGCGAACCGAAACCAGTGCTGCCGACGTGAGAGTCGCGCTGGTGTCTGTCGCCCGTTCTATGCTGCGTGCCTACCCGATTTCTGGTGTAGGGCTCAGTCAGTTCGCGGTCCGAGTGCCCGAGTTCGATCCCGTTCTTGCCCTCGAGCTGTTCCGTCATCCCGTGCACAGCATCGTGATGCTCGACGCGGCTGAGGCAGGGTACCCTGGCGGCTTCGCCAGCGTGGCCATGTGGGGAGGCGGTGCGGTGCTGGCCTTCTGCCATGCGTATGCCTGCGCCCGGAGACGCCGATTGCAGGCTGCAGGCATGTGGGTGGGCTGCGTTGCCCTTGTCTTGCATAATGCCCTTGACTGGACGCTGCGGCAGCCGGCCATTCTTCTGCTGTTTTGGGTGCTGGTGGCCCTGGCGTCATCGGAGGAGATCGCGGAGAGAGAACCGGTTTATCCGCAGGGCGGCGCACCCGAGGATGGCCGCCTATGATCTGGCGGCGTGTCTTTCCTCGGAACCTGCCGGACGTGATCATTCCACTCCACCGGGATACTGTCACACTACTGGTAGCCCGCGCTGCCGGGCCTGCAGTGACGGTAATCCTACTGGCACTTCTGGCCAGGCAACGGGGCGCCGAGGAGGTCGGGCTCTACGGCTTGGCTGCTGCGGTTTTCTCCCTGTTGGAGGCAGCGTCCTCCCTGGGGTTTCGACATCTGCTGCCCCGGGAGATGGCCCGGGTTGAAGACCGGGCGCTTCTTGGATCGGCAGCGGTGGCGTGCCTCGGCGTCGGCACGCTCTTGGCGTTGATTGCCGGTGCAATGGCCGTATGCCTGACCGTCGGGCAGACCAGCCGCGTGCTCGTCCTGGTGGCTCTTGCGATCCCGATCGCCGCCCTCGCGGTGCCGGAGGAAGGATACTGGATTGGGGTGCAACGCTCGGGGAGGTTGGCCGCAACGCTGCTGGTCGAGCAGGCGGCACGACTCCTGGCTGGCCTGGCCTTGTTGCGCGGCAATGCCCCCGTGGAAGCCCTTGTCGGGTTGCTGGGTTTGGGCCGGGCAGTGGCAGTGGTGCTGGCGATACCTCCCCAGGGTTTTGGCTTTCGCAGGGCCAATCGCCACACCCTTCGGGCGCTGGCGCGGCAGGTGCCCGTGTTCCTCGGGCTTGAAGCGATGTTCCAGCTCTACTGGCGCGTCGATGTGCTCTTGCTGTCGGCCTTGGCGTCATTGGCCGAAGTCGGATTCTACGTGGCCGCATTTCGCATCTTCTCGACACTGCTCCTTGTCCCCCAGAGCTATGGGCAGATCCTGCTGCCGAGGATGATGAAGCCAGGGGGCGAACGACTTCTGAGGAGGGGTATCGCCGATACCCTGGCCATGGGGATCGCGCTGGGTCTGGCAGCGGGCGCAGGGGCCTCGGTGGCGGTCCGGTTTCTGTATGGGGCCGGATTCGACAGGGCGGCCTCGGTCCTGGTCGTACTGGCCTTTGGCATGGTCCTGGCCAGTGTTGATCAGGCCCAGGGCCGCGCACTGGTGGCCCGGAATCGCCAAGGGCGGGATCTGGCGGTACTCTCGGTGGCCACGGTCGTCAATGTGTGGCTTAATATCATTCTGATACCCCGGTACGGGGCCATGGGTGCTGCCGCGGCGACTCTACTGTCGC
This sequence comes from Candidatus Fermentibacterota bacterium, assembly GCA_016928395.1. GTDB lineage: Bacteria > JAFGKV01 > JAFGKV01 > JAFGKV01 > JAFGKV01 > JAFGKV01. Next base: position 73,255 of record JAFGKV010000036.1, on the reverse strand, counting down.
TGGCGGTCTCAGTCGGCGGGCACGCCACGGCGCTGAGGACGAAATGACAAGGATCCTGATAGTCTCTCCGTTCGTGCCGTTTCCACCGGATCGTGGTCATCGAGTCCGCACCTTTTGGCTTATGCGCCAGCTGGCGCTGCAGTACCGTGTTGCGCTGGTTACGCAATGTTTCGACGCCGGTGAGCGCCGGGCCGTCGCCGATCTCCAAAGAGCGTTTCCGGCGCTGGATCCGGTCGTGGCGGTGGACTCCTTCGCCCATCGCACACGCCTTCACCGGCTGGCCTATGCCGCCGGCACGCGGATCGTCGCGCTGGGGGGGCTGCCCAGGGAGCGCATCTACCACTCGTCGCCTGCGATGCAAAGAGCGGTGGATCGGGTGATGGCCGAATGGTTGCCTTCCTTGGTTCAGGGAGAGTACTGGTTCAGCCGATGGACGATCCGGCCCAGAGCCGGTGTGCCGGTGTGGATCGACAGCCATGACCTTCATTGGCTGCGACTGCAGCGGGAACTGGCTACTCAGGCACATCCTTGGCGACGGTGGATTCTGCGCCGTCGCGCGCAGGTCATACAGGCCAATGAATTGGCGGCCTACCGTAGTGCCGGCCGGGTGCTCACTGTGCACGAGGTGGAATCGGAGAGACTCCGCAGTTGCCTTGGAGCGGTTCCCGTATCCACCGTGCCCATCGCCTGTGAGGTTCTGCCGGCGCCGTCCGGGGTACCTTTGGGGAAGACTGTCCTCTTTCTGGGTGCCCTCGACTATCTTCCCAACCGCGACGCCCTTCTGTTTCTTGCCCGGGAGATCATGCCCGGCGTACGCCTTGCTGTTCCCAGTTCGGCCTTGCGTGTAGTCGGACACCGGGCTGGAGTTCGGGGGCTCCCGGTGGACCAGTGGATTCACTATGCCGGCCATATGCCTGATCTCGCGGTTGCAGCGGAGGGCGTCGGCGCGGCCGTGGCGCCTTTGCGAATGGGAGCCGGCACCAGCGTGAAGGTGTTGACCTTGTTGTCTCTAGGAATGCCGCTGGTGGCGTCCTCCAGGGCGGTGGAAGGCCTGGCCCTTCTCGAGGGACAGCACTACCTGCGGGCTGATGACGCAGCTAGCGCTTCCCGGGCTGTGATATCGCTGCTGGCCAATCCTCAGGCCGGGAGGGAACTGGGCTGCCGGGGCCGGGAGGCTGCCCTGCGGCTCTTTGACTGGCGCCAGACGGCGCCGGAGGTACTGCGCACATACGAGGAAGGACTCAGGAGTTGAGTGCATCCTCAGTCGAAGGGTTGATGAGGAAGGCAACTCGCACCGTTGGTGCGGCCAGAGGCGCCTGGCTCCCCGCTGCTCGGCTGCCGGTGGGAAGGAGACTATGTGACGACCGATGAGTCGATCTCGGTAGAGGGGTCGGTTCTCACCGTGCGAGGTCTTCTGCGCGCGGCGTCGGTGGGCGCGCTCACTGAGGCCCTGAGCCGAATTGCCCGCGGCGGTGGGGTGGTTGTTGATCTTTCAGCCTGTGATGGCATGGAGACTGCCGCGGCTGCTGCGGTGTTTGATGCTATCCGCCGGGCACGGAATACGACTTCCGTGGAGGTTCGGGGCGCATCATCCGAGCTTCTACAGGTGTGGGAGATGTTTGGGCTTCGGGCCAAAGCCCTTGAGTCTGTGGGCCGTCCCCGCTCGCTACGGACGCATTTCGAGGGAGTTGGCGCAGATGTCCTGACTGCCTGGGATGTGGTCGCAGGGTTGCTTAGTTTCTCGCGACAATCGCTGGAAGCCATGGGCAGGACTCTGCGGTATCCCGCGAGTCTTCGTCTCTCGTTGGCATTGTACTACATGGAACAAGCCGGCGTCAAGGCAGTGCCCATCATCGGCGTTCTCTGTTGGCTTCTGGGCACGGTTTTGGGATACCAGTCCGGCTACCAACTGAAGACATTTGGGGCCGAGATCTTCATGCCCGATCTGGTGGGATATATGGTCACGTGGGAAATCGGTCCTTTGCTTGCGGCGATTCTGGTGGCGGGCAGGTCCAGTTCCGCATTCGCGGCCGAGATCGGCACGATGAAGGTGCGGCAGGAGGTGGACGCCCTGGAAGTCATGGGCTTTGACGTGTTCCAGTTTCTCGTCATCCCCAAACTCATCGCCTTGATCCTCGTGATGCCCGTTTTGGTGCTCATCGCGGATTTCTTCGGTCTGTTGGGCGGTCTCCTCATAGGCGGATGGTATCTTGATATGCCCGCCAGCGTGTACATGTCGCGGCTGCACCTGGTCATGCTGCCGTTGGACTTCTATTGGGGCATGCTGAAGGGTCTGGTGTTCGCTCTGATCATCGCCACGGTGGGGTGCTTCACGGGCACGCGGGTTCGCGGGGGCGCCTCCGAAGTTGGGGAGGCAACCACGACCGCGGTGGTCACCGCGGTGTTCCTGGTGATCGTGGCCGATGCGCTGATCTCCCTTGTGTACGTGAGAATCCGCCCCGGGGTGATCATGTGAGCGACGCGATCCCCATCCTTGAGGTTCGCGATCTGGAGGGCGGTTATGGGAGCAGCCGGGTGCTGCGGGATATTTCCTTCACGGTAGCTCCGGGTGAAATCCTGGTCATCGTGGGGCGGAGCGGGTGCGGCAAGAGCACACTGCTTCGCTACATGGTTGGGCTCTCCCGCCCGTGGGCCGGTTCGGTGTTGTTTGAGGGCTCTGACATTTGGTCGGACAGTGGGCGTGTGTTATCCTCGGCTCGGCGGCGGTGGGGTGTACTGTTCCAGTCAGGCGCTTTGCTAGCAAGCCTGACGCTGTTGGAGAACGTCATGCTGCCGCTGTCGGAATTCAGGGATCTGTCCCCTGCCGTGCTGCGGCTCGCGGCGTTTCGCAAACTCGATATGGTGGGCCTCGCCGACTTCGCGGCGTCGTATCCTCTGGAGATTTCGGGGGGGATGCAAAAGCGGGCCGGTCTTGCCCGCGCACTGGCATTGGATCCCGATATGGTGTTCTTTGACGAGCCTTCGGCGGGCCTCGATCCGGTGACCAGCGCCGAATTGGACCAGCTTGTATGCTCCATCAACCGAACACTGGGAACCACCATGGTCATTGTTACCCACGAATTGCCGAGCATCCTGGCGATCTCTGACAGGGTGATCATGCTTGATTCCTCGTCTCAGGGCATCATCGCACAGGGGCGGGTCGAACAGCTCAAGGAGCATTCGGATCTCCGCGTGCACGCATTCTTCCATCGTCTCCCCCAAGGGCAGGCCAACGATGTCGCTTGAAGCAAACCGTTTTCGCTTGGGCGTGTTCTTCTTTCTGGGCGCGGTCCTCATCGTGGCGGTTCTGGTGTGGCTCACGGGGTGGTTTCGGGGCAAGGCGTCCCGGGAGTATGTGTGTTACTTTTCTGAGTCGGTACAAGGCCTTGAGAACGGCACGGCTGTTCGGTACAACGGTGTCCCCGTCGGCATGGTCCAGAGCATTGCCGTCGCCCCGGATGGGAGACTGGTGGAGGTACTAGTAACCATCGAGACGGTGTTTCCAGTAGAGGAAGACCTTGCGGCTCGTCTGGACTTCGTGGGCATCACAGGGGTACGGGTGATAAACCTTCGCACAGTCCAGGAAGGTGAGGCAAGGCTTCCCCCGTTGTCATTCAAACCAGATCATCCGGTGATCCCTGTGGTTGAGTCGCAGCTTGAGAAGCTGGACATGGGGCTTGAGGGTCTGCTGAGGATCATGGGCGAGGTGGATTTCGCCCGCATCAGCGACACTGCCGTCTCACTTCTGGAGAATCTGGACCGCCTCGCCGCCGGCGGATGGGTGGAGTCGTTGACCGCGCAGATGGGAAGGACCGCACGCACGGCCGATTCCCTGATGGTGGATTTCCGTCAGGTTGCTCAACGCTTGAACCGATTGGCAGTCAGGGCTGAGGCGGAGGCCGGGCCGTTCTCGGACAGTGTTCGGAGCTTAGTGGTACAGATCGAAGCCTTGACCGAATCCATGGCGAGAGTGCCGATGTCCCTGGATCAGATCACGGGTGAGGCAACCCTTCTGCTGCGTGAGTTACGCTCAACCCTAGATAGGCTGGGAGCCTCCTCTTCATCTTTGGCTCCCAGCGGCGAGGACAAGTGGCCATGAGGATCGGTGTGTGTCTCGTTGCGCTGTGCACCATGGCGTGTGTAAGGGTTAACCTAGGTTCTGGCTCGCCGCCTCCAACAGTCTACCTCTTGCAGCCTTCTTTGCCCGCGCCGGCGGTTGCGTTACACCCAGTGGCGGTGGCGATCAACGATTTCGGGGCATCACCACTCTATGACACCCACGATATGATCTTGGTGGCGGCCAATGGTACGGTGGTACGGGCCGGCCGAAACCTTTGGGCCAGCCGGCCGGCCGATGCCTGTGCAGACATCCTCTGGCGGGACTTGGTCGTCTCCAAAGCGGTCCAGGCCGCCTACCGGCGAGGTCGAACGGGTCGAGAGATAGTGGTTGAGGGGCATCTATCTGAGTGTGGCGCCCGCCAAATCGGAGAGGAGTGGTACGCCGTACTCGATGTGACGCTGAGCATCGTGAAGCCCGGGACAAAGACAGACGGCCTTCAACGGCATCTACGCATGGAGCGGCCCTTGGAGGGCAAGGAGTTCGCTGCGCTTGCGGTCACAATGTCATCCTTGGCGCGGGTCTGGTCGGATGCAGCCATGGCAGCGATCCTCCAGGCGACGTCGCCCGCACCGGGCCCAGATTCGGGTTCTGGCTGAAGCTCGACATGACCTGCCAGGTCTTTGCCGACTAGAAGGAAAATGGGCTTGACGACCGGGGGTTTCGCTGGCTGGTTAAAACGCTTGGGACCCACGCAGGGTCGTGAGCCTGCCGGTACCGGTTCGCCCATCAGCGGCGTTCTCGCGATTGGTTTCCGCATTAGGTACCTGTTCGCCTCTCATGAAAAGGGATGCCTGCCCGCGCAGCCAAACCGGCCTTTCTCGCACTAGACGGAGTTCGCAGTGCCTTCGCAGTTGTACGTGGGTATCGACATTGGCTCGGTGTCCCTGAAGACGGTGGTGGTATCCTCATCCGACGAGGCGGCATTGCCGGGTGATTTCCTTGGTCCCCGGAGAGCTGGAGACGTATACGCCTGGTTCGGGCCGTACACCAGAACTCAGGGCCGGCCGCGGGACGCGGCGAATGCTGTCCTCGACGCGTTGCGGCAGAGTGCTGGAAGGGCACTAGCGGGTATCCGCCTCACGGGATCGGCAGCCCAACCCATCGCTTCAGAATGGGATTTGCCCCATGAAAACGAATTCCTTGCATTGGCCCGCGGCGCGGGGGTGGTGTTCCCAGGTGTCAGGACCGTGCTCGAGATGGGAGGAGAAACCTCCAAGTTCCTAAGGCTCGATCCCGACCCGTCGGGTCGCCCCACCTTGGTAGACTATGACGCCAATGGCGACTGCGCCGCCGGCACCGGTTCGTTCATCGACCAGCAAGCCACGCGATTGGGTTGCGCGGTTGAGGAGGTGGCGGACATGGTCGCCGGGGTCACACGCATTCCCAAAATCGCTGGCCGTTGCTCCGTCTTCGCCAAGTCCGACATGATCCACGCCCAGCAGAGGGGATTCAGGCCGGAGGAGGTTCTGGCCGGTCTGTGCGATGCGGTTGCCAGGAATTTCCGCGCTTCCGTCGCGAAGAGCCGCCGTATTGTCGCACCGGCCGTGTTTGTCGGTGGTTTGGCAGCTAATTCTGCGGTACTGGGAGCCCTGCGGCGTGCGTTCGGCGTTGAGGAAGAGCTTCTGGTTCCCGACCATCATGCCCACAGCGCAGCCTTGGGCGCGGCAGTCATTGAGCGTGAGGCGGCCACCCATCGTTTGCCACGGGAAATGCGGATCGACGCATCGCCTTGGGGTGGCATGCCGAGGCTTACGATGGAGCGTGTGGTACTCCTCAGAGATCGAGTCTCGCATGTTCTCACGCAGCCCTGCATCGAGGGAAGGGTTGCCTTCTTGGGTATCGATGTCGGCAGTGTGAGCACTAATCTGGCAGTAATCGACGCCGACGGAAATGTGTTATGGGAGCTTTATGTGCGTACGAAGGCCAGGCCTATCGAGGTCGTTCGCGATGCCCTGCAGCAGATGGCGGAGGAACTGGGGGACCGAGTGGTCATCAATGGAGTCGGCACCACAGGATCCGGCAGGGAACTCATCGGTACGCTGGTCGGTGCCGACACGGTGAAGGATGAGATCACCGCGCATACCAGGGGTGCCCGTTTCGTTGCGGAGAAGTATCTCCACAGCGACGTGGACACCATTCTGGAGATAGGCGGCCAGGATGCCAAGTACATCCGACTGCAGGACGGAGTGGTGGTGGACTTCACCATGAACGATGCCTGCGCGGCGGGAACGGGATCGTTTCTGGAGGAGCGGGCAGGCGAACTGAATGTCTCCATAGTAGACGAGTTCGCGAGTATGGCTTTGTCCTCGAATCGTCCCGTACGATTGGGAGAGCGTTGCACGGTATTCATGGAGCGCGACGTCTATGCGTGTCTTGGCCAGGGGGCGCCAGTGCCGGACATCGCCGCTGGCTTGGCCTATTCTGTAGTGCAGAACTACGTGCATCGCGTGGTGCGAGGCCGCCCCATCGACGGGGTGATCTTCTTCCAGGGCGGTACGGCGTACAACGATGCCGTTGCGGCGGCATTCAGCCAGGTACTGGATACGACCGTCATCGTTCCGCCCTACAATGGCGTCATCGGCGCCATTGGGGCAGCTTTGCTGGCTCGCGAGTGGGCACAGACCACGGCGCGAAAGACCACGTTTCGAGGTACGGCGCTAAAGCGGCTGAAATACGGTCTCAGGGAGTTCACCTGCCAGGGTTGCCAGAACTACTGCAGTATCCAAGAGTTTACGGTGGAGGGAGAACGCAGCTATTGGGGCGATCAGTGCTCGGATCGGTTCCGAAAGCGTCAACGAACAGAGATCCAGCCGGTGACTGAGGATCTCTACCGGCTGTACCATGATCTGCTTCCGGGTGATATTTCCTCTTCCCACGGGCCGACGGTGGGGATCCCACGCACTATGCACGCCATCGAACTCTTGCCCTTCTGGCACGCATTCTTCGGGCACCTCGGCTGGTCCACCCTGACGAGCCCGTGGACCAATAAGACTCTGGCCGACAGAGGTGTCGAAGCTACGGTGGCTGAACCATGCTTTCCCGTCAAGGTCGCCCACGGTCACGTTTCCTGGCTTCTGGAGCAAGGGGTCGACCACGTGTTCATGCCGGCCATCATCGATCGGGCCACCTCCCACGCTCACACCGAAAGCTTTGTGTGCGTATGGGGACAGACACTTCCGTATGTGCTTCGATGTGCCCCTGGTCTCGACCGTCTTGCCCAACGCCTCATAGCTCCCACGCTGAGGTTTCGATCCGGCAATGCCGCAGTGATGCACGAGCTCGCGCTCAGCCTGGCCCGCTTTGGTGTATCGCGAAGAATGGTGGAGGGAGCTCTGGGGGAGGCGCGACAGCATCACGCCGATTTCGCAGCAAAGCTCCGCGCTGCGGGGCGGGACGCCATGCAGGCTCTGGCGAGGGAGGGAAGGCCCGGTATCGTGTTGGTCGGAAGGCCGTACAATGTCTATGATGGCATGGTGTGCCTCGATGTGCCGCGGAAGCTGCGTGATACCTATGGCATCGATGTCATTCCCATGGACTTTCTCGATGTGGACGCCGTCGATATCCGGGGTATCGTGCCGCGTATGTACTGGAACTACGGCCGGAGAATCGTCGCGGCCGCGAGAGTGACGGCGGGGGAAAACCTGAACCTCATCCATGTCAGCAACTTCAAGTGCGGACCTGACTCGTTCATCAAGCACTATCTCTACCGGGCGGGCGGAAAACCATTTCTCACCCTGCATTTCGACGGCCATGCCAACGATGCAGGCATCATGACCAGGTGTGAGGCATTCCTGGAGTCAAAGGGAATGCTGCGGCGCGAGAATCAGGCTCACGCATCCTGTGAGGCGGCATGAGCGGACTGGCCGGCAGGACTGTCTTCATCCCGCGTATGCCTGCGTCCCATGCCATGCTCACGGCAGCCGCCTTTCGGGGGTGTGGGATCGATGCACGGCTGGTTCCCGAATCAAATGACCGTACGCTCTCCCTGGCCCGATCGTGCTGCTCAGGGGAGGAGTGCTATCCGCTGATCGTCACTTTGGGCGATTTCCTGCGCATCTTGGTGGACGAAGGGCATCCCGCCCATGCCGCGGCGTTTTTCATGCCTACATCTTCGGGCCCCTGTAGGTTCGGACAGTATGCGGATTTCATCCGAACATCGCTCGCGAATCGTGGCTACGGCGATGCCTTAGTAGTGTCGCCCACCAGCGAGAATGCATACGACGGTCTGGGCGCGGATTCGACACGGTTGCTCCGGTCGGCGTGGAGGGGCTTTGTGGCCGCGGACTATCTGGTTGCGATGCTCCTGAAGATCAGGCCCCATGAAGCGGTTCCGGGAGAAGCCGACACGGCGTTCGAGTATGCCATCGACGCGCTGTGCGACGTGTTGGCAGATCCCCGCCGCACCCTGAACATGCGGTCTTTCCTGAAGGGGCTTCGGATAGCGAGGGACCGGTTGCGCGGCGTGAGGACTCGGCCCGCGCCTCGGGTCCTCATCGGCATTGTCGGGGAGATCTTCTGCCGGAACAACGAGTTCAGCAACATGGAGATCATCCGATGCCTTGAGCGCCATGGCGCGGAATGCTGGCTTCCCGGCTTGACCGAGTGGGTCCACTATACCAATCTCGAGGAGAAGAGGCGACTACGACGCTTTGGCACCCGGCCGACCCTTCGTCTTGTCAAGACCGGGCTCCGGCATCGCATTCAGGAACATGATGAATCCACGATCGAGGCCTTGTTTCGCGATGACCTGGCAGATCGTCCGGAACCCGCCGTGGCCTCGATGCTTGCATTGGGCTCTCCGTATCTCCCCAGCGAGGCCGCCTTGGGTGAGATGGCGCTGAGTGTTGCCAGAGCGGTCTACCTGCATCGCTGCGGAGCATCCGGCATAGTTGACATCTCCCCGTTCACGTGCATGAATGCCATCGTTGCTGAGGCTGTGTACCCGTCGATCAGCCGCGATTGTGACGGGATTCCCATCCGCACATTCTATTTTGACGGCACGCAGGCGAACCTCGACCGCGATGTGGGCGTTTTTCTTCAACTGGCGCGGTCGTACGCGGTGGGACACTCAGGAGCGGGTCTGCCTCGACCCATTGCAGCGGCATGTAAGACTTGAGGGTAGTATGACGTGAGAGATACATCCGTGAAGGGCCGCTGCAAAGGAACACTGTTGCGCGCCGTCTCTCGGTGTACACCGGGTGGAAACCGGGGTGCATCATTGAGGATGGGCCCGTTCAGCGGTCCTGGATGTGTATGTAGTGCACGGATCTACGGCTCCCCACGGGGCGAGTTGTGAACGGTTTTCAAAGAGTCTTTCCCTCAGAAGGAGGAATCATGAATCGGCATTTCCGTGGGCTCTTGACTCTGTGTGTTCTCGTCGCTGTTCCCTTGTTCGTATCGGCAGACGAGCCCACGCGCATCGCCGTGATGGAGATGCAGGTTTCGACTCCGCAGAGTGGGTCATTTGCCAAGAAACTGGCCCAGGAGATCAGAGTTTCGCTGGGCCGTCTCCCAAGCACCGCGGTGCTGACTGACAAGCAGCTGGCCGCATCGGCCAAGAGCATGGGTTTCGACCCCGCATATGCCGACGTGGATACCGCCGCTGCGGAGCTGGGCAAGAAGATTGAGGTGGACTTCCTCGTCATGGGCAATGCCGTGCGGGTGGGGAAGATCCACAAGGTTACCGTTCGTTTCTTGCAGGTGGGCACCGCCCAATCGGGGACGACGAAGGGGGATGTCGAGGACAGCAAGAAGTCCAAGGCGCAGTTCGCCCAGCAGGTGGCGGACGAGTATCGTGGTTTCACCAGATTCCAGGCGGAACGGCATTACCAGATGGCACTGCAGTACCTCCAGTCGGGTGATTATGTCAATGCACTGCGGGGGTTTCAGCAGTCTTCGGCCATAGATCCAAGCTATGTCGCGGCGTTGGTTGGCGAGGTGACCTGCCACTACAGCCTCGACAGCCTGACGCAGGCCGAGGCACTGGTTGACTCCGCCATCGCCATGGATCCGTCCTTTGGCCAGTCGTTCTACTACAAGGCCGTGCTGTTGCAGAAGCGCGATCGCTGCGAAGAGGCCCTGCCGTTTTTCAGCAAGGCCTTGGCCGCGGACAGCAGCTACACGCCGGTCTACTTCAACTGGGCGCAGTGCCTGAGGTCCCTCGGCCGTTCGGATGAGGCCACCGACTTGCTTCACCAGGCCATGACCTATACTGACGATATTGCGTATGTCGCGTCGTTGGCCAGGCTGTATGAAGACTTGGGCATGATCGGTGACGCGTTCAAGATCTATGTGTCGGTGGTCGAAAGGGATTCGACCTATTCCTTTGCGTGGCGCCGGATAGTCGCCACCGGCTCCGACTACCTTGTGGTTGGTGATTTCGGCAGGGCAGGACAGGATACCATGGGATTCACCCGGCCGCAGATTGTTGATCTTGTTCGCCGGGGCATTGGCGTGGTGATAGACGAGACCGGCGTGGCCGGCGCATCGGTGTACAAGTACCTGGGCAAGGCTCTGGAAGACACCGGTGACGATAGGGGGGCATTGGAAATCTACCAGGAATGGGAGCGGCTCGATCCTGAGAACATCGAGCCCATTCAGCTCCAGGTTCCCATCTTTGCCCGGGCAGGCAGGCAGGAACAGGCCATCAAGCGGCTGCACGACGTGGTCAAGCGCAGCCCGGACAACGTGAATGCCATGGCGTTTTTGGCCTTGGCCCTGGCGGATGTAGGAAGGCTGGACCAGGCGCGGAATCAGATCGGAGACGCTCTCCGGAAAGGCCCCTCCGAACCCATCGTGCTCATGGCCGCGGGAGAGATCAAGGAGCGCGAGTCCGAAAGGAAGGAACAGGCCGCCAGGGACCATGTGAAGGACAAGAACATCGACTACGTTTTGAGGTATGACCAAGCCGAGAAGATGTTCGACGAAGCCATCGTCATGGTGCGGCAGGCGAAGGACTACTTCGAGAGGGCCCGTCAGCTCTTCCGCGCCGGCAATGATACCGAACGTGCCCAGTATGTCGAGAAAAAGTCCAAGCAGATGGACTCGGAGGTTGAACGTCTTGAGGCGACAAAGATCGCCGTTATCTATGCTGGTGAATAGCGTGGGGGGTATGAACTGTGCAGATCAAACGAGGCCTAGCGTAGTGTCCCCGCGTTATGACTTCGCGGCCATGGAGGCCAAGTGGCGCCCGCGGTGGCGAGAAGCCGGACTCTACTCGACCCCGTGCGAGCCAGACCGGCCGAAGCTGTACTGCCTGGACTTCTTCCCCTACCCTTCGGGATCGGGGCTGTCGGTTGGCCACGGAAAGAACTATGTGCCCACCGATGTGGTCTGCCGGAAACGGCGCCTGGAGGGCTACAATGTGTTGCATCCCATGGGGTGGGATGCCTTTGGGCAGCCGGCTGAGGAATATGCCATACGCGTACACCAGCATCCTGCGGTCACCACCGCACGGAACGCGGCCAACTACCGCCGCCAGATGGACGTTTTCGAGCTTTCATACGACTGGAGCCGGGAGGTCTTCAGCAGTGATCCGGCCTACTACCGCTGGACGCAGTGGTTTTTCCTGCTCCTGTTCAAGCGCGGGCTGGCATACCAAGATGTTCATCCGCAATGGTGGTGCCCCCGGTGTAGGATCGTGCTGTCCAACGAGCAGGCATCGTCGGGTCAGTGCTGGCGCTGTGAGACAGAGCTCACGCGCAAGCAATTGAAGCAGTGGTACTTCAAGATCACGGGCTACGCCGACCGGTTGCTGGAAGGGCTTGATCGCGTGGTCTGGCCTGAAGGCATCAAGGCCATGCAGCGGAACTGGATCGGCAAGTCGGAGGGCGCACGGATCGTCTTCACGGTTGTCGATGTGCACGGTAGGCAGCACGACCTGCCCGTGTTCACCACAAGGATTGACACAATCTACGGCGCGACCTTCTGCGTCGTGGCTCCTGAGCACCCGGTCGTGGAGATTGCCACCACCGCTGATCAAGACGCTGCCGTGCGCAGCTATGTGGCCCAGGCAGTCAAGAAGACCGACACCGAGCGCAAGGCTGCGGATGACAGGGAGAAGACCGGCGTCTTCACCGGTGCCTACGCGATAAACCCCTTTAACCAGGAGGGGATTCCCCTCTTCGTGGCCGACTATGTGCTTCCCGACTATGGCACCGGTGCGATCATGGCGGTGCCTGCCCATGATCGTCGTGATTTCGCCTTTGCTCGCCGTTACACTCTCCCCATTCGAGAGGTCATCTCGCCGGACGGAGTGGTCCACGGCGATCTGGATCACGCCAGCGAGGAGCCGGGAGTCCTGGTGAACAGCGGCCCTTTCAGCGGCCTAGAATCCCATGAGGCCATGCAGCGCATGGGGGTTTATGCCGAGCATGAGGGGTTCGGGTGCTTGACCACGGACTACCGGATTCACGACTGGCTCATAAGCCGCCAGCGCTACTGGGGCGCGCCCATCCCGATCGTCCACTGCCCATCCTGCGGCGCTGTCCCGGTTCCCGAAGAGCAGCTTCCCGTGCACCTGCCTGACCTCGTAGACTTCGAGCCCGACGAGAGCGGGCGTTCTCCTCTGGCCCGGTGCGAGGAATGGGTGCGCACCCCGTGTCCGTCGTGCGGGGGTCCCGCGGCTCGCGAGACCGACACCATGGACGGTTTCGCCTGTTCATCGTGGTATTTCCTCCGCTTTGCCTCCCCCGGGTACAGCGAGGGCCCGGTTGACCCAGAGGCCCTGGCCTACTGGCTCCCGGTTGATCTGTATGTGGGCGGGGCCGAGCATGCCGTCATGCACCTGTTGTATGCCAGGTTCTGGACAAAAGTCATGTACGATGCGGGACTGGTCGATTTTGATGAGCCTTTCACGGTGCTGAAGAATCAGGGAATGATGCTCGGGGAGGACGGCCGGAAGATGTCCAAATCTCTGGGCAACGTGGTCACGCCGGACCAGATGGCCCAGCGCTACGGAGCGGATGCGCTGCGTCTGTTCCTGCTCTTCATCGGGCCTTTTGAAACCGATGTGGCATGGCAGGAGAGCGGTATTGCGGGTGTGCACCGGTTTCTCAAACGGGTGTGGTCCTTAGTGGTGGAATCTGCAGATGACGGCGTGCCAGGGCCGGAACCCTACGACGAACACGCACGGGATTTGGCCTACCATGTTCACAAGACCATCAGGAAGGTGAGCCTCGATATCGACAACTTCGAGTTCAATACCGCGGTGGCAGCCTTGATGGAGTTCTTGAACTATCTCTACTCCCTGAGAGAACGACGAACGGCCCTGGGCTCGACGTGGGGTTTCGCCATCGAGTCTTTGGTCAGGTTGCTCTCTCCCATGACGCCATTCATCTCCGAGGAGCTTTGGGAGTACATGGGCAGGTCCGGCAGTGTTCACCGCCAGGCGTGGCCAAAGTGGGACGAAGATGCCTTGGTCAGGGCCATGACGCTGGTGATGGTGCAGGTCAACGGCAAGATCCGTGACAAGCTGCAGGTTCCCGCCGGCGCGTCACAGGAGGAGGTGGTGGCCCAGGCACTGCTTCTCCCCACGGTGGCGCGCTACATGGGCGGTGCGCTCCCGGCACGGGTGGTCTACGTTCAGGACAGGCTCTTGAGCCTTGTCAGCGCATAGGCTTCTCGTCTGTCGCGGCACCGCTTTCCGAGAGACAATGGCACGCGTGGGGAGAACCCGGTGAGAGCGATTGCCACGGGAGTTTTGGCTGCAACCTTGGCCATGGGGTGCTCCACTGAGAGAGCGCGGTTCGGTACCGAGGCATTCCTAAAGCTCCCCCCCGAGGAACGGGAAGTGCTCAGGAGTGAGTATCTTCACGCGCAAGGACGCCGGGCGCATCGGCTCCATGCGTCATGCGTAGCGCTGGGTACGGTGCACGGCGACTTGGCAGCAAGGCAATTCGGCCGGTGGGCGGAATGGTCCCGCCTGGCGGATGATGATCCGGTCATGACCGAACATGTCCTGACACTGTGGCGAAAGGAGTATTCTAGGGCGCGCACGGCGCGGCGGCGACAGCCCCAGACACTGGAGGATTTGGCCGCATGGCTGGCCGCACGCCAGAATGATGTTACAGGAGCATGGGTTCACCCCGAGGCACCGTTGTGGCTTGCCGTGGGTGAGACTGCGGAAGCCCTTCGCATTCTGAGGTGGGACCGTTCCCTCTTGGAGGATGTTCATCCGCTGATCTTCCTGACCATCGTGCATCGAAAGGAAGCGGCCCGATCGGTCATGGCTGCGACCTATGACGCCGCATCTCGCGCAGGCCTTGCGTGGCCCGTTCGAGATGCGGCCTGGCTGCCGTGGCTTCGGTTCATCACCCACGATCTCATCGGGTGGGAGCCCGAATGGGACAGGGAGTTTCGTCTCGTCTGTGATGAGCATCTCCTGGACGCGGCAACGGGAGGGTACCGCTGCCGTGATGGGACGGGCATGGACATTCTGACCACGTACCGTTTGGCCGTGGGTTGGAACAAGGACAGCGATCTGCTGTCCTGGCTGTCGTCTCCCCAGGCCATGACGGCAACGGTACTGACGATGGTGGATACCCTGGGTGAGCATCTGCGTCCCCAGGCGGCGGCCCTCCTGGTCGGCGCCATGGCTGATGTGGATTCTCTCACGAGGCGCGGTTCCTGTGTGACGCTGACCCGCTGGGCACGCCATGCCGGTGAGAGCATGGCCGCAGGATTGCACGGCCCGGCGCTGCTCAGTTCGGCAACCCTCCTGTGGCGGGTCGGCGCATGGGACCGGACCCTCAGCGAGTGGTTGGCACATTTCGGGTGTCCCGGTGTGTTCCAGGGCACGGTGCCCGACCTCACGGCGCTTGGCCATCGGGGCATTGAGGCACCGAGTCTGGCGGATCTCGAGACGTTTGTCCTGGCAACTCGCCGGTATGCCGGCGGGACATAGTATGCACACGAGAATCGTGGTGCGTGGCAC
The DNA here is from genome assembly GCA_016928395.1 of Candidatus Fermentibacterota bacterium. Classification (GTDB taxonomy): domain Bacteria; phylum JAFGKV01; class JAFGKV01; order JAFGKV01; family JAFGKV01; genus JAFGKV01. The sequence goes on along the minus strand of JAFGKV010000036.1, from coordinate 58,202 downwards.
TCACATGACAGAGGAGGTCGTATGCGACACCTTTGGTACGCGCTCATTCTGGTGGTTCTGGTGACCGCCTGTCCGAAGGATCAACCCCCGGCGACCGCCGATCGTCCTGCCCCGGAGCCGTTGGCTGCCGGTGTGTCACGTCCGGTGGTGACCTTGGCTACCACCATGGGGGTCATTACCATCGAACTGGATCGCCAGAAAGCACCGCTTTGCGTCGAGAACTTCCTGAGTTACGTCGCCAGCGGCCACTACGACGGCACGGTATTCCACCGCGTCATCAGAGATTTCATGATCCAGGGAGGTGGCTTCACTTCAGACATGAGCCAGAAGCCGACCCGGCCTCCGATTCGGAACGAGGCGACCAATGGCCTGTCGAATGTGCGGGGGACCCTCGCCATGGCCCGCACCAATGTCGTCGACAGCGCTACGAGTCAGTTCTTCATCAATGTTGTGGACAATCCAAATCTCGACTACCAGGGGCCGGACCAGTACGGTTACGCCGTGTTTGGCAGGGTGAAGGACGGCATGGACGTGGTCGACGCCATTCGGGCCGTGCCGACTCATGGCGTGGGCGGACACAGGGATGTGCCGGTGACACCTGTGGTGATCGAGAAGGCGACGGTAGTCGCCCAATAGGCACGCGGACCCCTCCTTTCGAGGGGTCCCCGTGCAGGAGGTCCGCTGTGGCGAAACGTTTCTTGCTGCTGTTCGCTCCGCCGGTGAAGATCCCCCGGCTGGGCGAGCTGGGCGAGGAAATGGCCCCTCCCCTTGGAGTCTTGTATCTTGCATCGGCCTTAAGGGCCGCGTTTCCCGACCTGGAGGTTGCCGTGATCGACGGTCTCCGGGAAGGTTACGATGACACGTGGCGAGCGGTGGAGGATTTCAGGCCTGACTTCTTGGGATTGTCCTTCTACACAACGGCTGCCGAGGGTGCCTACGCGATGGCTCGATGCACCAAGGAGGCGTTTCCCTACGTGAAGATAGCCGCCGGTGGTCCCCACGTCACGGCCCTTCCTGAAGAGGCATTGGGCACCGGCAGCATCGACGTTGTCGTACGGGGCGAGGGCGAGAGAACACTGGTGGAGGTTACCGAGGCCTGGTTGTCGGGCGCCCCGTGGGGCACGGTGGCGCCACGCATAGACGGTATCGCGTGGCGTCAAGACGGGATTGCGGTGGTGAACCAGCCCAGGGCCCATATCACGCCGCTGGACGACGTCGCCACGCCGGCCCGCGATCTGGTCGACCTCCGCCGCTATCGGGGGTTCTATCTGGCCAAGCAGAGGCCGGAGACCTCGATGGTGCTGAGCAGGGGGTGTCCCTTCTCGTGCACATTCTGTTCCAACATGGTCTGGAAGCTCGGCCGTCCCTCTGTCCGAACTCGATCTCCGGACAATGTGGTGAAAGAGTTTCAGCGGCTCTCCGAGGATTTTGGCATCCGCGAGACCTTCGACCATGCCGACGAGTTCAATGCCAACATACCCGCGGCCATGGGCATCGCTTCCGCGCTGGCGGACCGACGCCTGGGGATGACCTGGAAGACCCAGGTGCGAGCCCACCCACTCCCGCCCGACTTGGTGGCCGCTATGGCGCGGGCGGGATGCTGGTATGTGCATCTTGGCATAGAGAGCGGCAACGAGCGGACCCTTCAGGGTATCGGAAAGGGCATTACCCTGGACCAGGTCAGAGCAGCATGCTCGGTTCTCAAGGATCACGGCATCAGGGTTCACGGCCTGTTCATGCTGTTCAATGTGTGGGAGGAACACGGGCGCCTGTGCTATGAGGGTGTCAGGGAGACACAGGCCACGCTGGACTTTGTGTCACGCCTGGCAGACGACAGACTGCTTGACTACATCGGTTGGTCGGTGACCACGCCGTACCCCGGATCGAAGCTCTACGATATCGCTCTGCGCCATAACTTGATCAAGCCCGATCTCCGGGGAGCGTGGTCCAAGTGGCTCACCGACGATTCCTTCGTCATGCAGCTTCCAGGGGTCAGCGACGCCGACATGGCCCACGCCAAGAGCAGAGGATCCCTTCTGCGCGCCAAGCTCATGCTCCGGTCGGGCCACCTGAACCTCGGCGACCTGGGCTACGTGGCCAAAAAGGGCGTCAAGATCATCATCAACGAACTGCGGGCGATTCGCGGCGGGTGAACGTGCGCGGTGGTCTTCTTCTCCTGGTGGTCTGGACTGTCTTGACCTGTATCCAGGCAGGACGCCTGGACTACTGGGGTGACGAGATCGGGAGCCTGGAGGGTGCGTCGGAATCCACGGGCGACATTCTCCGCGGCAAAGGCGCAGATTTCCATCCGCCGTTGTACTTCCTCATACTCCACGGGTGGATCCGGCTGTTCGGTTATGGTGAATATGCGGTGCGCAGTCTTTCTGTCTTGGCAGCCGCTGCCACGATCCTCTTGACCGTGTCATTGGCTCGGGTGGTGGGAGTTACCCGTCCAGGGACTGCGGCCGTGTTCCTGGGATTGTCTCCATTCTGGTTGCTGTTCTGCGGCATGGCACGGTATTACGGGCTCTCGGCACTTGTCTTTGTTGCAACGCTGCTGACCTTTGTCTTTGCCCTTCGCCGTGACAGTGCAACGCGGTGGGTGCTCAACGGGTTCATGTTGGCCTTAGCCGGGTACACCAACTACCTCACGCTTGCTGCCGCGTTCGTGACGCAGATGGTATGGGTGGTGGCGTACCACCGTCGATGCGTTCTGCGATGGGCCGCCGCGACCATGCTGGCTGCTGTGTTCCTGGCGCCCTTGGCGGCCTTGGTGCTGCACCAGACCAGAGGTATGATCCTCTGGGGGGAGCGTGCATCGTTTTTCGGCGATTGGCGTACGGCCGTATGGGGAGCGTGCTATCCGCTCTATGTGCTGGCTGCCTCGGAAACCATTCTGCCGTGGCACTGGTGGTTCAGCGTGCCGCTGTTGGCCTCATCCTGGTTTCTGGTTTTGCGAGCCCGCAGGCCACCCTTGCTCCAGGTAACGCTGGCCTCCGGCGTGGTGGTATCGTTGCTGGTTGTTTCCCTCGTAGCACGGTCTCTTCCCCTGGCCTATTTGCCCAGCAGGCTTCTCTTCCTGGCACCGGTGTGGGCAGTTCTGCTGGCTGCCGGTGCCCAGCGGGTGGGGAAGTGGGGCGTCGTCGCTCTGGCGGGAGTAGCGTTGGGATACGCCGGTGGGATTGTGAATCTCGTGAGAGGTGTCGATTTCCACAACCCTGCCTATGTGGTGCCGTGGCGCCAAGTAGTGCAGCTTATCCGCGATGACACTGAACCCGATAAGCTGGTGGTGACCACCGAGGAGTATCCGCTGCTGCACTACGGCCAAGGATTACGTTTCCAGCTTGTCCGCCCCGGTGAACGCACCACCGAGGAACTGGCGGGGAAGGCTGCCGCCGTCGTGTGGCTCGTCCAGAGAGACCGGGCCGACCAGCAGCGGCACGACATCACCTTTGATGCGGAGGCATGGTTGAGGGAGCACTATGACACGGGACCTGAGCACGAGTTCGTGCGACTTGCTTCTCTGGAGCGGCAGGTCCGTCGGCTTGTGCTTCGCAGAGAGCCGTCCGAAGCAGCCCTCACCGTGACCCGCTTCACCCGGCCCTGGTAGTGAGCCCATGAGCGCCGGGTCCGATGTCTCCATCATTGTCGTACACTACAAAGACGTCGCAGAAACGGCCCGGTGTGTCGCATCGTTGGGCAGCGGGTGCGCGGGCCTGGTCTACGAGATTGTCCTGGTCGACAATTCCCCGTCGCAGGAGCTGGTATCGTCCCCTTTGCCCGACATGCCTGCGGGATCGGTCGTCTCCCTGGGGCGCAATGCCGGTTTGGCCCGGGCAACCAATTTCGCGCTCAGAAGATGCACGGGGCGTTACTACCTCTGCCTCAACCCCGATGTGGTGGCCACGCCCCAGTCCATTCGCTCCCTCGTCTGTTTCGCCGATAGCCATCCCCACAGTGGCATTGTAGCTGCCCGTCTGGAGAACGGAGATAGAACGCTGCAGCTTTCCTGTCGCCGTTTCTATACCCTGAAGCACGCACTGGTCCGTCGAACCTTCCTGGGGAGGGTGCTGCCGGCCACGACGATCAATGCGGATCATCTCATGGAAGACTACGATCACAGCGCCTCTGCCAATGTGGACTGGGTCCTGGGGTCCTGCATGCTGGTTCGCGCAACGGCAGTGGCCGACATTGGGCCGATGGATGAGCGTTTCTTTCTCTACTTCGAAGATGTGGACTGGTGCTATCGGATGCACAAGGGGGGGTGGGATGTCGTCTATTTCCCGGGCGCCACCATGATCCACCTTCACAAGCGAGACAGCGCGGTTAGCGGGTTGAACCGTCAGAAACTGGCGCATCTGGCCAGTTTCGTTGCGTTCCATGACAAACATGGTTGGGCTCTGCTGTGGCGCAGGCCCGACACCTTCCGCCTCCTCGAACCAGTGGCCGGGTCGTCGTGATGGTTCCCGACAGTGCCGCAGGACGCGAGACGGGAAGACGAGAGGTCCCGCAGCCCAGCTGCCGCGCCGTGATGGGTGTAGTGCTCGCGTCGATGACGGTGTACGCCGTGCTGAGTCTGGCTGGCATACAGTGGGGCCTTCCCTCCCGGGAACGTCTGGCCTTGTACGATGCGTCCTACGGTGAGGTGGTGGGCAGCGGCGAGGATCGCCTCTTCGTGACCGGGCCGCTCCAGAGCTACCAGGTGGACGAATGCTCGGTGCTCATTCCGCTCTCGCGCATGGATCCCCGTCGGCTGCAACTGAACCCCAAATGGTTCCACTGGGGCACACTGCATATCTATGTCATAGGCGTGGTACTGTGGGCCGCACAGCTCTTGGGCGTGGTAACCTTGACGGCCAGCAGGCAGTTCTACCTCGGCAATCCCGAAGAGCTGGCCACGGTCTATCTCATCGTGCGCTGGGTAAGCTGGGCACTGGGCCTGGCATCGCTGGTGTTGTGTGCCGTGCTCCTGCGAAGGGTCACCCGAAGCCTCGCACTTTTTGCGGCAACGCTGCTCATGTTTGCGGTCTCCCCGTTGGTAGTCCTCTACGGAGCTTTCGGGACACCCGACATGGCGATTGTCTTCTGGGTGCTGGTTTCGGCGGTACTGGCCGGTGTCGGGCATGAGAGGCAGCCCGGCCGCCTCGGGCTGCTCCTGGCATTCGCGGCGGCAGGAGCGGCAGGTTCCGTGAAGCTGTATGGAGGAGCGGCGATAGCGTTTCCCTTTGTCCAGGCGGTACGGTCACGGAGCGCCTTGCTGCCGGGGTTGCTATGCGCCGGGCTGGCCTTTGTGGCGGGGTCGCCCTATGTGATCTTAGACTGGCCGACATTCAGGGCCGATCTTGCCTGGCAGTGGAATCACATGCACCAGGGGCATGGAATGGCCTTTCTGGGCACGCGGCCCGGCTTTCTCCATCACTGGCTTGAGACCTTGCCGGCCGCGACTTCCCCTCTCACCACGGTGATCATGGCTTTGGCCCTGGCTGGTGCGCTGGTGCGCTGGCGTTCGGCGAGGCTACCCGTCGTGGCATTCCTGGGGCTCTTCTGGCTGCAACTGGCGCGTTCACCGTTGAAATTCGCTCGATACGCCTTGCCGATCATTCCCCTGCAGCTTCTTCTGGTCGCCTGGCTCCTGGCGGAGGCGCGGTCAAGGCTCGTTCAGCGAGCTGGCATTGGGCTCTTGCTGGCGGCGCTGGCGTCTGAAGCCATGCTGGCGGCGGGGCATGCCGGGGTGTTCCGGGAGCCCGACGTGCGCGACAGGGCGTCGGCATGGCTTGCATCTCATGGCGCACCCGGCGATGTGGTAGCAGTGTTCGGAAAGCCCTACTTTGCCACACCGCCACTGTCTCAGAAACGGTTCGGCATCGTGATCGCGCCTTTGGATCTCGATGCTCTAAAGAAAGCGAGCCCTCAATGGGTGATTCTCAGCGACTATGACACCGAGCCCGTGTTCCGCTTTCCCCAGGCATTGCCCGTTGCCCATGAGGCACTCAGCAATCTGCTCGGTGCTTCGCATTCGGTCATGACGTTCTCTTCCGCCCCCACGCCCCCGCTCATCGTATCCTGGGGTAGGGTTCTCTTACCGCACGACATGCGCTACCACTGTCCGACCATATGGATCGTCGGTACGTAGCCGGGGCCCTGGCGGGCATTTTCGTGGCGTCCGCCATCATCCGGATGCCGGGGTTGGGCTCCCAGCCATTGTGGACGGATGAGGCCAACTGCCTGGCCATTGCCCGCCTGAAGCCTGCGGCGGCCTGGCATGCCCTGGAGCATGACTGCTCTCCTCCCCTGTACTACTGGTTGCTTGGCAGTGTTGCGGGGGATGATCCGGGCGAGGCCCGCACGAGAGCATTGTCCGCGGCCTTCGGGCTATTGACGCCTCCACTGCTGGGCCTGTGCGGGGCATGGTTGATGGGGCCTCCCGGCGTCGTTGCGGGCGCCTTGCTGGCGGTGTCGCCGTTGCATCTGTGGCATAGCCAGGAAGCGCGGATGTATGCCTTGGTGTGTCTCCTGGGAGTGGCACTGGCATGCCTCACCATCAGATCACGGCGCGAAGGCCGGGGGCTGGCTGCCTTGGCCGCCGTGCAGATCCTCCTCCTGTGGACCCACCACTTTTCCTCCTTCGCCATCGCCGTATCATGGTGCATCATCGGGGCGGCACGCACGGTGCCCTGGCGCAGGCTGCTGGCATTTGCTCTGGTAGTAGCGGTGGGGTGGCTGCCGGCGGCAGTGCTTCTTTGGAGGCAGGTGTTCGTGTTTCGCACGGGCACCTGGCTTCCGCCGCCGTCCCTGGATGCGCCGCTGCGCAGCATCGGCCTGTGGCTCGCCGGAATCGATGCTGCCGAGCACTCGTGCATCCTGGGCATCCCCATGGGCTTGGCGACGGTGGTGCTGGGTGCACTTCCCCTACTGATGCATGGTCTGCGCGATTCGATGGGCAGGATGCTGGCCACCTTGTGCGGAGGCACCCTGGCCTTGGCATGGATCGTGTCTCGGATGGTACCGGCTCTGGTGCCGGGGCGGTACGACATCGTGGTGCTGCCCTCCTTCCTGCTGGTGCTGGCCGCGGGGTGGCGTCGCGCCGGAAGGGCTATCCGGTGGGCAAGTTCCGCCCTGCTGATGGCTGGTTGCGCCGTTGGCGTCTTCTACTACTTCACCGCCTATGAAAAGGGGTCACTGAGGGAACTGGCTGCCCTCATCGAGGAGAATCAGCAGGCACACGACGTGGTGGTGGTGGCGCCCGAAATCGAAGCGCCTGTGCTGCATTATTACTACCGAGGGAATCTCCCCGTTCTGGTTCCGCCCAGCTTCGGCACGGTGGATCGCGTGGACTATGCGCATTATGACAGGCGCTGGGCCAGCGAGGACGAGGCGCGACTCTTGGCCAGTGAATGCTGGGCACGGGTGCCTCCCGGCGGACGGATTCATCTCATCTACTCCCCGTATCGGGCCACCATCCAGTTCAAGGGCTGGCTCATGAAGGGAGTGACCTATACCAGGATTACACGACGGGTCTCGGGTTCGGGGTCCACCGAGCTGGCCGTGCTGGAGAGGTCATCCTTGGACGAAGATGGTCCCGGAGCGATGCCGTGGTGACGCGCGGTCGGGGGATTCTAGATTCGAGGCTGGCTCGGGATGGGCTACTCCTCCTGTTGCCGGTCGTGCTGTCGGTCCCGTTCTGGGCGATGCCCGTGGGTCGCGACCAGGGATACTTCTCTTACGGGGGCTGGCGGATGCTCCACGGTGAGCTGCCCCATCGCGATTTCTGGACCAATACGTTCCCTGGAGTGTTCTGGTGGTACATGCTCATGGAAGGTGTGGCAGTGGTGCCCCGGGCGGCGTGGAACGGCGTGCTCATCGGCGTGACATCGGTGCTGCTGTCCCACCTGGGCACACGGCGAGGGGGTCTGTGGGCGGGCGTTGGCTATGGGGTCGTGTGCCCTCTCCTCCATCGTTTCTGGGACATAGGGCAGGCGGAGCACCTCGTGAACCTCTTCATCGCCGCGGGCCTGCGCACCCCGAGGGCGCTGCTCAGAGGCGTGCTGCTGGGGTCAGCCATTCTTTCCAAGCCCGTTGCCCTGCTCTTCGCGCCGATTCTGGCGTGGAGGAGCGGTCTCGGGCGTGCGGACACATGCCGGTGCGTGGGGGGTGTTGCGTTGGGAGCAGCCATTCCCCTTACCCTGTGGTTGGGGTTGTACGCGGTTAGTGGCGGCCTCCTGAGGGTCTGGGAAGACTTGGTGATCTTCAATGCCGGGTATGGTGCCAGCACGTGGAAGGCGGAATTGGCGGGCAGGGTGGTGCGCGGCGTGGCGCGATGGGGTGCGCCCCTGTGGCCCGCAGTCGTCATTGCGGGTAGCGCCGTGGTGCGGCGCAAGGGCTTCATGGGACTGTGGCTGCTGTGTGCTTTGGGTGCGGTGATTCTGCAGGGTAAGCTCTTCACCTACCATTGGATTATCGTGCTGGCGCCGCTTATGGCGTTGTTCGGCCGGGGAGTCGGCGAACTGCGCGCCATGGGATCGGTGCTTCGCGTGATCGTGCTCTTCATGGCAATCGGCCCATGGCTTGCCTCGCCCGGGCTGCTCTCTGCCGCCTGGTACCCGGCGGCGTACGAAGCGTGGCGCGGGATCCGTTACCTGGGTGGGGCTATCTCGTCCGACATCTACCTTGCCGGATTCGGCGACAAGGCGTCTGGCGCAGATTTCTCTGCTGCGGAACAGAGGCGCGCGGCCGATGAAATCATCGGGAGAGGGTGCGGCACGGCTCTGGTATGGGGGTTTGAGCCGGGTCTGAACTATCTTTCCCGCACCCCCAATCCCATGCGCTATGTTGCCGATTTTCCCCTGACGTTCCCGACGACTTCGCCCCGCGAAGTCTCGGTGCAGAAAGGCCATCGGGCACGCTTCATCCAGGAGTTCATCAGGAAGCGCCCCGGGTGTGTGGTAATCGTGCACGGAGATGTCAACCCGGTGGAGGCGATGGACTCGTACGGGCAGATGAGGGAGTTCACCGAATTTGCCTCGGTGCTTCGGCGGGAGTACCGGGGGCCATTCTCCATCGGAAGCTATGATCTCTGGGAGGCGCGATGAAGGCGCAATGCATTCTGATGGGGTGCGGGCTTCTTGTGGTGTATTCCTTGTTCTTCACCTTTTCTGAGGGGTGGAACGGGCAAAGCAGGTGGGCTCTGAGTCTGGCCCTGGCTCGTCGCGGTACCACCGCGGTGGATGAATTCATAGGCGAGAGCAGGGATGTTAGCGTATCCGGGGGGCGTCTCTACGCTGCTAAGGCCCCGGGTATGGGTATTTTGGGTGCCCCTGTGGTGTGGCTCGGGGATCGTATCGTAGCGCCGGGGGATCCTACCGGCGACGCTGCGAAACGTCTTCTTGTCCGGGTCATTCTGGTGTCAGTGCCCGCCGCGATGCTGGCCGTGCTTCTTTGCATGGCTCACACCCCGTCGGCTGCTCTGACCGCGGCTGCCTGCTGCGTCGCAAGCCCGGTGCTTCCCTACGCGACGCTGTTCTATGGCCATGTTCCCTCCGCCTTGTGTCTCATGGCCGCGTGGATGCTGGCCAGAGAGAAGCGCCACCTCTGGGCAGGAGTTGTCGCGGGATTGGGTTGCGCCATAGACTATCTTACGGCTCTGGGGATTGTCGGAGTGGTGGTGCTAGTAGCCCTGGAGGACCGGCGGGGTGCGGTGCGGCTCGTCTTCGGCATGCTTCCCGGCGCGGCCCTGGTGGCAGGCTACAATCTGGCATCCTTCGGCACCCCCCTGGCCACGGGGTACGAGAACTTGGCGGATGAGGGCTTTGCCGAGGCGATGTCCCACGGGTATCGAGGCATAGGCGCACCAGCCCTCCGGACCTTGGTGCCCATGTTGTTCGGGACCTATCGCGGCCTCTTTCTCCTGAGTCCCTGGCTCTTGCTCTGGCCTGTGGCTGCGCTGAAGTTGCGGTCGCGGCATGAGCTGATCATGACGGTTGCGGTTCCCGTTTTCTACCTTGTGCTTCTTTCCGGGTTTCCCGCGTGGTGGGGCGGCGCAAGCTGCACCGTGCGTCATGCCATCATAGTGCTCCCGCTGATGGCATGGGCGGTGGGTACACTGGGCGGGCGCTGGCGCCGTCTTCTTCTGGTATTGGCCGCCATGTCGTGGGTTGCCCAGATAGGATTCACCGCCACGGAGCCGGAGATGCCCGAGGATGTCGCATTTCCTTTGGCACACTTCGTCGTCCCCCGGATACTGGCCGGCCGATTCCGCGGGACGGTGCTGGGTGCAGGGGGGATTGGACAGGCTGTGGCGCTGGCGCTGGCCGTGGGTTTCTCATGGGGGGTATTGATCGCTGCCTGGCGTATGCGTCGGGAGTTGTCCCCGGACTCCGCGGCCCGTATCTTGTCACCTGCGGACGATTGACCATGGGGTTCATGGCGGAGGAACCCATGAGTAGAGCGCTGGTGCTCATTGTAGAAGACGATCCTGACGTGGCGTCGTTTCTTGAGGCCGCCTTGAGCGACGAGTATGAGACTCGTGTCGCGTTCGACGGCGTGTCTGCCCAGCGATTGCTGGAAGAGATCACGCCCGATTTGGTGGTGCTGGATGTCCGCCTTCCGTGCATGTCCGGCCCGCAGTTGTGCCGGATGATCCGAAACACCGAACGCCTCAGCAGTACACCCCTTCTCGTGGTCACGGGATACCCGGAGAGCGCCGAAGCAGGCAGCATCCGCGAGATGGGCGTGGATCGGATACTGGCGAAACCGGTCACACCGAGACGGTTGAGGCAGGCGGCGAAGACACTTCTGCGCGGCACGGATCCGTAGCCCGCGTACCCTGTGTCTCCGGGGCACGTCCCCGTTGTCGAGGGGTGTCGGGCATGGCAATGTGTGTGCGTTGCACCATTACGGGACACAGCGTGTACCTGACTGCATCGTTGCCCAGACCTCATGAAACCATCGTGGGCAGACAAGCCTGAGGAGGATTTCTGCATGGCGAAGCTCGTGGAATGCGTACCGAACTTCAGTGAAGGTCAGAACAGAGAGGTAATAGCAAGCATTACAGACCAGATCGCCGGCATTGCCGGCGTCAGCCTCCTCAATGTCGATCCTGGGGCTGCTACCAACCGAACTGTGGTGACTTTCGTAGGTCCGCCCGATGCCGTGGAGGAGGCGGCCTTCCGGGCCATTCGTAGAGCGGCTGAACTGATCGACATGTCGACCCATTCCGGAGAGCATCCGCGGATGGGAGCCACCGACGTGTGCCCGTTTGTCCCGGTATCGGACATGACCATGGAAGAGTGCGTCGAGATCGCCCGAAGTCTGGGGAATCGCGTGGGATCGGAGCTGGGCATACCTGTCTACCTGTATGAGCACGCCGCGACGGCGGAGGCGCGCAGGAGCTTGGCTGATATACGAAAAGGTGAGTACGAAGGCTTGGCTGAGAAGCTGCGTGATCCGGTGTGGAAGCCGGATTTCGGCCCTGCGCGATTCAATGCCAAGTCCGGCGCTACGGCCATCGGGGCGCGACAGTTTCTCATCGCCTATAATGTCAACCTGAACACGCGGGACAAACGTCTGGCAAACCGTATTGCCTTCAGGATCCGCGAGACCGGCACCGTGAAGAAGGATACATCGGGTGCCATCCTGCGAGATGAGCGCGGGGAAGCTGTGCGGACCCCCGGGACTTTGAAGGCGGTGCGGGCCGTAGGCTGGTACATCGAGGAGTATGGGTGCGCTCAGATCTCGATGAATCTGCTGGACTACACGGTTACGCCCGTTCATGCTGCATTCGAGGAGGTCTGCCGCCAGGCGTCTGAATTGGGGCTCCGGGTCACCGGCAGCGAGCTGGTCGGCCTGATTCCCAGGGAGGCCATCCTGACGGCCGGAGAGTTCTATTTGAATCGCCAGGGAAAGACGACCGGGGTGCCGGAACGGGAATTGGTGCATGTGGCCCTGCGGAGTCTCGGCCTTTCCGAGATTACGCCTTTCACGCCAAAAGACCGGATCATCGAGTACCTGATCGCTCCCCGGGAGAAATGCCTGGCCTCGCTGTCAGTGGCTGACTTCGTGGACGAGGTTTCCGTTGACTCCCCGGCGCCCGGTGGGGGGACCGTTGCCGCCCTGGCTTCCAGCCTTGCCGCGGCTCTCGTTGCCATGGTGGGTGCGCTGACCGCCTCGAAGAAGGGGTATGAAGACCACATGGCCGAGATGGAAAGGCTGGGTACCCACGCGCAGGCTCTGAAGGATGCTCTGCTGGTGGACCTGGATGAGGATACCAAGGCGTTCAACAGAGTGCTGGAGGCTGGACGGGGAAAGCCCAAGGACGAGACTGAACGGGTGATGAAGGCGCAGGCCGTGGAGGAGGCGACCAAGGGAGCGACCCTGGTCCCCTTGAGAGTGCTTGAGAAATCCCTCACAACATTGGAACTGGCCGCGGAGATGGCGGAGAAGGGGAATCCCAACAGCCTGTCGGATGCGGCGGTGGGAGGCCTCATGGCGGCCGCAGGGGCCGAAGGAGCCTACCTGAACGTTTTGATCAATCTCCCCGGCCTGACAGACAAGGAGTGGGCCGCGGCCACGCTGCAACGGGCCAAGGACTCCATTGCGTTGGTCAGAGACAGAATCGGGCGGCTCAGCGAGGCCGTGGATCGCCGCCTGGGGGGTTGATATCAAGGAGGCCCTGTGAACCCCTGCCTTCCCGCGGACGGCAGGCAGGAAGGGTTCCGCGTGTGGTTCATTCTGCTGTGGTGTGTGACGGCGATCGCGCTGGGAGCAGCACTGGGCGGGATCGCCGTCCTGGCCCTCTCCATTTTGGGCATCCAACGCGACGGTGTGACGGTCGTAGGGCCGTGCGTGGTTGGCAGTGTGGTCTCAATGTGCGCAGTTCTCGCCCTGATATCGGGCTTGACCGAGCGACGGTTGCTTCCTCTGCCAATCGGGTTGGTCCGTGTCATGACCTGCGGGGTGTTCCGCCTGGCCAGAACGGGAGCTCGGCTCATCGGCTGGAGCGATGATGCGCTCGGGTGCGCATTTCTCACCGTACAGAATGGGCTGACGCTGGCCTGGCTGCAGGAACGCAGGCCTCGCACTCTCCTGGTGTTGCTCCCGCACTGCCTCGAAGCCCGCGTGCAGGAACGCATCGAGAAACTGCTGAATCGCTACCGCTGCCAGTGGCATGTGGTCAAGGGTGGCACGGAGGCACTGCATGTGGTGACCTCCACGGAACCGGATGGGCTGCTGGCAGTCGCGTGTCAGCGTGATCTGTTGAATGGGATGATGAGCCTCGGCGGCAGGGTTCCCTGTGTGCTGGTCTTGCCGAACATCCGGGGGGAGCAGCCGTGTCGTGCAACCGGACTGGATCTCTGCCGGCTGGCCGATGCCATGGATCGGCTGGCGTATCCACGCGAAGACTTCATCGAGGGTGGAAAGGGATGAGCTTGTACTGCAATTCACTATGTCTGTTCGGGGGCAGCATCGGGTGGGCCCAGGTGTCAGCGGCCACCCATGCGGAACGGTCGACTGCGGCGTGCGACAAGAGATCCGCCGCATTCGACCCCGGTTTGGCCACATGGGAGTAGAGTATGAAGAGAATTTCGCTCCTCGTTGACTACGACACGATCCACGATATCCTGGACCAGGGCCTTACGCCTTCTCTGTTCGCGCAACGCATCGTCTCGGCGGCTTCCGTACTTGGACACAGGGGGGCGACGTGGTGCCACGCGGAATGGACGAACCATCCCGCCTCGGTCCGCGATTCCTTCGAGACCGAAGGATGGCAATGTGGCGAACCGCTCACCTCCACTGCAGGGTGGCGTGCCATGAAGGCCCAACTGGCGCGGGATCGTGCCATGGCCGAGGATCTCACGGTCGTCATGGTGTCGGCGGATAGAGCATTGGCGGGTCGTGCCAGTGATCTCCGGCAGGATGCCTCCGAGGTCGTGCTGTGGCTGGCGAAGCCGCAGTCAGACAAAGTAGCTGGCTGGCATCGGGTGGATTCCCTGACGAGGGTCCTGGGCCTCAGTGAGGGCGGGGTGGCGGTGGTGGTTGATGTGCAGGGCCTGGTCGCATCCTCGTGGACCGTGCAGACATCGGTTGACGTGGACTCGCTAATCGAGAGGCTGGAGGCTGCCTTGTGCCATCTGGGCCAGGTGACGTGGCGCACGGCTCTGGCCGATTGGCATACCTTGCCGGTCATGCGCAACAAGGCTGGGGAGCCGATCACCCATGAGGCTGAGACGCTCTTTCACAAGGCCGGTTACAGCACACCCTTGGTGCCGCCGATCGTTCCCGGGACTACGCTTCCCGATGAGGTAGCCAAGGCCATGGAACGTATGAGCCCAGTGAGCGAGCTCGTCGTGGTGGGGCGTACGGAGGTTGTAGCACAACTGGCGCGGTTATTGGAGCCGCACGCCGGCCACATTCATCTCTGGTGCGATGCCCAGCCGGATCTACCCGCATGGGTTGCCTGGCATCCCATCGGTGCCGAGCTGTCGAAGCCGATGGCGCGTGTGTCCTCCTCGGTGGGCAGTGAGAGGATGCCGGGGCTTTGGTCGCGAATCGGGCTGTTTACTGACCGAGTGGTGGCCGAACGGGGGGGTGACAGCATCGGCGAAGGAGACTTGGTGGCGGCATTGGTCAGCGACGCTACATTCGTCAGGCGTGCGGATCAGGCCTTCGCTCTCGTCCGTGCGGCCGCATCACGGGGGACGCTCCTGGAAACGGGAGACGAAAGCCGTGGTGGGAAACGCTACCGCATCAATGAGGGGGATCGTGGTCTCGCATTGATGCGGGACATCATCAAGGCGCTTCTGGAGCTGCTGGGCGATGGCCCGGGTGAGGGGACCGGTGTGCCTGTGTCTCTCGTGGTTGACGGTCTTGTATCACGATGCACGTCCACGGAGGAGTTACCCCAGGATCGGCGAACCTTGCAGGCGTGGTTGAATTTCTTGGTCGACGAAGGTCTTTTGGTTCGGTTCAAAGGAGCATCGGGAGAAGACGGTCAGCCCTTGGCGTGCCTGGCGTTTTCCCCCTCACCGCTCAGGGGAGTGGAGGTTCCGGCGCCTTCGCGTGGGCAGGAACGGGGTCACCCACGACCGCAGAAACCGACTCCCGTCAGGGTGCCTCCCCGACTGCGGGAGCATCTGATCGTCGCGGTGGATAACTACGCGGTTCGACATGGAAAGCCCGTAGCGCCTCTGGGTGCAGTGCGCAAATCACTGGCCGAATACGGCGGAGCTCTGATTGATGCTGCAGTGCGGGAGGCCGCCCGGTCCGGTGATCTCCAGGCATCCAAGGGGAGTCCCGGGAGTCTGGCCCTCAATCACCAGTCCAAGTTCGTTCGGTTGGTGGTGGCCCGGAAGAATAAAGCCGTGGCTATGCTCAAACACATGGCGCCCATGGGTCAACCCATCGGAGAAGCGCGCATCCGCAGTGCCTTCGTCGAGTCGTTGCGGGTACGCGACGACGAAGCGGGGGAGCTCTTGACCATGCTACTGAAGGACCGGATGCTTCGCAAGGAACCTCAGATCGTGACGAGCAATGGTCTCAGCTACACCCTTTCGATGGATGACCCCGCCGTGGTGCGGGCCCATGAGCATACCGCATCCCGCCCGGGCAGGGGGAGGTTTGGTAGCGAGGCGAACCGTGGGAGCCGAGGAAAGCGCTCCCGGGATCGGCGACGGCCCTAACATGCCTTTCGAACGTAGTGTGGTGGTTCGCCGCCACCCGTTTGAGACCTACCAGGTCATGCTCGGGCACCTTGCGCCGGGGTGGTCGCACCGCATCCCTTGCCTCGCGCGATGCAGGGGCAATGCGCTACTGGTCATGGATGCTCATTTGCCGCCAGAGGTGCGGGGCGCAATTGAAGAGGAGATAGGAGGATGTTTCGGGTCCCGTCTCTCGGTCGATTCGATTCCTGGTGGAGAATCGCTGAAACAGCTCGAGGCCCTGTCGGGTGTGTATGACGCCTGTGGGCGGGCCGGTATTCGGCGGGACGGGGTGATTCTCGCTGCAGGCGGTGGGACGATCAGTGATCTGACAGGATTCGCTGCGGCCACGTGGCATCGGGGAACACCCTGGGTGGTGCTTCCCACAACCCTTCTGGCGCAGGTGGACTCTTCCATCGGCGGCAAGGTGGGCGTCAATATCCACGGCCTGAAGAACCAGGTCGGTGCATTCCACCAGCCCAGAGCGGTCGTTGCAGATATGGGTTGGTTGCGGCATCTGCCGGCGGCGGAGCTGGCGTGCGGCATGGCCGAGGTCGTGAAATATGCACTGGGGTTTGACCCGTACCTTTGGGAGATACTCGGCGCCATGGAGGGGCCCCTCGCGTATTCTTGCCCCCACGTGTCTCTTATTGTCGGGCGATGTGTTGACATCAAGGCTCGGTGTGTGGCCTTTGACGAACGGGACGAGGGTGTGCGCCACCTTCTCAACCTCGGCCATACCTTTGCCCATGTCTTGGAGGGTGAGGGGATATGCGCTACGCACGGCGTCGCGGTCGGACTTGGGTTGGTGGCGGCCACGCGACTGGGTATTCGCCTGGGACTGTGCGACCCCTCGCTGGAGCGGGCGGTGGTGGATGTGGTACGGAAGTTCGGCCTCTCAGCGTGGGTGGAAGCGCCGCCGCCCGATCTTTTCTCCGCATGGCAAAGCGACAAGAAGCACACCCATGGGGGCTGGGTCGTGGTTGTACCCACCGGGCGGGGCTCGTGCCGGGTGGTACGCGACCCTCCCGCTGATGCGGTGCGTGAGGCCTTTCAGAGCCTGTTTGCGGGAGGGTGAGTAGCGCGAAGGTGCCAGGCGGGAAGGCGTGGATTCAGCGGCCGTTGCCTCGATCGTGACGCCTCAGACTTCCATAGGGACAGCGGTTGAACGTCGACTGCTGTCGAGCCGGGATGGCGAAACTGGCAGACGCACGGGACTTAAAATCCCGCGGGCTTAGCCCATGCGGGTTCGATCCCCGCTCCCGGCACCAGAGAGCATGATCCCCGAACGAATAGCCGCACAGGGCAGATTTCGGCATGCGAAGTCGACTGTCTGGTATAGGACGAGTCACATATGTGATTCGTCCTATATTCTCGAACACATGGTAGGGCGATGCCTTGCGGGGGAATGCCCGCTTCTCAGGGTGCGTCAAGCGAACGAGCCGTTGTTCCTGAACCACTCGTTCGCACCCCATCCTTCCAGTTCTTGGTGTCGCGTTGCGTCTCTGCCGTCACAAACCGGCGGCCATCATCCCCTCGGGGTCGAGGCCCTGCGATCGAGCCCGAACCGTCGAGCGAGGGGGCGCACGCGAGCCGATCGCGCCGTTGCTCCCAAGAGCAGAGCAGCAGCCACGATCCACCCCATGGTGCTCAACAAGGCGCCCCAACGTTCCGCCTGAGATTCGTAGAAGAACACGACCGAACGAGCTCCGTCGGGAACTCCCACGGCGGACACCACGTGATTGGCACGCATCACCTCGACGGCGACTCCATCGACCTCAGCATGCCATCCGGGTGGATACCCAATCTCAGAAATAACCAGGAGCGCATCGCCCTCGGCCTCCACCTCGATGATCATTCGCTCGGCAGTGGGTCGCTGAATCCGGCGCACTCGCGCGGCTCCTCCCGGCGCAATTTTGGGGTCTTCCTCGAGAACCGCCTCCATCGCAGGGGAAAAGCCGGGGTCCATCACTGCGGCCAGGGTGCTGGCTTCATCCATCACCCTCCAATCGGATACGAACCACGCCCGGGGCAATGCTCCCGCAAGTTCGTAGAGAATCTCGCCCCCATGGGCGCTGATCTGATGGAGTAAGGGCGATGTCGGGAGGGGATTCTGGCTGAGGACATAGCGGGCATTCAACATCTGGAGTACATTCAGCGACTGGATTCCCCCGGCTTCCATCAGCGATGCATACCGGGCGATCTTGGCGGGATAGTAGCCCAGCACGCTGCTGACGTCGAACGTCATGAAACGGTTCGAGTTGGCCCTGGAATCCGCGGGCAGGACTCTGAAGGGATCCTCGGCGCCGACTCGCTCCGAGAGCCACCGCTCCGCCGCCGTTGGTCGCAGATACTCATCCACGGCCGACTTGCGGTACTGAGGATGAACAAGACGGGCCGAGACTCCCCACAGGTCAACCACTGCGGCCACCGCGATAACCACCATGGCCGAACGCGGCGATCTCATCCCCGAGCCAGCGCCACAGAGCAGGATCAGCGCTGCCGCCCCCAGCAGGAACCCGGCGGAGCGAGCCCCATCCCATGCGGCCTTGGACGCCCGCTCATCCTGCAGGGCTGATACCTGCCGGGGATCCATCCGGTCCTCCCCGGGTCGACGTGCGTCGCGCGCCACTCCCCTCGACGCGAGTGCTACCAAGAGCAAGGCGATCCCCGCTGCAGCCAGGGCCACCCCCGCACGCCTGCGAAACAGCGACGTACTCCGGAGGACAGCATCCAATCCCATTCCCGCCAGAGCGCACAGCGAAAGCTGAAGAAGCACGAGAATCAGTACGGGGACTCTGAATCGATTGAACTGCGGCAGATGGGTGAACAAGAGGTTGTAGAGAGGCGAGAAGTGCCTGCCCATGCTTACCAGAAGTGCTGTCGCCCCCATGAGGAGGAGAAAGCGAACCCTCGTCGTGCGTATGCCGGCCACGGCACCCATGGCAGCCAGTGCGACGATCAGAATCCCCGCATAGTTTGGCGCATCAGTGAATGGCATGTGGCCCCAGTAGGATGCCCCGCCGAACCCGAAGAAGCCCGGCACCAGCAGGGTCATGATCTCGGCCGGATGAAATGACCATTGGGTCGCATACTCATAGGCCAGGCCGCCGCCGGGTCCTGCGCCCCGGATGCTATGGGGAGCGTACTCGGCCGCCGGCAGTGCCAGGGGAGCGGCGATAAGGGAGCCGATGATCCCTAGGGCAAGAACTCCGATTCCGACGATGGCCACCTGCCGATATCCCCGCCGGATGATGCCGGGAAGCGCGCATAGACCGAAGAGGGCGAAGGCAATGAAACCGTAGTAGGCGATCTGGGGATGCTGGGCGCGCAGCATCAGGCCGACGCTCACACCGCCGAGGCTCACGACAGCCAGGGTCGGCCGCGCCAGCAGTCGTGTAGCCACGAGGAGGATGATCGGGAGATAGGCAGTGGTATAGAGTTTGCCGCCGTGATCCGCCGCCGTCACTGACACGAGTCCGGTGGCCAGGGAGAAGCCCACGCCCGCAGTCAGGGCTCCCGCCCTGCCCACGCCCCAGGACCGAAGCAGCAGGAACATGCCGAGGCTGGCCAGGATATGATGGAACACCTTGGCGGTATCAGGATCGAAGGCAGGTCCCAGCACCCATCGGAGCGGGCGGTTCGGCGGATATTCGGCGGCATACATCATGCTGCCCTGGGCCGGCATGCCGCAGAACACGTGGGGTATCCACCGGGGCCACTGGTCGTGGCGACTTCGATACAGCTCGGCGTAGCGATGTGAGGGCGTGGCAGCCTGCAGGGTGTCCGCGCTGACGAAGCTCTTGCCTCCGAAGATTACTTCCCGGAAGAACACCAGATGCACGAGGATCAGAAGCGCCGTGAGCCACCAGGATGGATCCCCGCGAAGATGAAACCCCGTCGGCCGTGGAACGGCCGCAGGCTGCGGGTGCCTCTCCTTGCGTCTTCGATCAGTCATCTTCTCCTCCTAAGGTGCCGTGTCCCGGTGAACCGACGCGCAGGGATTGTGTCGGCGGCTGAATGCCTATGTCATCACCTTTGGCCGCGAATACGGGAAGGTTAGCTGCCCGCCATGGTATCCCAGAAGCAGGGCATTGGGCAGGAGGAGAAGCATCAGCGCGGCGTACACCCAGTGGGTTATGCCCGTCGACGCCAGGCCTCCCAGCCTGAGCCCGATGAGCACGAGCTGCACGGCGAACAGGACGAGGGAGCACACGATCTTGCATTTCACGTGATGGACCATGTGGGCCTGATAGTTGAGCCACCAGGTGAAGAAGCCCGTGGCGATACCGACCGGCGTGGAGAGCACGCCGAGAACCAGCATAGCGAAGGCCATGCGCTCGAAGAGATAGGGCGCCCACCCGAAGAATGACAGCAGCGTGAACAGGGCGGCCGCGGCCGGGTATGCCATCGGGAAATGCACGATCATAGGATGGGGGTGGCGATGAAGCATAGGGAACCGGTCTAGAAGCCTGCTGAGCCAGGAGGGACCACGGGGCGTGGCCGGCTCGTGTGCCAGTGTTCCCACCAACTGGATTCCCTCCCGCTGGAATACCTCCGGGCCGTGCGGGGCCGCCGCGATGTCTGCGGTGAGATCCCTTCCCGCTCTGTGCCGCTTCACATGGGTACCACCCTTCCACATACGGCTGGCGCTCACGTCGTACACTCTGCCGTGCATGACAACCCAGGTGGGCCGCCCTTCCTGGCCGTCATGCCTCTGCAACTGCCCGCTGGTGACTCGCGTATCGCTCATGTAGTATCCCTTACGGTTGTGCTGTTCGCTAAAGGTGCCGTTCTATCGTGTTCGACCTGGCCATCTCTCCTTCGATCGTGGTGAAACGAAGGGATACGAACATGCCATGGCCGGGCATCGACGGCAAGCCCCGTGCATATGACGCGCCGCCGACCTGTGGGACCGGCTTCTCCCAAGAGCGGCCCGAGGGCACAACCGTAGTCGCGAGAACCTTGAGAGAAAAGCGCATGGGGGAGTTGTCGGCTATCGGCTGCCGGCTACACGGCAGCAGGGCAGGGGGATAGTCGCTGTGGGAGAGGTTTCGCCCTGGTTTCCGTGCCGCCGGGACCGCAGCGGCGTGCATCCGTGCATCCCCATTCCATCATTCCCCCGTTCCATCATTCCATTTCGTCCTCCCTCTTGTCCATTCGCGTCAGGTTCGCTCTCGCGGATCGGTTTGTCGGGTCGAGCCGCAACACGGCTTCGAACTCACGGCGAGCCCCGGATAGATCGCCCAACTCGGCCAGGGCGATGCCCAGGTTGTTGTGGGCCTGGGGGAGGTCGGGGCAAAGTTGCACTGCGTCGTGGAGCAGCTCTGCCGCTTCCGCGTACTGCTGCCGTTTCAGCAGTTCCGCGGCGCGATTCGTGAGGGAGGCCGCCTCGTCCATCGGGGTTGGCATGCCCGGGAAGGGGAGGGGAGGAAGAGCTGGCGGAGGCTGCTCCCGGCGTCTGGCCAGCACGGCAAGATTGTTGAGCGCCAGTTGGTTCCGAGGCTGTAGCGCCAGCACCTTGAGGAACTGCGCCCGGGCTCCCTCGATGTCCCCGAGATTGAAAAGGGCGTTGCCGAGATTGAGGTTGCTTTCCACGTCATCGGGATACCGTATCAGCACGCGGTTGAAGCACTCGATGGCCCGCTGGTGCTCTCCTGCCTGATCCAACATAGCGCCCAGGTTGCTGTTGGCCTCGGGATAGTCGGGCTCGAGTATGAGCGCCTTCTCGTAGGTCTCACGGGCCTCAGGCCGACCCTCCTTCATGTAGGCGACACCGAGATTGTAGTAGGCATCGGCGTTGAACATGGAAGGCATGGGGCCCACCCGCCAGTTGGAGATCACGAGTATGGCCGCCAGTAGCAGGCCGTAGCCCGCGAGACTGCGCCACTTTCGTACCTTCACCATCTCAGCGAGGGTCGCGATGCCATGCGCGCCGAAAATCAGCAGGAAGGGGAGGATGTTGCCGCGGTACCGGGCGGCAATGAAGAAGAGCAGCAGGGCGCCAATGTGGCTCAGCATGAACAGCACCATTGGTATGGCTGACGAGACTCGTTGTCGGATCGCCAGGGCCATACCCACCATCGCCAGTGGGAACACGGTTCCATAGGGGAATGCGATGCCGGACTTCCAAAGGAGAAGCGCAAGCAGCCATGAGTAGTGCCGGAACGGGTAGATCTCCTGGTTCCGAAGCACCTCATTCCCATGGGCATAGAGGTACAGCTTCTTGACCAGAAGGCCGGCGTAGCCGGTTGGATCATCGGCAATGATGCCCAGCGCCTTCTTCGTGAAGTATGCCGATTGCTGGCTCGGCGTGCGGTAGCCTGCCTTCATGGGTTCCTGCCCCATGGCCTGCCAGGCAAATCCCGGGCGGATGGCCACCTTCTCATCGTAGTCTTTGCCCGTGCCTATGTAGAAGTTGACGCCCCCATTTGTGCTGATCAGCACAGGGTCACCATGGGCGAAGTTGTAGCCCGTGACAGGCATGATCGGCATCACGATTCCCAGGATGAAGGCGGCACCGAGACTCATCAGGGACCTGCGAGGCACGACCGTGCGCAGCCTGGTCCACCCGTAGATGCCGATCACCAGGGCGAACGGGAGGATGACCGTCATGGCGATGGCGGACAGACCCAGGAGAAGCCCGCACACGGCAGCCCGCACGGGGGATGGCCGATCGAGCACGCCGAGTATGGCCTGTGCCAGGAGCAGGTTCAGGAACACGATGAGCACCGGAGCCAACAGCTCCCCTTCGAAGAATAGGCCGGTGCCGTACAGGGCAGCGGCTATGCCCGACCATATCGCGATTCGCCGCCCGAACACCCGCCGGGCAAGGGTATACGTCAGCCCGCAGTTGACAACGCCCATTAGCATCTGGGCGAACCGAACCGCGAAGAAGTCTCTGCCCAGCAGCCAATACAGAAGCCCCAGAAAGTATGGGTAGAGTGGCGGTTGGAAGAACGGTTCGTCGCAGGGCGCTTCGCCGCGGGCGATCCGCTGCGCCATGCCGTCGTAGGTGGCTGAGTCGACAATGGGATACTCAAAGAACGGATTGGCGGAGAGTTGATGGATGTAGATGAGCCGTATCCCCAGTGCGAGCCCGAGCACAACCAGCAGCCCACGACCATAGTCGCTACGTGTGCGTGGCGCGCGTGTCATGGGGGCCCGAGTCATCACAACCACCCTTCTGGCATGAGTCCATAGGGTGTGCACGATGTTCCCGGTCTGTCAAGCAGAGTGAAGCCCCCGTGGGCTTTGGGAGACAGGAGTGATGTGTTCCGGGCTGGAGCCACGGTGGCGATTAGGCGGGATTCGTTCGTGTCACGTGGGAGTTTCGTCCGGCGGCAGCGTGCCCCTCATCTTGGCTCCGGGCACTGCCCGATGGCAGCCCCAAGCCGCTGCACCCGTCCCAGGATGTGATCGCGATGGGTTCCCGGCCAGTACACGCGGCGACAGGACGGGCAGGCCAGAAAGGAACCATGCACGTCGAAAATGTGCGGCGGTACTCGATCACGGGCCCGGTCCCGGGGAAGAGATCGCAGCGGGTCATTGCAGGTGCCGCAACGGGTGAAGGGCCGAACCCACGGGAGAAGGGGCATGGCCCGTACCAGTGCCTGCCATTGCTCCGGGAGGCGCGATGGCGGAAGCAGAACGGCGCGTCGTGCGATGGGCCGGGAGGCCAGGGCGCGGTCAGCCGTGAGAAGGATCCGCCCCGAGGCATTGGACTGGCGTATGAGGGCATCGTCATCAAAGTCGGGCCCGAATACCGTGTCGAATCCCAGGATTCTCAGCCATCTGGCAAGGCTGCCCAGCATCATATCAGCCGCGAAACGGGGGGATGTCGCGAACGCCTTGACAAGCGGCGATGCATCCGCTAATCCTGCGTCATTCATGCATACCTCCTGTGAGGTCTCACCCAATCACTCACA
The DNA here is from genome assembly GCA_016928395.1 of Candidatus Fermentibacterota bacterium. Taxonomy (GTDB): domain Bacteria; phylum JAFGKV01; class JAFGKV01; order JAFGKV01; family JAFGKV01; genus JAFGKV01. The sequence continues at coordinate 34,582 of JAFGKV010000036.1, read as the reverse complement.
CAGGGAACCGAGGAGAGCTCCGTGCGAACGAGACTCGCCGCTCTGGCGGCACTCCTGCTCACGGTGCCTACGCCGTCAGGCGCTATCGACGACGCCAGCAAGTACACCACCGTCGGCAATGTCAACCTTACCATCTCCAACTATGGCACGTTCGGCGACGGGTTCCTGATTCAGTTCCCCAATGATCAGCCATCGTGCGAGTATCCGACGGGGTCGCATGTCGAACATATGTTCGACGGGGGACTCTGGATCGGCGCCAAACTGCCCGATGGACAGATCAGGGTCACCACCGGCGCTTTGGACGTCGCCTACCTCCAGGATGTGGCGGCCGGTTTTGAATTCACCAACTCCGCCGATCCCACCGACGTCGTGATCGAGCGCTCCAGCCTCTTGGATAGTCGCTTCTACCATCCGGAAGCCATCAGCCATCAGGATTTCGTTGCCAGCTTCACCGACTCGAATACCGTGGTGCCGGGCACGAGCATCACCATTCCGCAGCATACGCCCATGAATGTCTCTGTCAACATGGAGACCTATGCCTGGAACTACTCTTTCGCCGATGCGTTCGTGATCTTCAACTACACCATCAAGAACACCGGGCGCCAGCCTCTCCATGACCTGTGGCTCGGCCTCTGGGCCGATTTGGTTGTCCGCAATGTCAGCATCACGCCGCCCCGGGTCGGCTCGCCCTTCTACCAGCATGTCGGCAACGGGTGGGTCGATTCGTTGCGGATCGCCTACGCCTATGACTACGATGGCGATCCGGGGTTCACTGAGAGCTACATCGGCCTCAAGCTCCTTGGCGTCACTCCCCAGAGCAGCGACAGCCTTTACCAGGGTTTCACGCACATGCATGTGTGGGCGTTCCGCAATACCAGCGACCCGGTGTACTTCTCGCCCCAGAACGACCGCGAACGGTATGAGAAGATGTCGGTTCCACTCACGCCTCCCCAGTTGGAAGCGATCTACCGGAGTCCGTCCAACCGGATGACCCTGATTACTACGGGGCCGTTCCAGCGCCTGGATCCCGACAGCACCATGAATATCGTCTTCGCGGTGGTCTGCGCGAAGAAGTTCGGCAATGATCCCAACACCGAAGACACTGAGCTGGCCAAGAGAAACCTCTACAACAATGCATTCTGGGCCCAGACCGCCTATGACGGCGAAGATCGCAACGGCAATGGTATCCTCGACCCCGGTGAAGACCTCAACGGCGACGGTATGCTGGATCGCTACATCTTGCCGACGCCGCCGACAACACCCCGGGTAAGGGCTGTTCCCGGCGACGCGGAGGTGACCCTTTACTGGGACTCTCGCGCGGAGGAGTCTATCGATTTCATCAGCGGGAAGAAGGATTTCGAAGGGTATCGCATTTATCGTAGCAGGCTCTTTGAAGACCTGCCCGGTCGTGATCTCTTGAGCTCCATGGTGCGGGTCGCCGAGTATGACTCGGTGAATGGCCTCGGCTACGATACCGGATTCGAACTGGCCCGGCTAGACGAACCCGTCGTGTTCATCGGCACCGACGAGCGGACGGGAGAGCCCGATACCTTGGTCTGCACCTACCGGTTCATCAATTCGCAGGTGCACAGCGGGTGGCAATACGCCTACTCGGTCACGGCCTACGATACGGGTGATCCCACCTATGGTCTGGAGAGCCTGGAATCCAGCCGGCTGAGCAATCTGATTCGGGTGTTTCCGGGAACTCAACCCGCATCGCCCGATGCGGCCGCGGTGTCGGTGTATCCCAATCCGTATGTCGTGCGAGCCCTGTGGGACGGCAGGCTCGAACGGGAGCGCAAGGTCTACTTCCGTAACCTGCCGGCACGGTGCAGAGTGAAAATCTACACCGTGGCCGGGGATCTGGTGGACAGTTTCGAACACGATGCCGCGGGGTACTCGGGTGTGGGTATCCGGTGGTTTGAGCAGTTCTCTAAGCCCGACGCCGTGTTCTCTGGGGGGGAGCATGGGTGGGATCTCATATCCAGCAGTGATCAAGCCGTCGCCACGGGCCTCTACCTCTTCACCGTTGAGGATCGAGCCAGCGGCGATGTGCAGCGAGGCAGGTTCCTAATCATCAAGTAGACACGGGTACGTACACGGGCGTGGCCGGTTTCGGCCTCGCCAAAGGAGGATCCAATGACACGCTTTCTTCTGACCGCACTTCTTGCCCTGGCTCTGGCCGTGCCATTGCAGGCCCAGTGGCCCGAGGTCACCGTGCAGGACATTCAGATCTGTCCCGATCCGGCGACTGATGACGACAGCCCCATGTTGGGCGATACGGTACAGGTTGTCGGTGTTGCCCAGACCGATGCCCGGTCCATCTACATAGGGGCACGTTGGTCGGTGCTCATCGCCGATACCACGGGTGGGCCGTGGAGCACCGTGCAGATCGTGCAAGACGATACGACTTCGGCCGGCATGGGAGCGACGAATATCACGGCTGTGCAGCCGGGATTTCTCGTTCGCTATTCCGGGATAGTAAGCGAGTATCCCACGAGCGGCGAATCGAGGACCCAGGTCAACCTCATGCTGAATCCTCTGGTCCCGATTACGGTCCTCGGGGTCGAGCCCGTTCCCGAACCCACGGTGCTGACGTGTGAAGACTTTTCGACCCGGGTCCTCGGGGAGCCATGGGAAGCGTCTCTGGTCAAGATCGAGAACGCCACCATGATCAACAACAACCTGGGCGGCTACCGGGCTTTGGTCCAGGACGAGACCGGATTCCAGGTGACCCTCGATACCTGGTGGAATCCCATGTATGCGCTGCTCACCAGTGGGCAGTACTCCTGGCCTCCCAATGGCTCCCGGCTTGACGTCGTGGGATTCGTCAAGGATATGGCCAACGGCACCGGCAGCTACAGCGTCTCGCCACGGGCGCCTGATGATCTGAGTGTGCATGCCCTGGCGCCGGTCATAGGCGACGTGGTCCGCGATGTGGCGGTTCCGGGAAGCTCAACTTCCGTCAATGTGTCGGCGCTCATTTACGACATCGACGGAACCGTAGAGACGGCCAGCTTGCTCTATCGTGTCGACGGCAGCCCTTTCCAGAGCACGCCCATGGTGTACTCCGGCGCCGACGACAGCACCTATGCAGGCATCATTCCACCGCAGACGCACAATTCCGTGGTGGAGTTCCTCATCCAGGCCACCGACAATTCCGGCAATACCGTGAACTGGCCTGATTCCAGCGCCTATCTCTATCTCTACCATGTGCTGGATGAGGGCTTCGGCATCTACCACACCCAGTGGACGCCGTACGGCAATGGTGTCTACAACAGCGAGTCGCCCTATGTGGGCTACACCGTCACCGTCACTGGGACGGTGATGAACGACACGCTGCCCTTTGCCGGCTCATACTACTTCATCCAGAGTTCGGGCACCGATCCCTGGAATGGCATCGTGGTCTGGGACAGCTACACGGTCCCCAACCCCGGGGATTTGGTCGAGGTCACGGGTGTCATTGACGAGTGGTACTATGTGACGCGCATTACGCCCCAGAATCCAGCCGTTGACGTGCGCATCCTATCGACCGGTAATCCGGTCTACGATCCCGTAGTGCTTACCACCGGCGCCTTGAACACCGCGGCCGGGCTCACCGCCGAATCCTGGGAGAGCATGCTGGTCAGGGTCGAGAACGCCACGGTCACGAATGCGTTCCCCGATGCACCGGGCAACTATGGTGAATTCGCCGTGGATGACGGGAGCGGCGAGTATCGGGTTGATGACTTGGCCCTTTCCTTCGATGCCCAGCTCGATACGCTGTACACCGAAGGCATGAAGTTCAACTTCCTGCAGGGGTTCCAATACTACGCCTTCTACAACTACAAGCTGGCGCCCCGCGGACCGTGGGATGTGGAACTGGGCGTGGGCACGCCTGTCCACCCGGCCAAAGCCGACCTGGTGCGGCTCCTGTCTCCCTTCCCGAACCCCGGCGGATCGTCATTTACTCTGACCTATGCGCTGCCTGCCGCCGCCGATGTGACGCTGGGCCTGTTCGACCTGGCCGGCCGCCAGGTGCATCGATTCGATGTGGGCGCCCAGGCTGCGGGGACCCACCGCATGGTGTGGAACGGGCACGACGGCGAAGGCAGGCGGGTTTCCGCGGGCACCTATCTGCTCCGGCTCCAGGCCGACGACCAGGAGCGCAGCGAACGGGTGGTGGTGCTGCATTGATGACGAGGCGCGTGGCCGGGCTCGCGACAGTGGCCGCGGGCCTGGCCCTTCTGGCAGGATGCGAGGCAGAGCGAGGCGGAACCCTTCTGGCCAACCGGCCTCCCGAAACGTTTCTCTCTCTCTACCCTGATACCTCGGCCCCCGATACGGCGCTGGCTTCCACCGTAAGCCAGCAGCACCTCTTTTGGTGGGGAGATGATCCCGACGGGTCGGTAGAGGGCTTCATCTTCTCCTGGGAAGACGACGACCCCGATCCCTCCGCGTGGCAGTTCACGACCCGGTACGACAGCGTGTTTGCCTTGGCCATTTCGGGCACCGACACGATCTACACATTCAGGATCAGCGCAGTCGACGATGCCGGCGACGTGGATCCGACTCCGGCCTTCCAGCATTTCCCGGTCCACAATACCCCACCGGTGGTGGAGTTTGTCGTCGGATCCGATGTTCCGGAGACAACCTTTACCGTAGCTTCCTTCTTCTGGAACGGCACCGACTATGATGGTGACGACACCATCGAATCGTTCTTCTGGACCCTGGACGACTCAACTCAGCCGCTGACCCAGTGGCGGCCTCTTCCTCCCACGACGACCAGCCTGACCGTTACCGCCGACAGCGGCCTCACGGCCGGCGATCACGTATTCTACCTCCTGGCACGCGACGTGGCCGGGGCCGTGTCGCCCCTGGCCAGGATGCCATCCGATGACTCGGACGTGTGGCATGTGCGTGAACCGGTGGGCGGTATTCTCTTGGTGGATGACTATGCCACCTCGGATGCCGCGCCCTCGTTCTACCACGAGGTACTGGTCGAGTACGGCCCCTACAGCGCGTGGGACATCCGTTCCGACCACAACGGAGACCGCAGGGCCGACCTCTTCCCCTTCTCCACGGTTACCTTGACGGCGACACTCGACCTGTTCGACATGGTGATTTGGTACGGGGATTCAGGCTGGCATCTGGAGGAGGCTCAGGTTTCGGTGGCCGACTATGTGCAGAGTGGGGGCACGGTGATCATGAGCGTGACGCTGCCAGAGACTTTCTCCAATCAGGGCGATCCTCTGGGCTTCGCCGGGGTGGACAGTGTGTGCCAAGTGATTTCCATCATCCTCAACGGCACGCCACTGGAAGCGACGCCGGCTGATTCCTTAGGGCTGCCACAGCTTCCGCCATTGCCTCCGTTGGAGATTCAGAGTTCCACCGGCGCCCTGTTTTTCGTGTGGGGCCTGGAACCACTGCCCAGCGCGCGGGTGCTCTACCGGCTCCCTGAGGGTTCGACGTTCTGGACCGGCCGGCCGGTGCTGGGCGTGTGGCACAGCTCGAACCGCCTGGCGTTTTTGGAGTTTCCGCTCCACCAGGTCAACAAGGACAACCGTGCTGCCGAGCTTCTAGCGTTGCTTGTGGAGGGCCTTGGATGATGAGAGCGACGATGTTTCTCCTCGGGTGCCTCACCGTCGCCGCGGCGGCACAGCCAGGGTCCATCAGGGGCTCGGTGGAAGACAGTGAAACCGGCGATCCCCTCCCCGGAGTCAACATTCTGGTGCAAGGCACCTACAGCGGGGCGGTGAGTGATCTGGACGGCTCGTTCCTCATACCCGATCTCAATCCCGGCGACTACACGCTGGAGATCACCATGATCGGCTACAAGGTAACCCGGATGACCGGCGTGAAGGTGAGCGCCAATGCGGCGACTCCGGTGGCGGCCAGGCTGGAACCCACGGTGCTTGCCCTGGGTCAGGAGATTGTCATTGTGGGCGAGCAACCGTTGTTCGACATTGAGGAGACCGCCAGCCGCAAAGCCTTCACTGCGGAGGATATCGCCGGCTCCATCGTGCAGAACGTTGAAGATATCGTGTCGTCCCAAGCGGGTGTGGTGGCCCAGAACGACGAAATCCATATCCGGGGCGGCCGCTCCTACGAGGCGGCCTATCTGCTGGACGGCTTGAACGTGCAGGATCCGCTCTCGGGCACCGGCTTCGGGCTTCGGGTCGCCGCGGGCGCCATCGAAGAGATGGAGGTCATCACCGGGGGCTTCAATGCGGAGTATGGGCAGGCCATGAGCGGCGTGGTCAACGTGAGTACGAAGGAAGGGGGAACCCGATACCGGGGTTCGCTGGGCTACAAGCTCGATCACTTCGGATTCAATGGCGAGGCGAAGTCGAACTTCAACACAGATGTGTTCGAGTTCACACTGCAGGGCGCCGAGCCCCTCACGCGGTACGCCCTGCCTGCGCTCGGGATTCGCCCGCCCGGCAAGTTCAGCCTGTTCTTCTCCGGTCATTTGTTTGTCACCGATTCCTACGCGGGGTTCACGGCGGATCAGCTCAGGTCGAGCATCTTCCACGGGTCGACATATGCGCCTCGTCAGGACAATGACTGGTCGGGGCTGTTCAAGACCACCTGGCAGATCGACCCGACCCACAAGCTCATCGCTTCCTACAACCGCTCCATTCGCATCAATCAGAACACCCAGTCGCTGCAGACGAACCTTGAGTATGTGCCGCCGGGGCCGGGCTACCCCTATGAGTTCCAGTACAACCTGGACAACTTCGATACCTTTACCCACGACAATGTTCTGACGGCGCTCACGTGGATTCACACGCTGGGCAAGAGTACCTTCTACGATGTGCGGCTCAGCCGGTTCTTCACGCATTTGCGTTCCGACGTGGCAGGAAAGCACTGGACGGAGTATACCGAGCCTCAGGATATCGTGACCTTGCCCCTGGAGTACTACATGACCGGCGACTCGCTGATCATGGTGATCCCCGGTGACGGGTTCTACGACTTTGGCAATGGGTTCACTTGGCACGACCATCACGTGGAGGAGTACACCGCCAAGGCTTCGATTTCCAGCAACCGTGGCAGTGGGCACAAGGTGAAGGCGGGCATAGAGGCCACCGCGCAGGAGATGCAGCTGGTGGACATTTACGCCCCGTGGTACGGCGATCTGGGCCTCAACAACGACATCTACACCGTACACCCCAGCTTCGGCGCGGCCTACCTGCAGGACAATATCACCTTCTCTGGCATGCTGGCCAATTTGGGGCTCCGCTTCGATTGGTGGTTCCCCGGCGCCTTCGTGGAGCGCGCGGTCGACGATACGACCATCGCTACCATTCCTCAGGAGGCCCGCGACAGGTTCAACAAGGATACCTACGGTTTCTTCGGGCGACGGTGGAAGGGCAGGATCTCGCCTCGCGTGGGCATCAGCCACCCCGTGAGTGACAACCAGATGCTCTTCTTTTCTTACGGCCACTTCAACAAGCGGCCCAAGCCTCAGTTCATCTACGCGAAACTGGGGCCGAACAGCGCCCAGAGTACATTCCAGAAGTTCGGCAACCCGAACCTGGATCTTGAGACCACGGTGGCATACGAACTGGGCGTCCGCCAGAAGTTCACTCAGGATGATGTGCTCAGCGTCACCGCGTACTACAAGGATATCTTCGACTATGTCACCACGATCTCGGTGAAGGGCGAGGGACGACTCTCGGGCAAGAGTTTCATCACCTACGTGAATCTGGACTATGCCCGGGTCCGGGGCCTCGAGCTGGAGTACAAGAAGCGCGCGGGGCGCTATCTCACCGGACGACTCTCGGGGAGCTACTCTCTGGCCACGGGCAAGAGCTCCTCCAGTGACGACGCGTATCTGGTTGCACGCGGTCAACTGGACGAGAAACCCATCAAGGAAACAACTCTGGTGTGGGACCGGCCTCTGCAGCTTTCCGCGGATCTGTTTTTCAATGTGCCCGCGGGCGATGCGCCGGGCTTCTTCGGCCTGACGCTACCGGATGACTGGAGCGCGTCGCTTCGGCTCTTTTTGCAGTCGGGCAAGCGCTACACCCCGTATATCGCCACCGGCGACTCTCTGGCTGATGGCCGCCCCAACTACGTGAGCGATTACACTCGACCGTACAGCAGGCTGGGGCAACACTGGCACTGGGTCGATTTCAACCTCACCAAGTACTTCAGCTTCGGCGGCATGAAACAGTCCGTGGAGCTGGAGATCCTCAATATCCTTGACCGACGGAACTCAAACATCATTAACCCGGTCACCGGCCGCGCCTACGAGCTTGGAGATCCGACACCACCGGGGTGGAATGATCCGCTCTATCCCGATCGTCAGGACCCCGTGCAGCCGTACCCCTTCAACCCGGCGCGGTATCTGAGCCCGCGCAATATCAGGGTAGGCTTCAATGTGGCGTTCTAAGGTCGCACTCGTGTCCGCGGCGTTCCTGATTGTGGCCTCGGTATACCCGGTTAGGGCAGACTTGATCCCCGTCTTGGGCGGCCAGCGGGTCGGCATCAGCGGGTTTCAGTTTCTCAAGATCGGGGTGGGCGCCAGGGCGCTGGGCTTCGGGGGGGCCTTCACCGCCATTGCCGATGATGCCTCGGCATTGTACTGGAATCCGGCAGGAATTGTGATGGTGGGCCGTGCAGCCGTGGCCTCCTACACTGACTGGCCGGTTGATCTCTCCCACCGTTTCGTGGGCGTCGCCATTCCTTTTGGCGCCAACGCGGTCGGCATCTCCCTGAGCCAGCTCGCCTGCCCCGAGACGCCCGTCACCACCGAGCTTCAGCCCGAAGGGACGGGCGAGTACTGGCGGTACGGCGACCTCGCCATCGCGGTCACTTTGGCCAGGAGCATGACCGACCGGTTTTCCTTCGGACTCACCGCCCGCTACGTAGAAGAATCTCTCGATCTTCTCCACATGCGGGCCGTGACATTCGACATGGGAACCTACTACCGAACCGGGTGGGGGAACACCAGGTTTGCGGTGGTGGTGAGCAACTTCGGCGGCGATGCCTCGCCGTCGGGCAGGTATGATCTTGCCACGGGAGAGGCGCTCACCAGCTTCGAATCGTTCAGTCCGCCGACCGAGTTTCGTCTGGGCTTCGCGGATGAGATCGTCGACACTCCTCGCCATCGCCTGACGGCCTCGGCCCAACTCAATCATCCGAACGACAATGCGGAGAATCTCGGCGTGGGTCTCGAATACGCGATGAACGAAATGGTCTTCGTCCGAGCAGGCCTGAGGCTGAACTCGGATGCTGAGTCATCGGTGCTCGGCGCCGGGGTGTTTCTCCCCGTTGCCGGGCAGCTCAGAGCGGACTACGCCTACACCTTCATGGGTGACTTGGGTTCCGCCAGCAGGCTCTCGATGGAGGTTCGATTCTGATGCGCTGGGTAGTGTGTGGTGCGATACTCCTCGGGTTGGCCTCGTGCGGCGCCAAGTTCACGCCCCCGGAGCCGACCCTGGATGATGGGTCTACCGCGGTGGATGATACGACCTACCTGCAGCTTCGGCCCGTGTGGGAGGGGTTTTCGAGACCCCACGACGTGCTCATTGGCCGTGAGACTCTGGTGTTTGTGGCCGACACGGGCAACAACCGGGTCGCCATGCTGGATCTCGTAGGCAATAGTCTTGGGTATTCGGCCCCCATCGATTCGCCGGTCGCTGTGGCGGAGGACGCCAAGCTCAGGCTTCTGGTGGCCACCGGGAAGAACTTCCTGCTCCGGATCGACCTCTTCGCCGCGGCCCACCGTATCGAGTCGGCCGCAGTTGATACCTTGTACAAGGCCGTCGATCATCCGACGTGGCGTTTCAATGGGGTCGAGGCTTTTTACGTGCCGTCCGAGGGTGGCATCTACTACCTCGTGACCTGCGGCGGCGATGAGCGGAATGCGAATCAGATCCTTTTCATCCGCGAGGACGGCACGGTGCGGGGCCCTCTGAATCTGACTCCGGGAGGCACTGGCCTGTTCGCGGTGGCAGATCCTTCCGGAATATGCGCCGTGCGGGATAGATCGGTGGATTTCGCGTACTGCCAGCGCGGGGAGAACTACTACAAGGTACAGATGGTGACCGTCGATGCGTATGGGTGGAAACCCTTGCTTGACCCCTCCTCCGGAGGCGATCTGTTCACTTTGGGTAAGTTCGAGCGGCCGCAGGATGTCGACATCGACGGCGACGGGTTCCTCTACATTGTGGACAGCGATCTCTGCAGAGTGTTCAAGTTCAGCGGCTTCGGCAAGGAGTATCAGTCGTTCGGCGAGCGGGGGGTGGGGGAGAAGCAGTTCATGGACCCCTGCGGCATCGCGGAGTTCGATGGCACCGTGTTCGTCGCGGACACCGGAAATGACCGCATAGTCCGATTCCGCCTCTCCACCGATACCAGGTAGGCAGGGTACATGAGCGAAACCATCGTTATTGCCCTGGGAGGCAACTCCATCATCCCCGTGGGAAGCAAGGGCACCATCGGGGAGCAGTTCGCCGTGACGAGACAGAGCATGCTGGGCGTCGCGCGGCTTGTGCGCAAGGGGTACAGGATCGTGATAACCCACGGCAACGGTCCGGTGGTGGGCAATATCCTCCTTCGCAATGAAATGGCCCGCAGCGTCGTCCCGCCTATGCCTTTGGGCATCTGCGTGGCCGATTCCGCGGGGGGGATGGGCTACATGATCCAGCAGTGTCTCCACAATATGCTACAGAAACTCGGTGTACAGCGGGAAGTCGTCACCGTGGTGACCCAGGTTTTGGTGGATAGGGGAGATCCTGCGTTCAGGAACCCGACAAAGCCCATCGGCCCCTTCTACACCGCCGCAGAAGCCGAGGAGCGCCGGAATCATGACGGCTGGAACATCGTGGAGGATGCCGGGAGAGGATACCGCCGGGTCGTGGCCTCTCCCCGCCCCATCGATGTGGTCGAGAGCAGCAGTATCGCAGCACTGGTGCGCGAAGGTATCATCGTCATCGCCGTCGGCGGCGGCGGATGCCCGGTGTATGGCCTGCCGGGAGGCTGGCTTGAGGGAGCCGAGGCGGTGATCGACAAGGATTTGGCTTCCGAGGTGCTGGCGACTCGCATCAAGGCAGACAGGATCATCATCATCACCGCCGTTCCCAAGGTGTGCCGGGGCTATGGCACCCCCGCGCAGTATGGGCTGGATCGCATGACCGCCAGCGAGGCGAGGGAACTCCTGGCTGCGCGGGAGTTTCCTGCGGGAAGTATGGGCCCCAAGATCGATGCGGCGCTTCGGTTCCTCGCCGGCGGTGGTAAGGAGGTGATCATTACCTCCCCTGACTTGGTAGACTCCGCCTTGGAACCCGGTGTCGGAACCCACATCGTGCCTGACGAGCCAGGGCTCTGATCATGATGGACGACATTGATCGCGTCTTGGTCGGTGCCGAGGAGATCCAGACTGCGGTACGGCGGTTGGGGCAGGAGATCACCAGAGATTACCAGGGGAAGGAACCGTACCTGGTCGGCATACTCAAGGGCGCAGTCGTCTTCCTCTCGGATCTGGTTCGAGCCATCGAACTGCCGGTTGCTCTGGACTTCATGGCAATCTCCAGTTACGGCACATCGCGGCAATCCACGGGGATCGTCAAGATCAACTCCGATTTGGGGCAGAACATCCAAGGTATGGATGTCATCATTGTCGAGGACATCGTGGACACGGGGCTCACGTTGGCCTATTTGAAGGACCTGCTGCACGTGAGGGAACCACGGTCTCTGGCGACATGCACGTTGCTGAATAAGCCCTCCCGGCGCAAGCTGGAAGTGCATCTGGATTATGTGGGGATAGAGATTCCCAATGAGTTTGTTGTCGGCTACGGTCTCGACTACGGCGAGAAGTACCGGAACCTGCCTGACATCTGCGTCCTGAGGGAGCGCGTATACGCCAATGCCTGATGGAGTGCATCCCCCCAGGGAATGCGGCTGGATAGAGGTGATCTGCGGCAGCATGTTCAGTGGCAAGAGCGAGGAACTCATCAGGCGTCTCAGGCGTGCCGTCATCGCACGGCAGAAGGTACAGGCGTTCAAACCCGCCACCGACGACCGTTATTCCGAGGACCACATTGTCTCCCATGACAAGAACCGGGTCGCGGGTGTTGCGGTGGTGACGCCGGCCGACATTCTCTCGCAGGTGGAACAGGATACCCAGGTTGTGGGAATCGACGAGGCCCAGTTCTTCGATCTCTCCTTGGTCGAGGTCTGCGAAGAACTGGCGAATCGCGGGCTACGGGTCGTGGTCGCAGGGCTGGATCAAGACTATCTCGGCCGTCCCTTCGAACCGATACCTCAGCTTCTTGCGGTAGCCGAGTCCATCACCAAGACCATGGCCGTGTGCGTACGGTGCGGGGCCCCGGCCAATCGCTCTCAACGGCTGGTGCCCAGCAGGGAACGTGTGCTTGTCGGCGCGGAGGCTGCGTACGAGCCGAGATGCCGCAAGTGCTTCCGCCCGTGGGAGGCACCGTATCAGGAGGAATCATGCGATACCGACGCGTAATGGGTTGTGCCATGATGTGTGCCGTGGCGGCGTGCGGCCACGGCAGCGGAAATCTGGACGGAATGCTGGCCGAAGGCAGGCTGGACGACGTCCTCCGAGAGAGTGCGAAGTGCCTGGAATCCGCACCGGAGCGTCTCGACTGCCTCGTCGCTCGCGCCCGGGCGCTTGATACACTCGGCCGCGTCGGCGAAGCCGCCGCGGCCTGGCATTCGGTGGTGAATGTGGAGGCAACCCACACCGAGGCGTGGGAGCGTCTGATCGCCTATGTCGAGGACTTGCCCGCTCCATCGTTTGCTCTGGAACTAATTGGCACGGCCGCGCCACCTGGCCACGCGGTCGGAGCAGACCGTCACCAGCTATGGTCGCTACAGGTACAACGAGCCGAGTCGATCATGGCTGTCGGACAGGCGATGCTTCACGGGGCGGAGTGGGGGAGTGGGCTAAAGGCGTTGCGGGATGCCGCTGCCCTTGACGCGGGCGGCTCGCAATTTCGGGAAGCCTTGTGCCTGGCCTTGTTCGGGGCGGCACGCCGTGGCGAAACGGCGGCAGAGAGACTGGCGCCTCTGCGAGAGATCATCACTCTGTGCAGCGACATGCGGTTGCTTCCCTCGGTGCAGGATCGGCTGCGCGAGCACGGCGAGCGAGGCCGTGAGTTTCTTGCCCGGGAGGAGGAAGCCCTCGCGGCGGCTCGGACCTACTCGCCATGGCCCGGCGCACGGTTCGACGCGACGGTAGACACGTGCAGCTTCTACCCCCGCATCGAATTCCGATGCGACGAGACCAAGTCGGCGGACATCGCCATGGATTTTCCCGCCCAATCGCCGCAACACACTGTGGTAGGTGAGCGGGTGTCCTTGCTCCAGTACCCATCGCCTGCGGCGCCGTCGGTGGGTATGCTCAAGGGATCGCCGTCGGTCATCGTTATCGAAGAACAGGGAGACTACCGACTCGTGTCGGTGGCCGGCCTGAAAGGGTGGGTGCAGTCAGGGAGCATCGCGCAGAAGCATCGGTTCACGGCGGAAATCCGGCCGCGGGGCTCCATGGAACTTCGAGTACGGCCCGCCAAGGCCAATGTACGGGTGGATGTGGCGGGCCTGAACGTGTTCCGCGGGGAGGTAGATCTCAAGCCCTACGTTGTGTACCGCTGGAGCTTCTGATACCGACATCTGTGCTGGGCGGCTGCCCAGGTGTTGTCATTTCTGAAGGCCCTGATCTGCGGGTGCGCCGCCTCGACTATGAATGGTTGGGTGGCACACACCAGAATCCATCCGGCCATGAGACTTGAAGCTGCTCCCGAACCCTGAGGTCTGAGCATTGACCGCACACCGTGCCCGCGCATATGGTCTTCGAGTGAGTGCCCTCCTTTGGGTGATCTTGGGCGGCTGCACGATGATACCCCCGGTGCGCCCCAACGTGCTCTTCATCGTAATCGACGCGCTTCGCGCCGATCATCTGGGGTTTGCAGGGTACCAGCACCCAACCAGCCCGTGCCTTGATATCCTTGCGGCAGAAGGCACCGCCTTCACTACGGCCACCGCACAGGCGCCGTTCACCATGACGTCGATGCCTTCGCTGCTCAGCGGGCGGTATCCGGGATCGACGTTCCGGTGGACACGGATCGAACTGGCCGATTTCGGCATGCAGAACGCGGTGGTGTTGGGCGAGGGCATTGGCCTGCTGCCTGCCTACCTCTATCGCCGCGGCTACACGACCGGCGCATTTACTGCCAATCCCGTGGTCGCCAACCAGATTCGTGGCATCAGAGCCCACTTTGATCACTTCGACGACCAGCTTCGGCATCGATGGACACTTGACTCCGCTCAGAATCTGAACCGGTTGGCGCACCAATGGATACGGTCACTCGGCGATGCACCGTGGTTCTGTTACCTCCACTATATGGACGTGCATGATCCCTACTACCCTCCTGCCGAGTTCGCACGGAGGTTCGCACCCAGTTTCGAGAAGTTCCCGGAACCGACCCGTCCATGGATGAACGAGCTTGTGCGCCGGGGAGGGCCGAGCCCGGCGGAATTCGGCAATATCGTCGCCATGTACGACGCGGGGATTGCCTATCTGGACCATGAGATCTGCGCGTTCCTGGACGTGTTGGCCTCTGAAGAGAGAACCCGTGATCTTCTGGTTGTGGTGGCATCGGATCACGGGGAGGAGTTTATGGAGCACGGCTCGATGGGGCATGGTCAGAGCCTGCACGATGAGCTGCTTCGATGTCCACTGATTCTGTGGTGGCCGGGAAAGGTGCCGCAAGGGCTGCTCGTGGAAACTCCCGTGTCCAATGTCGACATTGTCCCGACTGTGCTTGATCTTGTCGGAATACGCCCCCCGGCGGGGATTGAAGGAACGAGTCTCGTGCGGGCATTCCGTGGAACGATCCCCCAGGGTCCAGTGTTCAGCCAGACTCAGGGTTTCGCGGTGCGTCGAGGCCGGTGGAAGCTCTGGCAGCGTCCCAATGGTGACATAAGGCTCTACGATCTGGATGGCGACCCGGGAGAGACCGTCAACAGGGCTGCCGAGTATCCCGATACTTTGGCCGCACTGACGGATGAGGTGCACGCATGGTACCGCGGATTGGTGCGCCCCCCCATGCCTGCGTCCGAGGCCGAGGGGGCCACGATTGATGCCGAAACTGTGCAATTGCTCAAGAGACTCGGATATGTGGAGTAGGATACCGTCACTCACCGAGGCATTGACAGCGCATAGATCATCCTTCACCTTTGGGAGAAGGTCTGTCTCCGGGGGCCTGAGGGCATAGGAGCGCGTTCCGATCGGTGGCAGCGGGCAAGCCCTCATCATCGTCCGTCTCCCGAAGACTGGGGCTTTGAGCAATCCGCATAGTTAGCCCTTTGGCCTGCTCAAAGCCCCGGTTCTTCTGAGGATGTGAGTCTGCGCGTGTGCGGAGGTGTACTATTTCCATGATTCGATGCACGGTGATCTCAGCCCTTGCAGCCACCCTGCTTGGGGTGGCCTGCACCAAGGAACGGCAGGTCATCACCATTCCCCTTATCGACGAACTGCCGCGGGCGAAGATCTCGGCCAAGCAGCCAAGCTTCGTCTCGGAGTCCGTGCTCAATGTCGGCGGTGACACCAGGAAGTGCATCTTCATGCATCCTGTCAGCACGGCCCGATTCGATCTGGTTGTGCCCGCCAAAGCCAAGCTCAGTTTCGCAGTGGGCATGCCCCAGGATGTCTGGAACAAGCCGGGCGACGGTGTCACCTTTCACGTCAGCATCGCCGACGGCACGAGCGATCCGACCGTTGCGTTCAGCCGTTACGTGAATCCCAAGGCGGTGAATGAAGACCGAGTCTGGCTTGAGGCCGAAGTTGACCTCTCCCTGTACGAGGGTCAGCGAGTCTCACTGCTCCTTGCCACCGATTCCGGCCCTTCTGATCATCCGGGTTGGGATTTCGCCGGGTGGGCCGACCCAGTTATCCGAGGTATGACGTGGTAAGGCCACGGCACCTGAACTGCCGGATTCGAACGCTGCGCAACGTCATGCTCTTTAGCACAGGCCTCAAGCTGGGCGCGATTCTGCTCTTCTCTGCCGGTGGTGTCTGGTGTGTTCACGCTAAGGAGGTGCTGCCGGAGCCCTCCTACGAGAATACGTTCTATCTGTTCATGAACGACGGCTACCGGGGTTCGCCGACGGGACAGACGCCCTACGATGAGGGTTGGCCTCATGGGCCGCTCCCCTACGCGTTCCAGGTGGCGAAGCTGAACGACATGATCGCCCGTGTTGGGCCTGATGGCCCATACCTGAGGCTGGGAGTGGGCGAGTGCCTCTGGCCCACAGAAACGGTCAACTCGTCGAACGGCTGGGAGTATCAAGGGTTAGAGGGATTGGGGCAGACGGGTCCCGCAACTGTCGAAGACGAGCAGATTCCCAGAGGGCCAGATCTCTACTTCAACACCACTATCATCAGGTCATGGGCACAAGTCGGCGTGCCGGGCATGCTCTTCTTGAACTCCGGGAACCTGGTGCGGCAGGTGTGGACGTCGATGGAGGATACGCTGGCCGTTCCCGGGAACCTCACCGCGTTTCTCGAGGGGTTCCCCGAGGTTGTGCAGCGCTACGACGACGACAGAATCAGCCTGGGTGATAACCTCGATGGCATCCATGAGCCTAGAGACTATGTCGAGGGTGGAGACTGGGGCAACGCCAATTTGGGGACAATGCTGGGCTTCTCGCGGCTCAATCCCGATTCTGTCATGGGGTACTGGAACCGCAACATGCAGGCGGCCATGGCGCATGTGCTGGCCATCAACGACCTGTATCCCGGTCTGGTGGTCGCCGTGAGCATCGAGCCCGAGAATGACATGAACCATGTCCGTTGCTATCAGGGCGACTGCGCGCACTACGCGGATTTTTCTCCCCTCGCCATGGAGGAGTGGCGTCAGTGGCTCGCGCATACGGGAATCTATGGCCCGGGCGGGGCGTTCGAGGGGCAGGGGGCCGATCCATGGTATCCAAGCGTGTTCGATTTCAATGCGGCGACAGGGTCCAGCTTCTCAACATGGGACGAGGTTGACCCGCGGAGCCCCAAGGCTGGTCCCGGTGTGTGGGATATGTACGTGGATGGAGGTGACGGCGACGGGGAATGGCAGTCAGTCAATCCCGAAGGATCCGGCCATGTCCAAGGTTGGGGCGAGATCATGGTGCAGCACCGATGTGAGGACTCGGTGAACCTTCTGTGGGATGTAGCCGGACCAGCCGGATGGAGCCCGACTCAGATTTTCACCCATCAGGTGCCTGGCGGATTTGTGGACGATGCACTCAACCCAGAGGACGTGCCCTACTGGGGCTACGGCCACCGGTTGTGTACCCTGGCAGCCTGCGCGGTGACCAATGGCCGTCCGGGGATTACCGGCTTCCGGGAGACTACGGTCAACATGCGATTGTTTGAGGCCCTCCGAGAGCTCGCTCAAGACGGCCAGTGGGCCAACCTCGAGTTCAATCCGCTGAAGCACAGCTGCTGCGAGGAGTATTCCTCAGACTATGACCTGTGGTCTGCCGCCTATCGGATGAACTGGGAGATGGGCGCGCATCTTCTGTGTGGATTCCGGTGGTGGGTGCCGCCGGAAACACCGACCTGGTGGGCCAATATCCGCCCTGACTTCCACCGGCCTCCTGAGCAGGGGGGGGATCCTGCCATTGAGTGGGAGTCGAGGCTTCGGGCCACCCACGACTTCGTTTCCGACAATGCCATCCGTTTCCGCCCCTGGTCTCCGGACGCATCCCTAACCGACGATCTGGATTACCTGCCCCCTTCTCCTCGGTTGGGGAGGCTGCACTACGAGGCCCGGGTCCAGATGGTCTCCTTCGAGATTGACCCTGCGATCTACCGGGGATGTGAGAGGCTCCTATGGTACGATACCGAAGCGCACGACATGTGGCCGGGCCTGCAGAATACCTATGGCTGGCCGGAGTTCTCCAACGGCCGTTTTGTTGTTCACCGAGATACCGTGCCGGCGTTTGAGCCCTCGGCTCTCAATGTGCTGACCACGCTGATGGTGCCATCGTTCTCTGTGGTGGATTCCGTACTTCCTGTCGCCGGCTCGATCTTCTATGCGGTGGTCGCGGTGGACAACGGAGGCGACATGAGCGATCCTGCGCGCATCTGGGTCGCACCTCAGATCATCGCGCCGGACTCCGTCCATGTTACGCTGCAACAACATGCAGCACTGGACACGACAGTGCTACTGGCCAACACGGGCTTGAAGCCCCTCTACATCGACTCGGTGGCGGCCCCCAGTCCGTGGCTGTCCGTCTCGGAGTTCCCCCTCTCCATCGCTCCGAACGACGTTGCCGGGCTTTCGATTGCCCTTGAAAGCGACGACATGGGTTCCGGCACGTACAACGGAGATCTTCTTGTATACTCCAATGACCCGTTCCAGCCCGTCACGTCCATCGCAGTCTCGATGGAAATTGAGGCCCTTCCGGCCGACGCAGCGGCGCTTCCAGGTGCGCTTATGATTACGCCTCAGCCGGCGTCCAATCGGGTCATGGTAAAGTGGCGTCTCGGTCTCCCGGCATGCCCGGTTACTCTCGAGTTGGTGGATATTGCCGGTCGCGTCGTGCACACCATCGGAGGTTTCACTCACGACAGCGGGGTCTTCGAGGCCCGCCTCGAGCTAGACGGCGCCGTTCCAAGCGGTCTGTACGTGGCCCGCGCTTCAGCCCCAGGTCTGACCATGCATCGGAGAGTGGTTATCCTTCGATAATGGTTGGCGGTGAGCGTGACGTGACCCGTGTGGGGTGAAGAAACGACCTCCCTGCCGCGGGCACGGCGCTTCCCACGCCCATGGGTTGGGCAGAGGATGATGGATCTTCACGGACTAGTCCAGAATAGATGTGCACGGGATTCTGGCCATGGGGAATCGAGTGGCCAGCATGAGTCGTGTACCCCCCGCGGCGACCCCTCGATGGTGTCGAGGGTATGGAACGCCCTCCTCGTTTGAAAGCGGCAATGACCCGCGGATGGTGAGTCGACTTGCCCTCGCTGTGATGGCAACCGCCCTCGGTGGCCAGGCTGAGCCCCGCTCCCCGGCACGTGGCGCTGGGGCCTCGGGTCTGCGACCCCAGCGCCGATGAGAATCGATTCAGGCGGGAAGACTCGTGACAATCCCACCGGCAACGACGTCGTAGCCTCGCTCCAACACGAAGCGGCCGAGTTCGGGGAGGAAGGCGTGTTCTTCGACGACGACGGGCCGTCCAGTCTCCAGTTCCAGCTCGGCCACCTCAGTATCTGCCAAGGTATCGGCATCTTCATCGATGACCGTGAGCGTGGAACTGTCAAGCCGCCGCCTGATTCTGGCTACCCGGCAGGGCACCTCCTGGGTCGTGCACCGGAAGGTCAGCGGTTCGGTCAACGAGAGAGGCTGGCGGGACATCCAGAACACCGTGGCAGGGATCGAGGTGCGCGCTGTGGGCGGGTTTTCAAGCGCCACCAGCATGTCGCCCCGTGCCGGCTTCGCGATCGACACTGTGATCCCTCCGCTCTGACCGGGCTCCAGCACCGTTGGCGTGGCGAGGAATTCGTGCACACCGGTGACCGTGGTGCGAACACCGGAGGGGAGCACGAGCAGTTCATCTCCTGACCGCACCATTCCTGACTCGACCCTGCCCGCGACGATCTCAGTTCCATCCCGAGGGTAGATGCCCTGCACGGGAAACCGGAAGGGACGAAGCTGCGGTTCAACGGGCTGGAAGCGATCCAGGGCCTCCAGAATTGTGGGGCCTTCGTACCACGGCAGATCCTGGGAACGTCGGGCCACATTGTCACCGCGCCGTGCGGATATGGGGACCATGTAGGTAGAGGCCGAAGCGATCCCCGATAGGAATGCCGCCAGTTCCTCGGTTACCTCCCGGAAACGGGATTCTGAGAACTCCACCGTATCCATCTTATTGACCGCGACTACCAGTTGCCGCAGCCCCAGAAGGCTCAGGAGGTAGGCGTGCCGCCGCGTCTGCTCCCTGACGCCTTCCTCCGCGTCGACTACGAGAAGGGCGGCTTCGGCCTGGCTGGCGCCGGTAATCATGTTCTTGAGGAACTGGCGGTGCCCCGGGGCGTCGATGATGACATAGTCTCGTGTGGCGGTCTTGAAGAAGGTCTGGGCCGTGTCGATGGTAATGCCCTGGTCGCGTTCCTCCTGGAGATGATCCATCAGGAACGCCAACTCGGTATCGTGCCCGAGGTCCTCCGAGATGCGCTCGATCTCCCGCATTTTCTCCGGCGGCAGCGACCCGGTATCGTAGAAGAGACGGCCGATGAGGGTTGACTTGCCGTGGTCCACATGACCGACGATTACGATGCGCAGTGATTCGCGGTTCATCAGTGAGCCTCCTCTACATGTAGCCCAAAGCGCGCAGCTTCTGCATGGTGTAGGCATCTTCCTTGTCTTGCGCGCGGCCTGAACGCTCGGCGACCTTCGTTGTGCGCAGCTCGGTCACGATGTCGTCGACCGTTGCCGCCGTGGAATCCACCGGCGCGCAGCATGGCACGCACCCCAAAGACCTGAACCGCTTGCCGTTGCGTGCGAAGTACAGCGGGCTGATCGGGATCCGCTCTCTCTGAACATATTCCCAGATCTCCAGCTCCGTCATGTGCAGGAGGGGATGTATGCGGAGATGGGTGCCGTCTTCCGATGTTGACTTGTATTGATCCCACAGCTCTGGCGGCTGATTCTTGTAGTCCCACTGGAACTGCTCGTCCCGGGGCGAGAAGTAGCGCTCCTTCGCGCGAATGCCATGCTCGTCGCGTCGGATGCCGAGGATGATGGCCTGGAGATCCATGCCGGCCAGGAGTTGTTTCAGGGCATTGGTCTTCAACTCGGTACAACAGGTGAGCTTGGTTCCCACAGTCGGCCCCATCCCGCCCGCGATAGCCTCCTCGTTTCGTCCGATAATGAGGTTCAGCCCCCACTCCTTTGCATACCTGTCGCGGAACTCATACATCTCAGGGAACTTGTAGCCTGTGTCGATGTGGATGACCGGAAAGGGGATTTCCCCATAGAAGGCCTTGCGGCACATCCACAGCATGGTCGTCGAATCCTTGCCGATCGACCATAGTATCGCCAGTTTTGGAAAACGGGCGTATGCTTCCCGGATGATGTAGATACTCTTGCTCTCCTGGGCACTGAGCCGGTCCATGCATGCTCCTTCGTGGTTAGAGGTATCCGAGCCGCTGAAGCTTCTCCCGCATCCGCTCGCTGACCTCCGAGGCCGGTGGTGAACCCCCGGGCGACTCGTAGAGGACAAGCCTGAGGAGAAAGGTGACGTATTCACTCAGGGTTCGGCAATCGGTGCCCGCGGATAGATCAGACATCCTACGGGCCAGGTCACTGGGGATAGATACGAGCGTGCGCCCGGGTTCAAGTTCCCGGAAGAGCTCCACCATCGCCCAGAGGAGGCCTTCGTAGGATGAATCGCTGCGTGCCGCAAGTTGGCGCAGCGCCCGCCGAAGCGGCTCGCTTACCTGGATTGTCGTACGCTGTTCCACGCGTCTCTCCCCATCGGATGACATAGAATTATGTATGGGGCCAATATAGCCGCGACCGACACCACCGCAACAGCGATCGCTCAGCAGGAGGGTGCAGTAGCGTGAGTGTGTGGGGCTTCCGATGGTGTCTCCGGTGGGCCTGCGCCCAGACAGAGCCACGCACGCCACGAGAGCAGCCTTGGCTGCGCCTGACGGAGCTTGTGTGTGCTGCAGCGAGGCCGTCACGAGGCAACACTCTCTTCCCCGCAACCCCGACGCTCAGGGGGCGCCCGTTTCGCTTGACCTACGGCTTCGACTCGTGTTCCCTGAGCCACTCCAGGATATGCGCAGCAACCTCCCCAAAGCCAGGCTCACCGATAAGCCAGTGGCCAAAGCCGGGAAGGAGGCGGTAGGTCGCGGTGGGATAGCAGCGGGCGATCTTCTGCACGATTGGGGCGGGTGTCATCCTGTCGTGCTGGGCGCCGATGACCAGCATGGGGCAGGTGACTGCCCGGGCGTCCACGGCGGCGGTCCTGGCGGGATCCAGCCACGAGAAGCCGATCTCGGCTGCGGCGCGGCCGCTCTCGAAGCAGAACCTGTCGAACAACGCTCGCCTCTGCTCCCCGGGCACCATGTTGAAGATGCCATAGGAGGCCTCGTTGAAGGTCGGGCGCATGGGGCGCTTCCAGACACCGGGGCGGCACATGATGCTGGCAAAGGCGCGCATCACCGAAGGCCGCAGCGCGACAATGCCGCGGGGAGAGGCCGGCGTCAGAAGCACGGCCGCGCGGGCCAGCCCCCGGGCCGCCAGTATCTGAGCCAGCAGGCCTCCCATGGAGTGACCGATCACCACGGGAGGATCAGGCAAAGCGCGGATCTCCCGCTGCAAATCCGCGGCATAATCCAGGAGGCTCGTGGTGCCAAGGCCCCGGTCGGGCGTGGCGGGACCGTCGACATGATGCCGAAGCGTCGGGCGGATGCAGCAGAAGCCCTTCTCCTCGAACACCCGCGAGAACGGCTCCCACACCCACGACGCAGCCCACATACCATGAATGAAGAAAAGGGTCGTCATCCATCACCTCCATGGATGTCTCGGGGCGCCTCATCCTCGACAGTATGGAGGAGAACCCGTGATTCTGTCCAGTACAGTGTTTCTGTTGTGCAATCCTGTACGGCGACGGGGTACCCGGCGCGAACTCCACCGTAGCTACCGAGTGCCGCCCACCTACCTCCCGTGGGCCTGGCTCTTGGTCTGTTCAGGAGTTGGGGCAGGCAGCCTCGCCGTGTGCCCGCAGGAGGGGTCGCGAATGGTCATTCCCGCACTATTCTAATATGAGAATAGTCGCCCCACGATGCCCCGCGCTTGAGTTCTGAACGGCCGCCTTGTCGGTGGATTCGACTGTCGAGGGGAATAGGGAGTTAATGCGCACCAGGTCGATTGATGAACGGGCGAGAATTGGCGAGGCGATGGACTGAGTAGTCATCAAGGTCGACAGTCCAGGCATCGAGCCTGACTCGCCCCACGGGCACGTCCTCGAGACTCGCCGTGCCCGCAAACCCACACGTCGTGAACCGGGGATCGTGGAGCTGTTCAGCGACATCTGGTCGGGGTCTTCCGCGGAGTCAGCGCAACGCCCTTGACATCTGAAGACTCCAGGCGGTTAATGGGCTCGTTCGGGGTGAGCGGAGCAGATGCCTCGTGGGCGCGCGTGCTGGGAAAGGGGGATGCGGTGGACGCGGCCATGGCTCTGTCCTCCTCATCCAATCTGCATGCATCAGAAGCACTGTTGTTTTCACTCTTGCAGGGGATGTCAACGTGTTTCGCTCTCAAACGACCGCAGCTCAGCTGCCCCGATTGGTGCATCACTCGCGGCCCTATTCGTGCGGATGGCTTCTGGTGATACTCGTGTGGTTGCCTCTGGGCGTCTCCGCGTACGAACTTCTACCAGAGCCTGACCAGACCAACACGATGTACGTTCTATTTGGCCAAGGCTCAGAGTATCCACCTGATTGGGATTCACTCTCGACGATTCTCCGTGATACACTTGGTCGGGACCGGCTGTACTGCAGGCTGGGCTTCGACGTCATACATGACCTTCACCAGGAGCAACAGAGCCCCGGTCAACTCGACAGCATCGCCACTCGCCTTGAGGGATATGATCTAGCCTTCGGAGCGATCTCCGGGGTCAGTGACGTGTCCTACATGGGCGTCGACTATCCCGAGATCCGCGATCGAATCCGGAGTAACCCCGTCCTTTGTCAATGGATGCAGGACGGCGGTACGATCGCCGATATGGACAGCACTTATCACTCGTACAGGCATTTCCCTACCTTTTCCAGGTACGCATGGGATGAGGCTGTGAACTTTCGAGAGCGGATTCGCGAAATCCATGACGAGGTTTCACTGGCGATCATGACGTGTCTCAGTGCACACGACAACTTGGTCGTTGTGAACGGTCCAAAGGAACCCATTTTTGGCTTTCACTGGGCAGGCCAGAGCTGCAAGCTCGGCGGGTATGAGCCCGCGATGGTGGAGGAGTTTCGAGACTACCTGACGCACCGCGGCGCGTATGCCGACACTGGGGTCTTCGCGGGGTTGGGGTATCCTGGAGGAGCCCAGTTTTCGGATGATCCGAGCCCGGCAGAGGCCTTTCCGAGACGACAGGTCACGTTCAATGAGCTCTTCGGCACCGACTTCACCACCTGGAACCTGAGGTACTGGGATCCTGAGCTTTGGCAAGGTCGGCTGGCCTGGGCGTTCGAGGAGTACGCCATTCCTGATAGCACCTCCCCATACGGATATCGCTGGGTGTACTGCGACAGCCTTGTCTACATTGTGGCTGGCGACACCCTTCCCGCGAAGTGCAAGCCTTCGCCAGGGGACTCGGGGTACGTGGCGGGGGGGGTTGCTCCTCCCTACCCCCCAGCCGGGAGCGACAGCGATGTCCTTTACTTCTCTGCGTGGACGGAGATGGATTCTGCCGGGGTCGGTTTCCGGCCGAAACTCATCAACTGGGCTCAGGAGTCATGCAATGACAGCAGATCGACCGCAGGCGTTCCTGAAGCGATGGTCTTCTCGCATGGTATTGCCAATGGGTGTCTACCGACGGGATCCCCCTATTGGGTCTATGTGGTAGATGGGTACGGCAGCGGGTGCACCCTGCTAGATTCCATGACAGTTAATTGCAATGGGATCATCAGTCTGATTGCCTCCTTCGGGAACGACTGGGGGACATTCCAGTATGACCCGACCCAGTCTGGGTTCCTCAGGCACATTTCCAATCCTGATACGTTGGCTCTCGTTCACGAGAGGATTCAGGCCGCCCTTGATACGGCGTATGTGTATCGGGCGCACTATCTGGGGTTCCTGTACTTCGAGGTCATCACCACAGATTCCGTGTACTTCGATGTCACTGGGGATGGGCGTCACTTCCTCCGGAAGTTCATGGATCGCGAGGCATCAGACGACCCCACGCACCAGGCGTTCGACAACCCCTACTTCAATGAGTCTTGGGTCGACTACGAGCCTCCGCCGGTGGGGCACGCAGCGGCGCATCTGGAGGTGATCAGGGGCGACACCGTGGCGGTGCTGGCTTGGTCGGACAGCATTTGGGAGGATCGCCACTTTCGTTGGGACGATTGGGGTGAGTTCGCTCAGTTCAAGGTGTATCGAAAGAGAGGCGCTTTGAGCACCTGCATAGCGACCATTGATTCAGTGGGCAATCTGCCTTCTTACACCGACGACAGGTGGATGCCAGGCGATCAGTACAAGATCACTGCGGAATCATCCGTTCCGATCGAGAGTGGCGGTCAGTGGATTACGCCCGGCTGGAACTGCTGTTGGCGGTTCCAGTATCCGGCGGAGGGAGTCCCGTCGGAGGCGGAGTGAGGCCTGGTCACTTTCCGCGGCGCTGGAACCCGGCGACTCAGAGTCAGGCTGCGCGGTTCGTCGAAGAGTCAGTGATGGCATGAACGCTTGGTCCCGCAACGCGCACGGTATCCCCATGGACGATCTCGGAGAGGGTTCGGGTGACTTCCGAGACCGCGCCGGGGATCCTCTCTTGCGGGGTCGTGCGCTTGCACGCCGCGCGCGTGCGACCAGCCTGATTCTGTTGTCTGCACTGCCGGCGGTCTTTCTTGTCGCAATGATCGAGCGCTACGGTGTGGATGTTCCCTACATGGATCAGTGGGACATGGTGCCGACCATGCAGCTTGCCTTTGAGTATGAGGGCGGCCCTCGGCTCGTCGATCTGCGGTCCCAGCATTGCGAGCATCGGCCACTTTTCCCCAGAATCGTCATGGTAGCGATGGGGCGGCTGACGCGGTGGAACCTGATCTGGGAAATGCGGCTCAACGTTGCACTGGCAGGGGGCATGCTCTTGGTCCTTGGCAGCTACTCCGGAGCACTCCGTACCATCGCCGGTCGACCCCCCCCGATCGTGCCGTGCTATTCGCTGCTGGTGTTCTCATTGGTGCAGTACCAGAACTGGCTCATGGGGCCGACCTTCTTCCTGAACGCTCTCTCAGCCGTAGTGGCTCTGGTTTTTCTTTCGAGTTCGGGCCTAGCCGTGGGCGCTCTCTCTGGTGCAGTGGTGGCAGGGGTCATCAGCTCGTACTCCATGGGGAATGGTCTGCTGGTGTGGCCCCTGGGCGCCGCACTGATCGCGTTCGCGCCGGGCGCGACGAAGGCCAGGCGCGTTGGGGCGGCGACGATCTGGTTGAGCGTCGCCTCTTTGGTTATCCTGTCATACTTCGACAACTTCCATCTGGAGGGCCACCATTCCACGGGCCTGCGGCTTCCTCTTCGCCACGTGATTGAGGACCCGGCGGCCTACGGGGGCTTCGTTCTGACCTTCCTTGGAGCGCCGTTGACATCAGAACACGTGCGCTTTGCCGGACTTCTTGGCCTGCTCATCGCTGTCTGGGGCATTGTCGGTCTTCGTGCATCGAAGGATGGAAGGATGGCGATCCGTCGGCTGTCACCATTCTTGGCGATTGGCGTCTATTCCCTCGGCAGCGCGAGCCTGGCCGCGTACGGACGAATAGCGGGTGGGCCTGAGGGCGCCCTCCAGTCTCGTTACGCAACGATGTCCATCCCGTTTTGGCTCATGAATCTGAGCATACTCTGGGCGGCCATGCAGACGGGGCAGGCTCAGCCACGTGTGAGTCGGGTCTTGCGGAATCTGCTGTCAGGGCTCGTGGTAGTCGCCATAGCTGGCTCGGCAGCGTGCGGTTCCGCAAAGTCGATCGAGCACTTCAGAAGACGGCACCACGTACTCATGAACGTTCGGGAGGGCCTTCTGGACGGCACAGCCTCGGACGCCCTGCTGCAGAGGGTGTTCCCCAACCCGGCGATGGTGCGGGAGTATTCCGAGATCCTGAAGCGCAATGGCCTGTCACTGTTTCGAGGGCTCGTAACGGATGACTGGCAGCCGCCGCCCCGTCTGCGTCGGGAGCGGAGGGTGCGGCCGTAGTTCGCGGCGGCTTCCTGGTGCGCGGCCAATTCCGGTCGCGTTCGTATCCCCAACCCTTCAGATACCCCGCGCCACCCAGTTGCGCCATCTGGCCGAGGATCCAGGCGACCCGCCCCTCGACATAGGCGGAGGGGCGGTCGGCGTGCATGCGCAGCGGGCTGGGAAGCACGGCGGCCAGGAGCGCGGTTTCGCGATCAGTGAGTCGGGAGGGCGGCTTGCCGAAGAACCGCTCGCTTGCCGCGCCGACGCCGAAGGTGCCCCTGCCGAACTCGGCGATGTTCAGGTAGACCTCGATGATTCGCCTCTTCGGCCACAGTAGCTCGATGAAGACCGTGTAGTAGGCCTCCAGCCCTTTGCGAAGAAATGTCTTTCCAGGCCAGAGGAACAGGTTCTTGGCCACCTGCTGGGAGATGGTGCTGGCGCCGCGGGGGCGCTTCGTCGTATGACGGCTGTCCCAGGCTTCTTCGATGGACTCCGTGTCGAATCCGTTGTGATCTTTGAATTTCTGATCTTCGGCGGCGACAACCGCCACGGCCGCCGAAGAAGCGATTCTGTCCCAGGAGACCCAGCGGTACTCCAGCCTGAAGGACGTGTCGCCCTTCTTGCGGGCGGCGGCCTTCTGCTGCAGCATGAAGGATGAGGTCGGAGGCGGCATCCACCGGAGGTATCCCAGGGGGAGGAGGGTCGTCAGCAGGAAGAGGCTCGCGAGGAGCCTGACCAGCAGCGGAATGTGTACACGGCGGCTCACGGGCTACCCTTCACCCCGCGATGTTCCTCCCGCCCGTCGCTCCGCAGCGGCCGCCGCGGCGCCGATCATGCCGGCATCGTTGCGCAGGAAGGCAGGCACCACCGGCGTGCGGAGCACCAGGGATCCTGAGAACCTGTCGAACTTCTTGCTGGCGCCGCCGCCGATGATGATGAGGGTCGGCCAGAACAGGCTCTCCAGATGCCGGAGGTACTCGTTGAACCGGCCGCCCCAGTCGTCCCACGACAGGTCGAGCCGCTTGCGCGCGGCGTCCGAGGCATAGTGTTCGGCCTTCATGTCGTGGAGGAGAAGGTGGCCGAGTTCAGAGTTGGGCAGGAGCTTTCCATTGGTGAAGACCGCAGTACCCAGCCCCGTGCCAACCGTCACTACCACAACCACGCCGCTGGCATTCCTTCCGGCGCCGAACCGCATTTCTGCGAGGCCCGCGGCGTCGGCATCGTTGAGCACCGTCGTTGGGCAGCCTGTTGCCGTGGAGAGCAAGGCGGCGACATCGGCACCGATCCACCCAGGATCGATATTGGCCGCGGTGCGCACCATGCCGTTCTGCACCACCGCCGGGAATCCGCACCCCATGGGACCGCTCCACCCGAATGAGGCTGCCACCTGTTTGACTGCCTCCGCCACGGCCTCGGGCGTTGCCGGTTCGGGCGTGGGAATGCGCACTCGCTCGGCGAGGGTCGCTCCCGCATCCGTGTCCACCGGAAGCCCTTTGACAGCGGAGCCTCCAACGTCGATTCCCAGTACCTGCATTTCTATCCTCCAGGGTAGTCAGACCGTAGCCGGTCCACGTCCGAACGAACTGGCGGGTTACCCATGAGCGCTCTCTTCCTGGTCCGCTGTTCCTGAGCTCTGGGCCTTGTGCAGGGCGGCCAGCACGCGATGGCTTTTGATCGCTTCAAGGTACGATGTCCGGAGAGCACTGTCTCCGATGCGGGCCGCAACGGCCTGAACCCACCCCCACCCGGCCTCCGCCACCGCCTCCGCGCCGGGCTGTCCGCAGGCCTTCATTGCCTCATAGCGGGCCAGCATCACCCACGCGGGGTCATCAGCCCGGCTGATGGCGTGTTCGTCCATTGAGGCGATTCGATCCGCCCAGAATCGCGCCTGCACCCGATCTCCCAGAGCCAGGTGCAGCAGGGCAAGCGAGGCCGACGCCTCCGGCACGACGGCCGCATCGCCTGTGGAGACCGCCTGCTGGAGCAAGGGGAGCGCTTCGTTGAAGTGCCCGAGATCAAGAAGCGTCCTCCCCAGGTATGGAGCGAAGTACATCTCCATGCCGGTAGTGGCGAGCTGGCGGGCCACCCGAAGACCCTCCTCAAAACACTGTTTCGCTTCTTCCAACGACCCCTCTGCGAGACAGAGCAGCCCCAGGTTTCCCCGCACGATGCACTCCGCGTTGCGGTTGCCCAACTGCCGGTTCATGGCCAACGCTTCTTCCAGACACGGGCGGGCCCTATCGAAGAGCCCCAGGAGCCGGAGATCTTCCCCGAGATTTGCCAGCGCCGTACTGATTCCCACGAGATCATCGATACTGCGCGAGAGACGGAGACTCTCCTCCTGATAGCCGACCGATGCTTCCAGCTCCCAGCGGGTGCGGGCCACATTGCCCAAACTCGTGAGCACCCGGCTCTCGCCACGACGATCACCGATTTCGCTGCGCAGACGCAGGGATTCCAGGAGATATCTCTGTGCACTCTCGGTGTCTTCCATGTACCATGCAAGGTTTCCCATATTGCTCAGTGCCGACGCCTCCCGGGCAAGGTCTCCGCTGGTTCTGGCCAGCGACAAGGCTTCTTCTTCCAGGTTCATGGCCTCCATATATCGGCCTTCATGGGCGTCGACGTGAGCCATCGCCTCCAGGCACTTCACCTTGAGACTGGCCTCGCCGCTCAGCTCAGCCAGTTCCAGAGCCCGAGTCGCAGCGGAACGTGATTCGACATACTCGCCCCGTCGCCATAGAACCTTGGCGCGTACGACGCAGGCTTCTCCTTGTGCTGCAGGCAGATCGAGCAGCGAGGCCAACTGCGTGGCTTCCTCGGCAGAGGTCAGGGCGGCGTCGAAGTCGGCGGACACATAGGCGTGATGGGCCGCACGGATGGCCACGGTTACCATGCGGCGGCGGTCCGCCAGGGCTTCAGCCACTCCAGCGAGGAGTGCCAGGTCCTGGGCCTGGGCGGGTCGATCCGCGGTCACTTTGTGCACGCTCTCCCTGACGAGGAGCGCATCGAAACGCAGGGGAAGATCCTGAGGGGCAAGCTGAAGGGCTCTGTTCACATGCCGGAGCGCATCGGCATTGGCGAAGCGAGCCGCGGCGTGTCCTCCTGCCCGCACATACCACCGGGCGGCATCAGGGTCTTCGGCCCGTTCCATGTGCTGGGCGATGACTGCGGCATACTCGTCGCTGCGTCCGCCGGCCGCGGCGACCTCCTCGAGCCACCGGGCGGTTCGCTCATGCAGGATCACGCGGTGGCGCTTCAGCACGGTTTCGTAGATCGTCTCGTGAAGCAGCGCGTGCTTGAAGACAAACTCCTCAGTTCCTGCGAATGTGGAGTGCGGCCTGTGGAATACCAGTTGGCGATCCAGAAGAGACCGCAGAATCCCATCCAGTGTCTCGTCGCTGGGAGCTTCCTCGGTTGATAAAAGGTGGATCAGGGCGCTGCGCCAGAAGACTCTTCCGATGACCGAGGCTTGCTGTAGCAGGGTTTTCTCAGCATGGGGGAGACTGTCGAGCCTGGCCTGAAGGACCCCCGCCAGTGTGGAGGGAATGGCAGTCGGCAGGGAATCCGATGCGAGACGTTCGGCTCGGGGCGTCTCTCTGTGCTCCAGAAGCATTCTCAGAAGCTCTTCGAGGAAATACGGATTGCCTTCAGCACGACGGATCACCAAAGAGAGCAGGGGTTCAGCGATGGGTGCAACGTGTCTGACGATGTCCAAGGCCAGAGCCCGGGTGGCTTCGCCGGAAAGGGGCGCCAGATCGATTCGGACGAGTCGGTCCGAGGGGAGTTCCCCGCTGTCGGCCCACCGGGGCTGCTGCCCCGGTACGGGAGGCCGGGTGCCGGCGAGTACGAGGAAAGGAACGTCTACATGAGCGAGGAGGTGCGCGATCATGGTCAAGGATTGGGCATCGGCCCAGTGAGTGTCGTCAAGCAGCACCACCATGCGGGATGAGGCGGCCATGCCGCGCATGAGCTCCACAAGATGCGCGGATGCACGATCTCGAAGCTGTCCGGGATCATCGCGAAGGAGAGCGAGGTGGGGATGAGAGAACTCGAAACCCAGCCAGGAGCCCAGCACAGACGCCTTCTTCGTTCCGTGCTGCGTGAAGTACGGGACAGCTCCGCGTTCGAACTTGGCCTGGGCCTCCGCGCATGAGTCGTTCTCAAGAATCCCGAAACGGGATGCGAACGCGGTGCGCAGCACGGCGGAGGGGACTTCACTGGTGTGGGGAAACGCCCTCGCTCTGAGATACTGGACGCACGGCTCGTGCTGGGTGATCTCGCGGGTGAATTCCAGAAGCAGCCGGCTCTTGCCCACACCCGCGTCCCCCACGATGAACACGAGTCTTGCACCGCGTTCCCACGTGTCCCGATATGCCTGATGCATCGTGACGAGCTCCGCGTCTCGTCCAACGAAACGTGTGTTCAGGCCGGGAGTTCCCCTTGATGCAGACTGGAAGGCGCGCGGCCGTACTCCGTGGATCAGATGAGCCAGAATGGGTTCGTCTTTGCCTTTGATCGACAATGGCGGCAGTTCCTCAGTCTCGAAGAGGCCGCGCACGTGGGTGAAGGTCTCATGAGAAATGAGAACCCCGCCAACGGGGGCGGCGCTCTGGAGACGACTGGCCACATTCACCGCATCTCCAACGGCGATGAAATCTCCATCATGTTGATCCCCCACGCATGACACCATCACAATGCCGGTATGGATACCGACGCGCATGGCCAGATGGACGCCCTGGCTTTGCCATCCGTGGTTGAGCGTATGCAGGTCTTGTCGCATGGCCAAAGCGGCACGAACGGCGGATTCCGCGTCGTCCTCCCGGGCCACAGCCAGGCCGAACACTGCCACGACCGCATCGCCGATGAACTTTTCGACACGGCCGCCGTGATGCTCGATCTCGGCCTTCCAGCGACCGAAATAGGCGCTCATGATCTGCTGAAGGTCCTCCGGATCCATCCTTCCGGACATCTCAGTGAAGCCTGCCAGGTCGGCGAACAGAACGGTTACGAGGCGTCGTTGTTCCGCGGAGTGATTTCCTCGAAGGCGTGTGACCTCCGCCCGAAGGGGCACCAGGGCCGACTCCACCACGTCGTCGCCCAGCGCCCGGCGCTGGGCTTCCAGGGCGGCGATGGCCTTGGTCAGGTTCTCGAGTTCATTCACCGGAGTTGCCCGCCGGGTGATATGCGAACACGGCTCTGGTGGCCATGCCCAAAGCCAGGAAAGCTCGTGCCGGCTCCATGCCCGAGGGCAGTTGTGGAGCCCGTCCAGGGCTCCACAACTGCAGGGTAGGGCTACTCAGAAACGGTCGGCTATGCGCGCGCACGAGGTCCGTGGGTTCGCACGTACTGCGTGTGGCGCATATCCAGGTAAACCTTCCGCATGAAGGTCGCCAGGAAGAAGCTCACGATAGCGCCGGCGATCACATCGAGGCCTGCGACGAACACCAGCGCGGCGAACAACGCGATGGCCACCACAAGGGTCACGCGGTTGATCCAGCGTAGCAGCCTATCGCCCAAGACCTTGAAGTGCTCAGGCCCAACCAGGTAGTCGCCCGCATCTTCCGCGGCCTGGGTATGGCGCCTATCCGGCAGCATTCGAACCGCCACAAAACTCAGCAGGTAGGCCATGGACCCGATGAAGATGAGCAAGGCGATGGACATTGTGTCCCCAGGAGCCGACGGTATACCGAACAGGGTGCCCTGCAGGGTTCTGAAGATGCCCAGGTTGAGGCCGTTGTCGTAGAGCCAGGAACCGCTGGCATAGGAGAACGAATAGGCGAGGTTGGCGACTGACATGAAGCCCGCAAACAGCGATCCTGCCGCGGCGACCGGAATCACCGCGCCCACGAGACTGAACGTGCTCATGCGGATGAATGAGATGACGATGGACATGAAGAAGTTGTACACGGCATAGTAGCCCCAGCGTACCGCGCCCAGTCTGCCGCCGGGGATGACCCAGTCGGTCAGACTTGTCGGCTCGTCCTCACCATCTACCTGCCGGAGTAGGCGGAAGCCATACAGGCCGGATTCTCCGTCGGTCGTCCAGCGAACCGTATCGGGCTGGGCCGCACCCGGCGCAACGGTAACCGTGAGGGGGAGGCCCTGGCCTTGCAGGAATTCCGCCTGAATTTGCCCCACCACGGGCGACGGGATTGCGGCCGAGCCGGAGTCAGCCGGCATCGCTGCCGTTATCTCTTGCGACTCCTCCATCGAGGGATCGGAGGCTGCTGCCTCGTCGGCAGAAGCCGACATGACCGTGAGGGGCCCGAAGGTTTGCGTAGTGCCATCGATCCCGATTCGCTCCAGCCAGTAGTGACGCGCCCCAAATCCTTCAGGGATATCGGGAAACTGCTCATACTCCCGTTCCCCTGACCATGAGCCCGTGCCGGGCAACACCGAGTGGATCGTGGTGGTGATCTTGGAGAACCAGGGTTCGACCAGCGCGTACTGGGTCAGATTCGCGCAGATGCTCAGGATGATGAAGACTCGAAACACGGCCTTCATACCGAACCTGTCCTGCCACTTGATGCCATGCTTTGCGAACCAGAGCACACCCAAGAAGTAGCCGAAGTAGGAGATGCCGTCGGCATAGCCGATGTTCGTTTGCGAGAAGTGGATGCTGGTGATCAAGTAGTTCGTCCACAGGGCGCCCAGGGCCGGCTGGAAGTGAAACAGGAAGTAGAAGACCACGATCCACAGAATGGGGCCGGTATTCAGGCCGTCCCAGAAGTTGCGCACGGAGTTCTTGATGGGAATGGAATGGGCGGTGTCCTTGGGCAGGCGGAGCACGACGAGGAGCACAATGAGCGGCACGGCGGCGAGCCCAAACAACAGGTACTTGATGGGAATATTGTCGGCGATCCAGCCTCCCGAGGCACCGCCGATGATGCTGGTGCCGTAGATGGCGGCCCAACAGATGGCCTGGTTCAGCCCGACGGTGGCAGCCTTGGACCGCCCGGTGCTCTTGCTCTCCTCATCTCCGGTGATGACCGTCGAGCGATCCACCGCCACATCGGTGCACGCGAAGAAGATCGAGAGCACGAACATGAGCCAGAAGAACACGATGGCCGAGGTGTCGAAGAACGGGGTGAGTACATAGAAGACCGAGCCCGAGGCCAGCAGCAGGATCAACGCGACTTTCGTCTTACCAAAAGCATCCATGAGGAAGCCGATGATGGGCTTGAAGCTCCAGGCGAGATAGGAGCGGGAGAAGAAGCTCTGTGTGGCTGCTTCCGACATGCCGTAGGTGAACCGGAAGTGGCGGAAGAACGACTGATAGGTGATGCCCTGGAAGGGATTCGCCAGTCCCTGGAGCACATACTCCATGGCGAACAAGACCTTGAAGGGGTTCCAGCCGAAGATAGTCTTCATCGGGGGGGAGGGCGTGGTAGAATGAGCCTGCGAAGCGGGCTGCGAGTGACTCTCGGGCATGGGAGCGCTCCTATTCGATCACAGTGCCGTGCCGAGTGGGGGAGAGCATGCCAGGGCGCCGGAGGCGCCGCGGCTTGGGCCATGGAGGCAGGATTCAGGATGGGCAGGTCTCTCTTGTCAAGCCTCGACTGCAGACCGTGCTCTCTTTGCGAGGAGTTCACCCCCATGGGGTTCGCGCACCGTGCCCCCATCGCCGCACGGGCGACCGTCTCCCGTCGCCCGCCGGGAGCGGGCAACG
>JAFGKV010000234.1 GCA_016928395.1 Candidatus Fermentibacterota bacterium | reverse complement strand
GAGCACGGGCATCAGCAGAGCCGCGGCCTTCACGGAGGCCGCGGGAGTCCGGCGCCCGTTCAGCCCCCGGCACCCGCACCGGGGCCCCCCCGGTCGAAGAGAGCCGACTCCCCCGCTCTGGTAGGTGGCGCGACCGACGGCGCGGGGGAGGCGCCGCGGGGTTGGTCGCACGGCGCACCGATCCCATCCGCCTGCCCCGTGTCCCGCGGAGTCGGGACCGAGCGTGGAAGCCCTGGACGCTTGGCAGTTCCGCGTGCGGGATCAACGCCCCACCGGGCCCGGGAGGTCAAAATGATGGGTGCGCTGGCCGCCCTCTCTATAAGACGTGACAGCCAAGCGGCTCAGGGATGTTTGGGCAGCGCTGCCGATCGCTCAAGGTTGAGTTCCAGGAGGCGTTCGAGGATCTCGTCGTCTGAGATGTCGGGACTCCAGCCGTAGGCGGCGGCGACGGCAGCGTCAAGGCGTTGGTGGCAATTCGCAAGCCATGCCGGGCGTTCGTTGTAGAGTTTCGTGAGGGTCCGCTGCTTCAGGCGGGCGGCACAATCCGCGTCGCGTGGTACAAGGCGGGGATAGCGGACGGTGCCGATCTTGAATGTGCCGCGTTCCTCAACCGTCGCCGGATCAATGTAGCGGTCCCACGGCCCGCCGACCGTGCCGGGGAATTCGAGGATTTCGGTCCGTGTCCACTCCGGGGGATTCAGCCAGTTCTCGCGGAGATCGTTCAGCTCTCTGGCAGAGGAGGCTATCTCGGTGAGGGGGGAATCGGGAGCTAGGGTTTGGGGCTCCGGGATGACGCCCGTCGGAAATGGGAAGGTCTCAAAGCAGGTGGATGGGGTATAGCGAGGCCTCGTCTCCAGACGGGTCCCCATGCGCAGAGCCCAGACTTCGTGGAATCGCGAGTGCATGATGCCGAAGAACAGGTCGTCGGATCGGGCGAAGACGACGAGGGCGCTATCGCACAGGACCTCAGGCGGCAGCCAGACCACGACCCTGTGCTTGGAAACCCTCGGCGTGGCCGCGAATCTCCCAAGACCGGCGAGAGCCTTCCGCATGTCGGGACAGGGGCGAGCGAAGAGCCACCAGTACTTCGCCTGCCGGGCTTCCCTATGGTCTACACGGAGCGGTCGAACCACCGCCGTCACATGAGAGAACGGCGCTTCATAGAGAGAGGCACTACGCTGTGGCATGTCCAACCCGAAGTCGATGTTCCAGACCTCTCGCACCCGTTGTGTCAGGTCCTTCGCGTTCCGTATCGGAACCAGCACGTCCGAGTTGGGACGGCCGTGGGGATTAGGTCTGTCCAACATCCCCAGTGCACTGAAGTGAGTTACGTCGAAGGGAGCCTTCTGCGCGACCCCAATGAAACCGATGCCCAGATTGTCTTCAAGGGAGGACGCCCTGCCTATGTCAGCAGCAGCCGTCAGGTTGGCGTTGATCACGGAGACCTGTCGACCGTCCAGAATGGCGTTTCTCTCTTCTCCATCATCAAAGCCGACCATGCTGACGTGAACGTTGGCGCCGTCCAGAATCCAAGGGCGGTCGCTCTCCGCCCAGAAGATGCCGCCGCCGTCCTTGATGCGTTTCAGGACTTCGCGGTTCGCGCCGCCGCGTATTCCTTGGGTGGCGAGTAGCCCGGCGCGCTTGCACTTGCCGGAGGTGATGTGGGCGCGGGCCTTCTCGAACCAGTAGCAGCACAGATCGGATTGGCCGGGGATGCGGCCACCGTATAG
Source organism: Candidatus Fermentibacterota bacterium (assembly GCA_016928395.1). GTDB lineage: Bacteria > JAFGKV01 > JAFGKV01 > JAFGKV01 > JAFGKV01 > JAFGKV01. Next base: position 2,600 of record JAFGKV010000234.1, on the reverse strand, counting down.
AGATCGGAGCCGGTCCACGTAGTCGTCACCCAGACCTCCTCGCATGATCTTGTCGCCGAGAAACGGTGGATTGCCGACGATGAAGTCAACCGTTGGCCACTCGGGCTCCCTCGGGTTCTCCGAGTCAGACAGATCGATGATGGCATCCTTGCATTGGAAGTTGCTCACCATGGGGCGGAGGATCGGGTCCATTGGGTAGCCGAACCCGTTGGCGCGCGACCACTGCAGGTAGCCGATCCAGATGGCCATCTGGGCTAGCTCATAGGCGTAGGGGTTGACCTCGATGCCAAAGAGCTGCCACGGACCTACGAACGGTAGCAGGCCGCCCAGACCATGATCGGTCGCCCACGTGATGACCTCCTTCTCGAGGTCCTTCAGTTTCTGAAGGCTCACGTAGAGGAAGTTCGCCGAACCGCATGCCGGATCCAGTATCTTCACACTCCGAAGGCGGTGAAGGAACCTCTGAACGAGCGTGTCGGCCTCGTCTACGACCTTTTTCGTGGGTGTGAAGGAGCCCTCTCGGCGCTTCTCTGGCCCTCCTGCTCGGCTGCTCTTCCGGTCCGGGTTCTTGAGGCCGGTCGTGAGGAGGTTCTCGGCCATCCGCCGAGTCTCTTCCCACTCGCGGCGCAAGGGCCACATCACGACAGGCTCAACAAGCGTCTCAATATCCTCTCGACTCGTATAGTGAGCACCGATCTGCGACCGTTTGGAGGGATCAAGCCCCCGTTCGAAGAGCGTCCCGAAGATCGCAGGCTCCACTGCGCTCCAGTCGAGCTGCGCAGCCCTTTGGATGCTCGCGATCTCAGGTTCCGTGAGAAGCAGAGCCTTTGTTCCGTCGAAGAGATTGCCGTTGAAACACGGGATGTCCTCGAGCAGGAACTCGCCACCTTTTGCCATCGAGAGAAAGAGATCATCGAGGTGTTTCTGCAATCGCTCCGGTTCCCGCCTCATCTTCTCTACGGTCCGGGAAAAGACGTTCCCGGGAAGCAGCTCGATGTCTTCGGCAAAGAGGCAGAACACAAGCCTGTCGAGGAATCTGGCGACTTCCGTCGGATCGATGCCCCGGTCGCGGAGGCGCTGCGCAATCTCGGCGAGGTGCCGAGCGGCTTCCTCAGTGATGGCCTGACTGGTCCTGCCGGGCTTCAGCTTCTCCGGATCGAAGAAGACGGCACGGAGAATCTCCAGACTTCGCGGTGCACCAAGGTCCCTGAGCCACACCTCGTGATGAGTCGCCGGGGTGTTCGTGAAGTTCGTGCGGACAACGAAGCGCTCCATGTCACACACAACCAGCAGGGGAGGATTCTCCAGCGCCTCTCGGTATTGGAGGAGTTGCTGGTAGGCAGCGTCGAGATCCTTGTGCTTGCCTTTGTACTCCCAGCCGAAGAAGCCCTTCTTCCACACGTCGGCCCATCCATCACCGCCGACTGTCTTCGTAACACCGCGCTCAAAGGTGAAGGTATCACCCGTAGGGTCCACATCGGCAGGTTTGGGGTGCTCCAGCAGCTCGCAGAGATCCAGAAAATGCTGCTGAGCCGCAGCTCGCTCTGAAAGCTCGGACTTCGACCACTTCGCGATGAACTGCGCGACGTTCATTCTGCCCGACGGGTTCATTCGTCACTGCTCCTCAAGATGGAAGACCGTGCCTGGCGCGGATCGGGGAGTCCGGTGATGATCACCGCGATCAGAGGACCGGCCTGTCCGTTGACTATTCTAACATTAGAATAGTCAACGGACAGCTGCGTATCGTGATCGAAGAGCGCCTCAGTCATGCGTGTTCACCTCAACTGGGGCAATGGAGAGGCCGGAACGACCCTGCCTTTGCTCCTTCAATGGCGAACCGTACATTCCAGGTAGGCTCGCGTCAAGACCCGTCTGCTCGCGGAGTATCGGTAGGCGCTCGTGGCAACACCTGTTGCTCTCACATTCACAGGGCTGACAACCCGCAGATCGGGGTGGAGGGACGTCTCGGGGTGCATCGTCGTGTTGATGGCTCAGCAAAGAAGGGCCGCATGCGCGGCGTACAACGGTTTGCCCCCGCACCCGCGGATGCGTGGCTCCCACGGCCTCCCGCTTTGGAGTGCGCAACCTTGGTTGCGCTGTGTTTCGCGGGAGCTCAGCTCCCGCTTTTGAAAGCTGCGGCACGCCACCGCACTCCACAGAGCTGCATTCGCGGTTGACACCGCTCCTACCCCGGAGGATGCGGTTCACGGACGATGTTGTGTTGGAGCGCCGTAAGGCGCGAAGGGGTGGGGCTGCGTTCGCGGCTTACGCCGCTCCTACAAGTGGGAATGAGCTGCACGGACGGTGTTGGAGCGCCGTAAGGCGCGAAGGGGTGGGTTGGGTTCGCGGCTGAAGCCGCTCCTACAATTGGGAATGCGGTGCACGGACGATGTTGGAGCGCCGTAAGGCGCGAAGGGGTGGGGCTGCATTCGCGGCTGAAGCCGCTCCTACCCCGGAGGATGCGGTGCACGGACGATGTTGGAGCGCTGTAAAGCGCGAAGGGGTAGAGCTGCGTTCGCGGCTGAAGCCGCTCCTACAGTTGGGAATGCGGTGCACGGACGATGTTGGAGCGCTGTGAAGCGCGAAGGGGTGGGTTGGGT
>JAFGKV010000035.1 GCA_016928395.1 Candidatus Fermentibacterota bacterium | reverse complement strand
TCGAACGTCGAACGTCCAACATCGAACGGAGCAACCGAGCAGAATCCCAGCCGGCCTCTCTTTGCGAAAGGGAGGGAGACGGGCGGGTGGGCAGCGAACCATGGCGTGTCAACCTGTAGCGGCGGGTGATTCCCGCAAAGGGGGAGTGAGATGAGAAGCAGGTCGTGGACTGCGGCAGGGCTTGTGCTGACACTGGCGGTTTCGGCTGTGTTTGCACAGCCGCCGGATGAGAGCCAGCTTCCGCCGATCTCGTTGGATCAGGGATGGACGATGTCGTTTGGCGACCCCGTTCAGCTTGCGCAAGAGGTGATCGCCAAAACTCAGGGATTCTGGACCCCCATTGGCTACGGCTTGACGGTCAGTGTCTACACGATAGGGGCCACTGTCGCTATGTATGGCGGGGCGTATGTGCTGCTGGAAAGCCCGAAGCTGGCAGTTGACATGGTTACGGGAGGATTCTACAAGCTTGGAGCTTCGATCGGAGAGGACTTCATCCTCCACGTGATCGAGTCATCGGTGAAAACCCCCAGGACGATTTGCCAAGGATTGAGTCGGACGGTCATCAAAGAGGGCTTGGCGGACTATGCGATCGCCTACGCCATCGCGAGGAGGTACCTCGGGGGTACGCCGCTTTCGAGAGATGATGCGCTGGAGTTCTTGGACCGGCGGTGGGGATTGTTCAAACTTGCAATCGCACGAGCTCTCTACAACGAGTCGCGGACGCAGGACTACTCAGTGGATGGGCTGCTGGCGAGGAAGGTGACCGAGGAGCTGCTCCAGCAGTTCGACGTACACTATCAGAGCTACCTGGGCATCGATCGGGCGCTCCCGCTCACGCAGACGGCGTTCTTCATCAAGGATGTGGGCGACATTCTGGAAGCCAGGCGCGTGGGCCTCATGGCATACCAGCCCTACGTGAGCTTCATCGCTCGCGTCGAAGAGCTGAACCGAACCAGGATAGCGGAGGCAGCCAGATTCCAGCTCGGAGGGCCCGTGCCCGTCGATCCCATGAGCAATGCCACCATACTCTTCCTGCTGGATGTTTCCGGGAGCATGGATGACCCTGCGCCGGGATCGGCGGTGCGAAAGATCGATGCGGCCAAGGAGGCGCTCAACACCGCCCTTCAGCAGCTCGTCGCTCTGCCAGGCAATGAGTTCGGGCTATTGACCTTTGGTGGGAGCTGCGAGACGGAGCTGGTTAAAGACTTCACCAGCGACGCGAATGCCATCGCAACTGCCATTGCGCCCCTGCGGCCAAGTGGAGGCACGCCCATCGAACTGGCCATCAGGCGCGGGGCGCAACTGCTACGCGACCGACCATCGGCGACCAACCTCAGCCTGATCCTCATCTCGGATGGCATGGAGACGTGCAATGGCGATCCGGTGCAGGCGGCTCGCGAGTTGAATCTGCAAGGCACTGGGGGGTTGAGCATGATTCTGAACCACCTGGCCGCGACGGCGTATGCGGCCGACCAGTCGACGCCCATTCGGTTCGTGGTCATCGCGTTCGATGTTGAGCCCAAGGAGCAGCGCCAGCTCGAAGCCATCGCGCACGCTGGCCAGGGAACGTTTCACCGGGCCGAGAACGTCGTCCAGCTTGTGCAGGCGTTGACCAAGGCGACGACCGAGGTTCACTACTGGGAGGGAGAAGTCGGGATGTCGACCGGGCCTGGCCCTCAACCGCCCGACGTGGTTCTGGTGCGGAAAGGCACGAACCCGCTGTGGTACGTGCTGGGCGCTCTGTGGGTCGGCATTCTGTCGCTTGGAGCCATCGCCGTGGTAGCCGCACGAAGGAGGCAGGGCACGCACGCACCAGTGGTGGCCGCGGTTCAGGTACAGCCGTCGCCTCCGGAAGTTGTCTGGGCGAGGCTGGTCGGGATTGGGCCGCGAGGCGGGGCGTGGAATCTGTCGAAGCCCGTGGTGACGCTGGGGCGATCGCCGGGCAACGACATCGTGATAGATGACGGCAAGACGTCGGCGCGCCATGCCCAGATCGAACGAAGGGCGGGAGGCGCGAAGATCATTGACCTTGGCAGCACCAATGGTACGTTGGTGAATGGGAAGCCGGTGAAGTCGGCGCCGGTCGTGCCCGGCGATCGGATCAAGATCGGCGAGACGGAGTTGGAGTATCGTGCGGGGTAGGCGCGAGGGCGCTTGAAGGGAACGCTCAACATTGAACGTCGAACGTTGAACATCGAACGTCGAAGGACGGGATTCCCCTCGACTTCGCTTCTGGAGAAAGGGGGGTTCGCGGTTGACACCGCTCCTACATTTGCGAAGGGAGAGGGAGAGGTGAACATTGAACCTCGAACGTCGAACATCGAACACCGAACGATGGAGATCGAATGCTGGACAGATGGGATAGGCGCACGGATGAGTGAAAGGGGTGAGGGGTGACAGAGGGTCGCGGATGCCCTATCCTCTACGCCTGCCATTCGGGTGATGTGTTGAGCGGATCTGGTCGCTCGACTACTGCGGTGAAGCCGGCCAGAGGAGGACGCCGTGACGCTGTCGAGCGATGAGAAGCAGGCCCTGAAGCGTGAGCTGGTGCGGTGTCTTCGGGTGGAGAAGGAGATCAAGAAGATCATCGTCTTCGGGTCATTCCTGAAGAGCGAGCATCCACACGACATGGATGTCGCGGTGTTTCAGGACAGCCCGGAGGGGTATTTGCCGCTGGCACTGAAGTACCGTCGCCGAGTGCGGGGACTGTCGCGGCGGATTCCTGTTGACATCATCCCGCATCCCGTTGCGCGCGCGAGAGCGCGCGCGAGAGGAGGAATCGGCGCTTCTACGGAGGGAGTCGGCAGCCCTTGGAGAAGGGCAAGATGGCAGCACGCGCCAAAAGATGGGGGGAGAAGGTGTTCCACCGGTCACGGAGGTGAAGAAATGGCGACCAGGATCTTCAGCGCGGTCGTGCATCGGGAAGATGATTTGTACGTTGCGGAGTGCCCCGAAGTGGGCACGGTGAGCCAAGGGAGCACTGCCGACGAGGCGGTGGTCAATCTTAGAGAGGCGACCGAGCTCTACCTTGAGGAGTTCCCCATGCCAGAGACCTCAAAGCCCATTCTGACGGTCTTCGAAGCGGCGGTCAATGCCTGAGCTCCGACGCGTTTCGGGGCGTGAAGCGATCCGTGCATTGGAGAGATTGGGCTTCGTAAGAGCCAGGCAACGAGGAAGTCACGTGATACTCCGGCGGAAGAGGCCTGAAGGCGACGTGGGGTGCGCGGTTCCTCTCCACCGAGAGCTGGCGATTGGGACTCTCCGTGGCATTCTCAGGCAGGCCGAGGTCTCACCCGAGGAGTTTATAGAGAACCTCTGATGACGAAGCGCGTCGGCGTCATTCCGCGCTCAACAGCGCAGGTACTACATTGAACATTGAACGTCGAGCATCGAACGGGAACGCGGGGAGGGGTCGTGGAGCGTTTGGATCGAAGGAGCTTCGAGATGGAAGGCAGTGCGCCAATACTCATGAGCTTTTTGTTGAGTAGTCGATCATGAGCTATCAACCTGGGCAGATAGTTGTGCGGCGATTCGAGCTTCGGCAGAAGCTTGGGGCCGGAGGCATGGGGATCGTGTTCGGGGCGCAGGATCGGGAGTTGGATGAGGTGGCGCTGAAGTTCCTACCGGATGCCATGGCGGGAGATCCTGAGGCGGTGAGCCAGTTTGCGCGAGAGGTGAAGCGGGCGCGCAAGGTATCGGGTCGGAATATCCTGCGGGTGTACGATCTGTGGGATGATGGCGAGGGTGGGCGGTTCGTGACGATGGAATGGGCCAAGGGGGGAGATCTGGCGGCGTACCGGCGTAGGTACGGGACGCTGAGCTGGGAGCAAGTCAAGGCATTGATGTTGCCGATCCTGAAGGGGCTGCAGGCGGTACACGAAGCCGGGATCGTGCATCGGGACATCAAGCCGGGGAACATCCTGTTTCGGGAGGATGGGACACCGGTGGTGGCGGACTTCGGGATCTCGAAGAGCATCATGAGTTCGATGAGCCGGATCTCACAGGACGCGACGATCAGCGGCACGCCGGCGTACATGGCGCCGGAGGCAATTCGAGGGGGGAGCGAGATCGGGTTTCACACGGATCTGTATGCCATCGGGTGCATGGCGTACGAGCTGCTGGCGGGGCACACGCCGTTCGTGGGCGATCCGATGTCGGTGATGTACAACCAAACACAGAGCGACCCCTCGTTTACGGGAATGCCGCCTGAGGCGATCCGGTGGATCGGTGCGTGCATGGTGAAGGATCCGGGGCGGCGAGTACGGAGCGCCGAGGAGTTGATCCGGGGGTTGGAGGATCCGAGCCGGTTACCGGCGTATGTGCCATCGGGTCAAGCAGCGTTCGGGGGCGCAGTGCAGGCTCTACCATACGAGGCGCCGCCGCGGCAGCCACCTCCCTCGACTCGGCCTCCTCAGGCCTCGCGCCCGGAGCCCCCGCGAGTCTCGCCCCATCCTGAGTCTGACCGAACGTACAAGGTGAAGGCTGCTCCGCCGCGAGCGGCTGAACGGGAGCCGAAGCCTCGCCCGGCTCCCACCGGCCCTCGGAGGGGAGTGGATCGGCAGTTGGTGATTTTGGGGAGCGCGCTGGTGGTATTGGTGGCAATACTGGGGGGTTTGCTGCTGCGGGAGACGCGGAAGTCGCAGGCACCGGCACCCGTGGCGAGAAACACGATCCAGCCGCCCGCAACGACGTCCGGACCGGTTACGCCGACGCCGACTCCTCCTGCCACTGATACCAGGCGGCAGCGGATCATGGAGCTGGAGGGGAAGGCGCGCAGCCAACTGGCGGGGAAGAAGTACACGAGCCCCATCGGAGACAATTCGTGGGAGACGTGCGAGGAGCTGGGGAGGTTGGATCCGGGGAATGCGGTGCGTGCGGATGTGATCCGACAGATGCAGGCGGCATACGAGGGCATGATCGAGGGCAGGCTTGCGGCAGGGGAATGCGCCAAGGCGGAGGAGCATGCGGGGGCGCTGAGAAAGGTGGGGGGATACGCAGACTACAGCGTACGCCTTGCGGAGTGCGTGCGGCAGGCGGAGGAGACGCGGCGAGAACATGAAGCAGCGGCAGCGAGGGAACGAGCGGCACGCGAGGCGGAGGCGGAGCGAGTTCGGTTGGAGAAGGAGGCCCGGGAACGAGCGGCGCGGCAGTTGGTGGAGATGGTGCGGATTCAAGGTGGGACGTTCCAGATGGGGTCGAACGACGGGGATTCGGACGAGAAGCCGGTGCACAGCGTGACGGTCTCGTCATTCTCGATGGGGAAGTATGAGGTGACGCAGGAGCAGTATCAGGCGGTGATGGGGACGAACCCGTCGCGCTTCAAGGGGGCGAAGCGGCCGGTGGAGCAGGTGTCGTGGAATGACGCGGTGGAGTTCTGCAAAAAGCTGTCGGATCGGGAGGGGCTCACGCGGTGCTACTCGGGATCGGGAAGCAGCGTTACGTGCAACTGGGGCGCCAACGGGTATCGGTTGCCGACGGAGGCGGAGTGGGAGTATGCGTGCCGAGCGGGGACGACGGGGGAGTACAATACCGGGAGCGGGGAGGCCGCGTTAGGGCGAGCGGGGTGGTACTCCGGCAATTCCAGCAGCCAGACGCATGATGTCGGGGGCAAGCAGGCCAACGCATTTGGGTTGTATGACACGCATGGGAACGTATGGGAGTGGTGCTGGGATTGGTATGGCTCCTATTCGTCAGGCTCGCAGACCGATCCAAAGGGGGCATCATCAGGCTCGTTCCGGGTCTACCGCGGCGGCGGCTGGTACGGCATCGCCAGGGGCTGCCGGTCGGCGAGTCGCTACGGGTACGGCCCCGGCAGCCGCGGCAATGGCCTGGGCTTCCGCCTCGTGAGGAGATAGGTGCGCTGTCCACCAGCGAGCGGTGCGCCGGAGACGGGCGCGGGAGCGCCGACGTCG
>JAFGKV010000233.1 GCA_016928395.1 Candidatus Fermentibacterota bacterium | reverse complement strand
CTAGTCTACCGGCTCGAACATGTCTTTGCCGACGCCGCACACGGGGCAGACCCAGTCATCGGGCAGGTCTTCGAACGCTGTCCCGGGCTGAATACCGCTGTCTGGATCCCCTTTGGCGGGGTCGTACACGTAACCGCACGCCGTGCACTCGTACTTCATGCATTCCCTCCTTCAAGAAAACGAACGCCGGCTTGCCGGGAAGGCTCCTGCTCAGACATGGTCTGCCGCCAAGGCCCTCTCGAACTCGCCGTCCTTGGCAAACGGGGAGATTTCCCGAAGCCTCTCAATGATCCCCGGCAGGTGCCGGAGCACGAAGTCAATTTCCTCACCGGTGGTGTACCGGCTCAGGCTGAATCGAATCGAGCCGTGGGCGAAGGTGAACGGCACGCCCATGGCGCGCAACACGTGCGATGGTTGCAGCGATCCCGAGGCGCATGCGGAACCCGACGATGCGGCAATACCCAGATCATCCAACATGAGCAGAATGGCTTCACCCTCCACGAACTCGAAGCTCACGTTGAGCGTGTTGGGCAGGCGATTCGCGCCGTTGATGCGCACACCGGGACATGAGGCCAGGATACCTGCCTCGAGCCTGTCACGAAGCGCAGTTATGCGGTGCTCGTTGGGAAGCTGGGCACGCGCCAGTTCGGCGGCCATTCCCAATCCAACAATGCCGGGCACGTTCTCTGTGCCCGCGCGGCGGTTGGATTCGTGATGCCCTCCGATCACCTGGGGCATGAGTCTCGTGCCCTTGCGTACGTACAGAACCCCAATACCCTTGGGCGCATGAAGCTTGTGCCCTGATATTGAGAGCAGATCCACCGGTACCTTCGCCAGGTCGATCGGCATCTTCCCTGCGGCCTGGACGGCATCCGTATGGAACACCACGCCCCTGGACTTGACGATATCGGCTATTTGCGGGATAGGGAACACAACCCCGGTCTCGTTGTTCGCCCACATCACGCTGACGATGGCAGTGTCAGGGGTGATCGAACGGTCAAGGAGGCCAAGGTCCAAGGAGCCGTCAGGGTCAACGGGGAGCTCCGTGACCCGGTATCCTCTCTGACTCAGATGCCGAACCAGGCCGAGCACGGCAGGATGCTCCACCCGGGTGGTGACGACATGGCGCTTGGCTCCATCAAAGGCATCCAGGGTCCCCTTGATGGCCAGATTGTCGCTTTCGGAACCGCCACTGGTGAAGACGATCTCGGCGGGATCCGCGCCCACGAGTGCAGCAACCTGCTCCCGCGCGCCGGTGATGTAGGAGGCCACCTGGCCGCCAAAGCTGTGCATGCTGGAGGCATTACCGTAGAGATCGCACCACAAGGGCCTCATCGCCTCCACTGCCTCCGGGGCGACCATGGTTGTCGCATTGTTATCGAGGTACACCGTTCTCATCAGGTCTCCTCCTCCACCACCACGATGTCGGGGGAGACAAACTCCTGGAGTTTGCTCTGGACTACCCCCTTGAGGGTGAATTGGGAGATAAGGCAGTTGGCGCAACTCCCCCGGAGCGAGACGATTACCGTATCCCCCACCACATCTATCAGCTCCACATCACCCCCGTCACGCCGCAGTTTGGGACGTACCTCGCGCTCGAGGGTTTCTTCTATCAATCGTATCTTTTCTATGGTGGTCATACGGCGGCTCTTCGGCAGGGGTTGAGATTCGGCCGTTGGAGCGGCGCCCGTGATCCGAGAAATGATCCGCTCGATCTCCCCCACGCAGCCGCCACATCCGCCACCAGCTTTCGTATAATGCGTTACTTGCTCCGCAGTAGTGAGCCCGTTCTCCCGTACTACCCGCTCGATCTCGGCTTCGGTCACGCCGAAGCAGGTGCAGACCACCCTCCCTTCCAGCTCGCGGGCACCCTGTGAGCCGGTCCGGTAGTTGGCGATGGCGGCCTCCAAAGCCTCACGGCCCATGACAGAGCAGTGCATCTTCTGCTCCGGCAGCCCGCCCAGATAGGCTGCGATGTCCTGGTTGGTAACCTTCTCCGCTTCCTCCAACGTCATGCCGCTGATCATCTCGGTCAGTGCAGAAGAAGAAGCAATGGCACTCGCGCACCCGAAGGTCTGGAACTTCACATCCGCGATGCGGCCCTCATCGTCCAACTTGAACATAAGCTTCAGCGCATCGCCGCAGGCCAAAGACCCCACCACGCCTACGCCGTCGGGGTCTTCTATTGATCCGACATTGCGCGGATTACGGAAGTGATCTCTTACCTTTTCGGAGTAATCCCACACGTGATGTCCTCCTGAGCTGACGTGCTGCCTCGGCCATTTCCTGGGCCTGTTCTCGTTCGGGTTCGCTGCAGTGGAGCCATCGCCGGTCTGCTGTCACGACACACTCGCTGCCGTTGAGTGACTATCGTGCCCAGTCGACAGGAAGTAAACCACACCCTACTCACCGAAAGCAAGGCCCATGCCGTAGACAGTCGACTCCCCGTCACGGGCGCGCCCCATGCTTGTCGAGAAATCGATAGAGTGTGGCGCGTCCTATTCCCAGGGTCTTGGCGGCCTTGAGCTTGTTGCCCTCCGCCTGTCGTATGGCCTCCGCGACCCGCTCTGGCGTGAGCGCCGCGGCTCCTCCGGCGAGTTCGTCGCCGGTGGTGACAGCCGGTGTCTCGGCACTTTGCAGTGTCTCATCGTCCAGCGGTTCGAAGGTCACGGTGGGACGCAGGCCTGAGATCTCGAAGGGAAGATGTTCAGGCTCGATCTCATCGCCCCTGCAGTGAACAGACGCATACTGGAGAGCATTAATGAGCTCACGGATATTGCCTGGCCAGGAGTGGCCCTTCATCAGGTCCATGGCGGCAGGACTGACGCGTCGTATCGTCGCGCCGGAATCCTTGCGGATCTCGGCCAGCGCGTGATGCACCAAGGCAGGGATGTCCTCCACTCGTTCGCGCAACGGCGGGAGTGTCAGCGGCACTACCGCCAGGCGGTAGAAGAGGTCCTCCCTGAAGGAGCCTTGCTTCACCAGTGCTCGAAGGTCACGATTGGTTGAGCTGATCACCCTGACATCGACTAGAAGGGAACGCTCACCTCCGACGCGCTCGAATCGCTTTTCCTGAAGTACCCGCAGAAGTTTGACCTGGAAGGCCGGCGAGAGTTCGCCGACCTCGTCCAGAAGCAAAGTGCCGCTATCCGCCAGCTCAAAACGGCCTCTCTTGTCTCGAATGGCGCCGGTGAACGCGCCCTTGACGTGGCCGAATAGCTCGCTCTCCAGGATGTGCTCAGGCAGAGCGCCGCAGTTGATAGGGACGAAAGGACCGCCACTGCGGCGGCTCTCCAAATGAATCGCTTTGGCGGCCAGTTCCTTCCCTGTCCCGCTCTCGCCGGTGATAAGCACGGGGTAGTCTGACCGCGCCACGGGCAGCAGTACGGCAATGGTCTCCTGCAAGGCTCGTGACCTGCCAACCATGCCATGAAAAGCCCGCCCGGGCGCGGGCGCGGACGAGGGCATGCCACCTGTGTCATGGAGCACTGCCACTGTGACACGAGACGGAATCCCACTACCGCGCAAGGGCGCAATCTGTACGCGGAAGGGGCGTGGTAGACCCGATGGCAACGCAAGACCAACCACGTGTTCATGGTCGGTTGCCGGGCACCCCGATTTTGCCGCGAACATGCATGCGGCGCCACAGATGCCGTGGGGTGGAAAAACGGACCGACAACTGTGGCCGATGACGTCTGCCCGCGAAAGACCCGTGAGCCGTTCGGCCTCGGAGTTGAACAGAAAAAACCGGGCCTCGGCATCCATGGCGACCAGCCCCAGCGACGATCGATCG
>JAFGKV010000232.1 GCA_016928395.1 Candidatus Fermentibacterota bacterium | reverse complement strand
GGCCCCTCCCAGGCATCCACAACCCCCTCCCTGAAGAATTCCGGTTTTGATCGCACAGGAAACTCCGGTTTTGTTTGCACCACGACAAAGTCGCGTAATCTTGTTGCACCTCGCCTAGAACTAAGTATTATTACAGTGGCTGCAGAGCGATTCAGAGTGAGCCTGGTAGATTGTCAGTCCTTCCTCCGTGTAGGTGACGATCCGAAATCCGCATGAGGCGGAAACAGTCACCCGAGCCTCCTGTCAGCGCAGAAAGAGGAAAAGTACATCATGGGTAGCAAGTTATACGTCGGCAACCTGTCATATCAGACGACCGAGGACGACCTCAAGGCCCTGTTCGCGCAGTGTGGCAATGTGTCCAGCTGCGAACTGATCCTGGATCGGTTCACGAGCAAGTCCCGCGGGTTCGCCTTTGTCGAGATGGCGTCCCAGGAGGAGGCCAAGAAGGCGATCGCCGAGCTCAACGGCAAGGACGTTGACGGCCGCGCGCTGACGGTCAACGAGGCCCGGCCCCGCGAGGAGCGTGGCGGTGGCGGCGGCGGGTACGGTGGTGGCGGGCACGGCGGCGGTGGCGGCCGCGGCGGATACGGCGGCGGCCATGGCGGTGGTCACGGCGGTGGTCACGGCAAGCGTGACTTCTCCCGCCGGTTCTAGCCGGCCTAACCAAGCAAACAAACAGATAATCAAGCGCCCCGGGTTCCCTTGGAATCCGGGGCGCTCCGTTTCTTGCACGCGGCGTTCGTCCCGCCCCGGCACCTAGGCAGCTGTTGCTGCTGAAGTCACGACAGGCCGTGAACAGACCCCGCCTTACGGGGAGGCCTGCGCGAGATCGCCGCGCGCTTCGCGCCTTTGCGGTACTGCACCAGCCTCTGCGTCCTTTTCAGAGCTCTCATTCTCTGAATGGTTGTCTGCCGGTTTTCAGCCCCCCTCATGCGGTCATCCTAGCCCGCCTATTGCATGGGCGACAAGCTCTCGCGCTAGGGTTCGAGCTGAATGCGGTAGAAGCGCGCGGGCAGAGCATCAACGGCGTCGGTGAAGGAATTCTCCGGCCAAGTCGCTGAAAGGCCGTTGGTCAGGTCGGCAAAGCCCCCGGCGAGATCCGCACAGCCCTGGACGCCGTAGACCCGGCTGCTGGCGGAAGGCCAGCAGATGATGAACGCAGCGGGATCGGGATGGGCCACGCCGCTGATCCTGAGCAGGGACGAACTGTCCGTGGGGGACGTGCCCGCCAGGAATTCGTGCAGGTCCGGGAACTCATCCTGGTCGTAGTCCGAGGCGGAGTCGGCGTTGGTCAGCGACGGGAAGAACAGAAGCTCCCAGCTGTCGTGCATGCCGTCGTCATCCGTATCGAGCTGGTCGGCCGAAAGGAACGCACCGATCACCTGCTGGGTAGAACAGTCAAGCGACAGCACGCCGTTGGTCAGCCGCAGGGTTCCCGTCGGGACGTCCTTGTGCGTCGCGGAGTACTCCCGCGTCTCGGCCGTGGCCCAGTGGTAACCCGCCTGGGAGAGGTCGACATCCACGTTGGTGCCGACGGCCACGGCCAGGACCCAGACCCCGGTGGCGTTCCGCGTGACGATGACCTGCTTCGAGGGATCGCTTGAGCCGGCCTCCAGGATGTCCCGCCCGCCGCCGAGGCCCTGCAGGACCAGGCGGAACGCGTAGTATGAGTCATACGGCACGAAGTTCGTGCTGATCAGCCCGCTCTGCGCCGCGCCCCAGTCGTAGCACATGAAGATGGCCGCGCCGGTGATCCCTCCCTGGGCCATCTGGCAGAGATGCTGCGCCGTCAGCAGACCCCTCGCCACCGTGTCGTACTGCCCGTCCAGGTCGCCCCACTCCGATATCCAGACGGGTTCCGCGACGCCGTCGGGGTTGTGGCTCAGCACGGTCCCCTTCACGGATGCGATGCTGGCGGTCAGCGAGTGGTACTTGTCGTAGACGTGGTAGTCCACGACGTCGATGTTCGTGTCCGCATGGTCGAGCGAGTACGAGAGGTAGGACGACCCGTAGTCGGACACCTGCGGGGCGTGGAGGTACACGGGGAGGCCGGCCGCGCTGTTGGCGAAGGCCAGGGCATCGTGAGCGGAGGTTACGAGTTGGACGTACTGCGACGCTGTCCCGGTCCAGCCCTGCGCGGAGAGGTCGGGCTCATTATGTACCTCGAAGTGCGTGATGCCCCAGTTGTTGCTGACATTGCACCAGTGGGCCACGGCGAAGCAGTACTCCCACCATTCCGCCCAGAACGCCTCGCCGTCGGGCGCGCCCGGGATCCACGTGATCCATTCCTCGCCGGGCCCTCTGGGCCGGAGTACCAGCAGAGGCTCAACACCCGCCGCACGGCATCCTGCCAAGACATCCTTGAAGGAAACAGCGCCGGTCCAGCGGGCACGGGCGAACGCATTGCTCCAGACGCTCCAGGGGATGACACCGGGATCCGCCTTGATCTGGGCGATGGTCGGCGTGCCGTAGTAGGTCGAGGTGGGATAGGTAGGCCAGCCCGGGTAGCCGGCAGATACCCAGTCGTCATCGTAGTACTCGAGTTCGCCCATGGTTGCCCAAACCCGGTACAGGTTCATCCCGCTGTCCTGGAGGTCGCTTGCCCGGAAAGCGGCGCCCTCGTTGCCGCCGATGTACTGGGGGGTCTTTCCCGCCACCGTGTTGCTGACGGTGAGGGTGAGGGCGAGACCGGGCAGGCGAGGAAGGAGGAACAGGATGAGGGCCGCGACGAGCCAGCAGGCTTTTGCCCCGCCCCTCGTCGCGTTGCCCCGGCCTTTCATCGTGGACTCCCTGGATACAATGAGTACCCCGCGGCTGAGCCTGGCGCTAGGCGCACAGTCGAGAAGCGGCGGCCGAGTGGGAGATGGCTTTACCCCGGCTGTGGGAGGGGGGTACGGTAGTCGCTGGGGAGGGGGGGAGCCATGGCCAGTAAGCTCGAGGTCACAAAGGAGGAGATGGGGGACATCGTGGTCTTCTCCGTGAAGGGGGCGGTGGATGCCGCCACCGTCAACACGTTCGACGGCGTGTTGGGACCGGCCTTCCGAAGCCGGAACGTGAGAGGAGTGGTGGACTGCTCGCAGGTGACCTACATCTGCAGCCATGCCATGGGGCTTCTCATCGAATACCACCGCCAGAGCTGCCTGGGGACAGGGAGGATCGTGGTCTGCGCACCCAGCCGATCCGTGGCCAGCTCGCTCAAGCGCCTCAGGATCGATGCCATCCTGACCGTCGTCCCGACCCGCGCCGATGCCCTGGAAGAACTCGCCGCGCAGGGGTAGGGCGCTTGCCCCTTCGTCACAAATCCACTGGACATCCGGCCTCATTCCGGTAGCATTAAGACATCCCGAGAGCGGGAGTAATTCAGTGGCAGAATGTCAGCTTCCCAAGCTGAACGTCACGGGTTCGATCCCCGTCTCCCGCTCCAATCTCTTGACGGCGCGATTTCCGCGACGGATTTCCACGGCTCTCCGAACTCGACGACGATTTGCGGGACGGCTTTTCCGAG
>JAFGKV010000231.1 GCA_016928395.1 Candidatus Fermentibacterota bacterium | reverse complement strand
CGACGGGGGGTGCATGAACAGAGTAGGAGGGCCTTCAGGCCCGACGGGGGTTGCGTGTCGCGGCTGAAGCCGCTCCTACAGAGAAGCCGCGGCACCGCGCACGTCCGATGCGCCGTACTCTCAACCTCGAAAAACCTGGGTGCTCTCGCATCCAGAGGCCTTACTGATGACTGAGAACTGACAACTGCGAGCGAAGCGAGGCTAATGAGTGAGGGGATAGGAGTGATGAGTGAGGAGAAGGCGGCACGGGGGCTTTCCCTATGTGCTTGCCTGCTGTGGGTCGGCATGGTAGTCCCGATACCAGGAGACGAAACGGGGAATGCCCGCGGAGATAGGGGTGGTCGGTTCAAAGCCGAGCGCGGTGCGGGCACGATCGATATCGGCATAGGTGGCCTGCACGTCTCCGGGCTGCATGGGCAAGAGGGTCATCCGCGGCTCGACGCCAAGGAGGTCGCCGAGGATTTGGATCATGTCGAGCAGATGCTCTGATCGGTGATTTCCCAAATTAAAGACCTCGCAGGGCGAGAGGCACTTCGCGAAGAGTGCGGCGTGGGCTCCGGCAACGATGTCGTCGATGTAGGTGAAGTCCCGGCGCATGTCGCCATGATTGAACACGGGGATCGGCCGACCTTCCAACATTGCGGCGGTAAATAGCCACATGGCCATATCGGGCCGACCCCATGGCCCGTACACCGTGAAGAACCGAAGGCCGACGGTCTGCAGCCCGTACAGGTGGCTGTAGGTATGAGCCATGAGCTCATTGGCCTTCTTGGTCGCCGCGTAGAGGCTGATGGGCGTATCCACCGGGTCGGTTTCGCTGAAGGGGAGTTTCGTGTTCCCCCCATATACGCTGGAGCTGGAGGCGTAGACCAGGCGACCCACGCCGTGATGGCGGCACGCCTCTAGGATATTGAGGAAGCCCTCCAGATTGGAGCGCTGGTAGACATGGGGGTGGGTCAATGAGTAGCGGACGCCCGCCTGGGCCGCAAGGTGGCACACCACTTCGAACCCCGATGCGTCGAACACGGGGTTCAATGACGCCCCATCGCATAGGTCGGCTTCGACGCCTCGGTACCGTGAGTATTGCTGAAGGATGGCGTGTCTGTCGCGTTTGAGTTGCACCGAGTAGTAGTCGTTGAAGTTGTCATAGCCGACCACCTCGTGGCCTTCGTCGAGCAAAGCCCTGGCCAGATGGAAGCCGATGAAGCCCGCGGATCCGGTGACCAAGATCGGGGAGCCCCGCGTCAATGACGGAGTTTGGGAGAACTCTGGTGCCCCCGAGGGCATTCCAGTTGATTCAGGCATGGATTCCTCGGTGTGTTCGCCGGGGGGACTGCCGTCTCCGAAGGGTGCGGAGCGCGTCTCGCGGCGCGTTACGGTACAATGGCGCAGGTTGTTTCCCCGCGCGTGGGCATGCTCCGCCCATCTGACAAGGGCGGCCTGTCAGTTTTCTTTTCACGGCGGCCGTCAGCCGGCACTCGGTCGGCATGATGGACAACCGCCCAAGACCGGCCTAGGAGGGCACACTCACAGATACTCAGGGTTCAGGGTTCAGGGTTCAGTGCGGGGTTCAGGAATGCCGCGGGCATGCCTGTCGGGAACCCAGTGCGCCGAAATCCTGAGAATGGATTGCTGGAAGGATGGAAGGGTTGGAATGAAGGGGCGTTGACGTCACCCCTGAGAACTCTGAACCAACCCTTGCCTTGCTCCAGCATTCCATCTTTCCACCATTCCGTGTCTCGTTGCCGCCAGGTGTCGAACCCGGCCCTACCCTCCAAGTAAGGAATGACTTCTCCGTGGCTGCGCACGCGGGCGTGTGAGCCCAGCGCAGAAATCAGTTTCGTGTCTTCAAGGCATCAATGTCTAGTTCCACGGGCACTTCCAGCCGGCCGGCGAAATCCAGGAACACGCGTACTCGATCGGCCCGGCTCACACCCCGATCGAAGACAGCGTCAAGGCCGCGGAAGGGACCCTTCGTGATCACCAGGGGCTCGCCAGGCCGGAAGGGGCCATCGCGGGTCGCGGCCATGGCCTCGAGCCGCGATTGAATATGGAGGATGATCTCGGTTGGAACGAGAGCAGGCCGGTTGCCAAAGGTCACGATCCGACGCAGCCCGGGTGTCCACTGGATTCTTTCCACCCACTCAGGCCCAGGGTACAGGAGAAAGAGGTAGTGCGGAAAGAACGGCCGGCGAGGTGGCCGGTCGCGGCGCTGGCTAGCATTGAGCTCTTCGGGAACGTACGCCGTGAGCCCTTGGCTCGCCAGGAAATCCCGAACGGCGTATTCCTTGTGCGGATTGGAATGCAGGGTCAACCAGTAGCCCGGTTGCCGGCCAACTATGCCGCTCTCTGATTCCCGGAGGACTTCCTCTCCTGACACGTTGGCTTCCTCACTCATCAGGATCCCCCGGGTGAGAGGCACGGCGGGACCGCGGGCGCGCCACGGCTGATTCCCACACGGTGCACTCCAGTTCCTCTGTGGACACCGGCGCGCTGCGCCGCTTTGATCGTATCTCCTTTGACATGGTGCGCTACAATGTACAAGGTGGCAACTTTGTCCGTCAATCCTCCCGGGCGGCGAAGGCGCGGTGGAAATGCGGGAACAACGGGCGAGGAGAATGATGAAAGGAGGGATGGACGGAGCCCGCGGGGACGCAGGGAATCCGAAACGGAAAACACGAAGTCCAGGCCCCACGGGCACACAGGGTGGAACGGTGGTTGCGCCGTGGGGCCGCACACAAAGACTCTGATCTCCTCACCTGTCGTGCGAGCGCGAGTGCCGGACGGCGGAGGGGGTGAACGCCGCTTCACATGGGTGAAAGGCGTTTCGTGGGGTCGAGGCCAGGCTGTAATGGAGGGGCCGGCGAGGCCGGCACAAGGCCTTGATGCCACTAGCTTCCGCGCCGGCTCGCCTACGTGCCCCAGGGCTGAGGGACCGGCACGATGCTTGCTGTTAAGTGCTGCGGGCTGCGGTATGTTATCTGATGACGACCACGGAGTGCGGCCTGGTACAGGCTGGAAAGGCGGTGAGCCTATGCGCCGGAGCAAAGGATTTACGATGGTCGAGTTGGCTATCGTGGTGGTGATCATCGTGATCCTCGCGGGCACGGCCATTCCCACCTTCATGTCGACCATATCAAGCTCCCGAGTGGAGACGGCGGGAGAGCAGGTAGCCCGCGCCATGCGCTTCGCCCGCCAAATGGCGGTCACGCTCCGCGAGACCGTGACGATAGCCGCGGTGCCGGGATGGGGCAAAGTAAGCGTCATAAACTCGGCGACGGGTGACACCTTGTATCACTTCGGTCTCCCCGGCGGCGCCACCGTGATTAGCGCCACCGGAACGCCGACTTTTTTCCCGCGCGGCACCTCGCTGGGAGCGACGATCGTCGTGGGCGACGCCAGCGATGCGAAGGATGTCGTCGTCAATGTGGTGAGCCGCGTGCGCATCACGGATCACTAGCCCGGGAGGAGAATGTATGCCGCACGTTGGATTCCGAAGAAATCGCGCGTTCTCCCTGGTGGAGGTGATGGTTGCCATGGTCTTGCTTTTGATCGGCGTGCTGGCGGTGGTCGCCCAGTGGCCCATGGGCGCACGACTGGGCTTCATGAGCGAATGGCAGACCGAGGCATCCACCATTGCTGAGCGCACCTTGGAAACGATCGACGCCGGGCCGTATCCTCCGACATCGGGAACCGCCACCGAGGGCCGCTACCAGATCACGTGGACGATCAGCCGCGGCCCGATCATCAATACAAAGTATGCCCATGTCGTGGTGCAATGGCCCTGGCAGGGACGCATGTACGCGGTTCGCATGGGCAGCATCATCGCCGCGGCACTGTGAAGGAGACGCCATGAAAAAGGGCATGACCTTGGTTGAGACCATGGTGGCGATGGTGATTTTGGGCATCGTCGGTGGGGCCCTGGTTGTCGTGTTCACTGGTCACATCAATATGTCGAGGCCGCTGCAGACCCAGCAGATCATGGTCCATGACGCCCGGGCCGCCTACGACGTGCTGGCCCGCGAATTGCGCCACACCAATGCCATCGAGCATGGCGTGGCTGACTCCGTGCAGTTCCGCGCCATGGTTGGGGGTGTTTCGCAGCGCTACAAGTATGCCATCAGAGAGGGGTCGCTGCGCCGGGAGGCCGGAGGCGGCGGCATGCAGGAGATCGTACCCAATGCGACTTTGCTCCGATTCCGCTACCTCATGGTTGACGGCACGGAGGTGCCCCTGCCCATCACCAATGCCAACGATGAGCAGGTCAAGCGCATCCACATCCGCCTGATCGTCACACAGCCTGACCGGCGTGATTCGCTCCAACTCAGCGGCTTCATCGCGCCGCGCAACCTGCGCTAGGGAGGTTCCTCATGCGTTTCTTTTCCTCGTCACGGGCGCGCCAGCGAGGCATTGCCTTGGTGATGGCCGCGCTTTCCCTCGTCATTTTGGGGATCCTCGCGACAGGCTTCATCGTGGGCTCCATCACGGAGCATCGGATGTCGCTGAATGAGATCCAGGCCACGTCTGCGGTTCAGCTTGCCGACGGCGGCGCCCGCGCCGCGTTCCAGTGGCTTGTCAACTCGTCGCCCCCCCCCTGCCAGAACAGCGGCACCATCTCGCCTCTGGGAACCATGGCCATCGGCACATCAGGCACTGCCTATCCGACCATCACCTATGCCGATACCAATGATTGCAGCAACCAGTATCAGGGCTGGGGCTACACCATCCGGTCGGTGGGCACGACCGGCAGCCAGCGCAATGCCACCGTGGAGCTGAAGGCCATTGTCCAGCGGAAAAACTTCACCTGCTACGCCATCTACCTGGGCGAATACTGCCCCGATCCGCCCGGCACCGCCTGGTTTGGCGACTGGGATCGTGTCACCGGGCCCGTGCACAGCAACTGCCGGCTGTGGCTTTCGCAACGGGATCCTCCCTCCTGGACGGGCGCCCAGTTCTGGGGCAGGGTCACCATCGTGGAGCCGGCGTTTCGTTTGGCCGGCACCCCGCACTACACCAGAGGCGACCCCGCATGCTACGCCTCGTTCTATGAGGGATACGAAACTGAGGTCGAGGGTCATGATTGGCCGCCGAGCCTGGCGAACACGGTTTCCTGCATCGGCGCCATGGGCGGGCTGACCCTGACCGGGGAGACCAGGCTGATCTTCCGGCCCAACGGCTCGGTGCTTATCAAGAATCCGCACACGCAGCCGTACAGGGGATTCTGGCCCGAGTACGTCGGGCATTTCCAAGGAAACTACAGGGGGATCCCCGACAGTGATACGCTGAATCTGGCGTATGACGGCGTGTTCCTCAATGGTACGGCCATCCGGGTGCGCGGCCCCGCCAATGTGAGCCCTGACATCATCGTGCAAGGCACCTATGCGGG
>JAFGKV010000034.1 GCA_016928395.1 Candidatus Fermentibacterota bacterium | reverse complement strand
GAGAGGCGATCGCGGCTCGGTCTCGTCTGGCCAGGCTCCACCCCTCTTTTACCCCCGATCCCAACCCCTCATGAAATATCCGGGATATGTATCGCATACACTACTCCTTGTGTGTCGACGAAGTAGTTTCGTCGTGACGAGATAGTAGTGCAAGAATCGCTCCGTGCCGACGAGTCACACCCTGGGCGCGGGGCTCGTGATGAACCTCAATGGCTGCGGTGCACGCCCTGGCGACGAGACACGCTAGTCGTGGGAGGGTGTGTGCATCCTTCCGGGTCTGGTCGCCAGCGAAACGAGAGGGAGGCTATCTCGAGGTTTTGATCCCCCGCACAGAGAACATCAGGGGAAGACCACTGGGCAGGCCGGGGTAGCGCCACAACCCGTCTGGGTCTTGCTGAAGGAAGCCGTGGGAACGGTAGGTCGTGAACGGGAACTCGTGCAGAAACTCGACCGTGAGCCCGGCGTCAATCAGAAAGCTCACGATCTCCGAAAGACTGTGGGGCCACTCGTGGCTCGGAGCCGTCACGACGGCACTGGGATCGGCATAGGAGCCATCGGGCTCGAATCTCAGCGGCGCGTCTTGGGGGAAGTAGGGATGTCGCAACTGCGGAGGCCCCGAACCGATGGTATCGTCGAACATCCCGGCAAGAGGATGAAACTCCCGGAGGTAGAACAACCCGCCGGGGCGCACGAAATGAGCCACCACCTTCGCCCACTCGGCCAGATCCGGAAGCCAGCACAAGACCCCCGCAGAGGTGAACACAACATCGAAGGCGCCCTGCAGCACGGCCGGCGCATCATACAGGTCGCTGCACACGAACCGGGCATCGATGCCCACCTCACGGGCGATGCGAATCGCGAGGTCAATCGCTCTGTGCGAGAAATCGACCCCCGTCACCACGGCGCCGCGGCGGGCCCACGAAAGGGTATCAAGGCCGAAATGGCACTGGAGGTGAAGCAGCGACTTCCCCGTGACGTCTCCGAGCTCCTCGACTTCCAGTGGAAGCAAGGTCGAGGTCCCTCCCATGAAACCGGGCACATCGTAGAACTCGCTGGCCGCATTGATCACCGTCAACTCGTCCCACAGGTCTCGGTTGGACCGCACATACTCGTTCATGACCGATTCCCTCTGAGCCAATCTCGCGCCCTCAAGGCGCCCAGCGCCTCAACGTAGCGAGCGCCCAGGCCCTTCGTCCCAGTCACACTGGTAAACGCTGCCCGCATGACCTGGGCCAGCACAGCGCCAACTGCGTGCACCGCCTCGTGGCGATCCAGGCCTTCAGCCATGAGACGCGTGATTGTGGTCTGCACCGGCGTGGTCGTACCCCGGGCGGCGTGGTTCTCCACTGCCGCATGGATCGCCGCGTGTGCTCGGCGATTCGACATCTTGGGCCCCGCCTTCTTGTGGTACCTCTCCACCAGCGCAACACGGGCAGCGGCGGTAAGCTCCAGCCACTCCTCGGGGGGTGGCGCTTCGGCCGGGTTGTACGCCTTCATATCAGGTCCTGCGACATCGACTTTACCTTGACAATGCCTCGCACGTTCTTTCCTCGCTTCTTGTCTCCTGCATCTGAACCCAATCCCACGATGTCGAAATCCGCGCAGTGAGACCCATTGTGTCCGGGACGGCCGTATTCTCTTTCCCCGTGACGGGCATGCCCTCGGCGAGGGCCTGGAATCCCGACGGGCATGGCGGGTTCAACTCGTACCGTGGAGCGGCCCGGGAGCTTCTGCGCCGAGAATCGCGGGAATCCTGGCCCACGACGCCCCATACGCCATTTTGAGCATCGCGTCAGAACGAAAGACCAAGGGTTAGACCGCCGAAGAAGTCAACGTCCTGCTCAGGGAGCACATCCGCGTCGATGCCGCTGGTGTGCATCAAGAATCCTCCCAGCGTAAGGCTCTCAGACACGGGGTATTCGCCTTGCAGTTTTACCTCGTACTCGTGAAAGCCCGCCGCCCCTCCCGCCGAGGCATCCTCTCCTGCATAGCCTGCCTTCACTGAAGCGGTGACCGCGAGTGCGTCCAGAGGAAGCTCGTACGCCAGCCCCACCGAGGCATAGACGTCCTTCACGAGAACGAAGTCGTAGCCCACGTATGCCGACGCGCCGATTCCCCCCACGAGCGGAACATCGGCAGACATGAACAGCTCTCCGGTGTTTGTGTCGGGTCCGCCTTCAGGAAAGAGGAACTCCATCACACCAGCCGTGAGTTCAGTCTCCCCAAGGAAGAAACCACAGGAGAGAGTAAGGTCGATCTCAGAAAAATCACCGGCCTGGACGAGATCATAGTCGTTCAGGTCGAAGTTGGCCCACACATTGAAAGCCAATGGCCCGGCGCTCGTCTCTACGTACGGCTGAAGGCACGGCCCGTCATTGTAGGTCACACCCCGAAACACATACGCGGAAACCAGATCGAGACCCGCAGTGGTCTCGGCGGTCCGGGCTGGTGTAGTCGCGACGAGCACACACAATGCGGCAGCGGAGAACAACCTCATGATTCTGCTCCTCATTCTATCCTCGTTGCGCAGTTCCCGCGCAACGGAATTGGGCCTCGTCTCTCCGTTCGAGACCTCAACAGCTAGGCGGATGACCCGTCTGACGCAACCTTTCTCTTCGCGACGCCTTCTACCGCCGCCGGCCTCACACTCCGTGAACTCCTCGCGCAGCAAGGCACTTGACGAAGCCGCCTATTCGCTCACTGCTTGATCCGTAACGAGATAGTCCCTGACTGTGCCGGCATGAGACACCACTGACGCGAGGCGTGTGTGGCAGAATCCAATGGGCGTAGTGACGAACAACTGGTAGAGGCGGCCAACCGGGGCGACCCCCGCGCGTTCGATGCCCTCTACCAACGCCACAAAGCCTGGGCGGCTCAGCTCTCCTATCGTTTCACCGGCAACCACGACGACGCCATGGATGTCATGCAGGAAGCGTTCATCTACCTGCTGAGGAAATTCCCGGGGTTCAGGCTCACGGCTGCATTCACAACCTTCCTCTACCCGGTCATCAAGAACATCGCCTTGAGCAGGTTACGGAAGACCCGGCGCATCGTTCTGGATGAGAACATCGTACTGTATGCCGGTGA
This sequence comes from Candidatus Fermentibacterota bacterium, assembly GCA_016928395.1. GTDB lineage: Bacteria > JAFGKV01 > JAFGKV01 > JAFGKV01 > JAFGKV01 > JAFGKV01. The sequence continues at coordinate 3,854 of JAFGKV010000034.1, read as the reverse complement.
ACCTCCCAAGGAGAGCGGGGCAGAGCGCAGCCTCGCCGACATAGTCACGACACTGCCCGCCATTCATCGCGAAGTACTTCTCATGCGATTCGTCGATGACATGAAACTCGAAGACATCGCCGAGGCGCTCGCCGTCCCTTTGGGAACGGTGAAGTCACGGTTGCACAATGCCCTCAAGGCGCTTCGCGAGGATGAATCCACCCGAAGCTACTTCGAGGAGCTTCAATGAAGGATGCCGTGGGAGTGCCTGCCTTCGGCGTGAACCTTTCGCGCCCTGACGGTGCTGTACACTCGGGAGACTACCATGACTGATCACCACGACATTCGCGATGCCGATCTCGAGGCCCCGGCCACATTGCTCGCCGATCTCCGGTCTCTGTACGGTGCCCCTCGGGAAGTGCCGGCCGAGGTCGATGATACGATCCGCCGGGCGGTGTGGCGGCATTTCGCCGCCACACCACGTGCCCGGATAGTCCGGTACCTATTCCCGCTGGCAGCCGCGGCTGCGGCTGCGGCGATCTTGGCCATACTGCCTCTCTCGCGGGAGTCAATTCCCGGCGATATCGATGGCAACGGTGAGGTAGACATTCTCGATGCCTTCGCCCTGGCCCGGCGCATGGAAGCCACAGAGAAGATAGAGGGGGGGTGGGATATGAACGCAGACGGCCTCGTCGATGAGGTCGATGTCGACCTCATCGCGGCGGTGGCCGTGGCTCTGTGGTGAGGATGTAATGCGAGCATTCTTGCGTGCATGCGCCTGGGTAGTCTGCACCCTGCTGACGCTACCGTTCCTTGGCCCATGCCGAGGCGAGACCGCCGGCCCTGACACCGCCGCCTTCGCCGATTCGGTCATCTTCATGCCGCTGCACGTCTACATCGATCCCGGCGGCCAGCCATTGGCCGCATACCAGGTCGAGCTCTCCGATAGCAGCGCCAGTAGCATCATCGTGGGCATCGAGGGGGGTGAGCATCCCGCGTTTCGAAGTCCCCCCTACCATGATCCGAAGGCGCTCCGGGGGAATCGCATCGCGCTGGCGGCATTCAGCACGGCACGCGATCTTCCCCGAACTCGATCACGGGTAGCCACGGTTCACCTTATGGCCAAGGCTGCGATCACCCCCGTGTTCGAGCCCGTGCTCTCTGTGGCCGCAACACGTGACGGTACGCGTATCAAGGCATCGGTACGCTGTGAATTCGGAGATGCTCAATGACACGACAAAGGCTGATCGCGGGAATCCTGCTCGTTCTTCCCCTGGTGGCAACGGGGTGTCGCTGCGGGCATGAGCGTTTCGCCCGTGAGCCTTCTCCGGCGCGGGCACCGGCCAAGGGACTCGCGGCTGAAGAGACGCGTGAGAAGGCGATGGAGACATGGGAGCCATCGCTCTATCTGATCCCCGAATCAGACATCCAAGTCGTCGATGAGGCAGATGCCGTTTTGCAGCCGCGGGCCGCCGCGGACGAACTGTGGGTCATAGTGCGCCGTGACAGAGCCGTGGCGCCCCCGCACGGGGCCGCTCTGGGAGCAGCAGCGACAAAGTCAGTGGACAAGATGCGATCCCTCTGCCAACCCATCTCGATCAGTGCCAAAGTGACCGGATTCGTTGTCACGGTAGACCTACGGCACACCCTGGTGAACAGCACGCCCGACACGGCCGACTTCGTCTATGAGTTCCCCCTGCCGGAGGATGCCTCGGTCCGCGATTTCACCGTTACCCTCGGCCCCCGCACCATCCGCGGCGTCATCCGCGCCCGGGAAGAGGCCCTCTCCATCTACCGCATGGCTCGGCAACGCGGTCTCATGGCATCACTCATCGAGCAGCAGCCGGAATCCATGCGCCACGCCATTGACAATGTGCCGCCCGGGCACACCATGAACCTCGGTTACTCATACTGCGGCCATCTCGCCTATGTCGATGCGGCCTTCCAGCTTACGGTGCCGCTGAACATGGCCGTCAGATCCGCCGGCATGGAGGACGAAGGAGTCGGGTGGCCCGATTCCCATCCTGACCATACCCCTGTGACGATGACCGTCGAGCTGGGCATGGGCGTACCGATCCGCGACATAGCCAGCCCCTCCCACGAGGTAGACGTGGAGCATCCCGCTCCTGATCGGGCCGATGTACGGGTCACGGGGGTCATCACGACGGGAGAAGACCCGTTCGTGCTCCGGTGCTTTGTGGCTGCTGACGACATCCAAACCGGCGTATTCTCCCACCGTGATCAGACTGGTGACTATGTCGGCATCATGCTGCTCCCGCCCGCCGATGCGGGGTCCCTCGCCCAAAGGCCCCTGGACGTGCGATTCCTCCTGGATTGCTCATCCAGCATGCGCGGTATGAACCTCCACACCGCCAAGCATTTGGTGGAGGAAGCCCTCGCCGTCCTGGATTCCACCGACACGTTCACCATTGCGAGCTTCGGAGGCCAAGTCTTCAGCCATCGGATGCTCCCTGCGTCGTCGAAGAACATCGCTCGCGCGGTCGAGCTCCTGCGCACCCTGCCGCCGGACGAGGGCGAAGGAATGCTGACAGGCCTGCGAGCGGCCCTCGCACTGCCCCATGACCAAAGCAGGCAAAGAGTGCTTCTGGTGGTGACGGACGGGTACATCGATGATCCGGCAGGGCCGGTTCTCGAGGCCCTGCACAAGGATCCGGCAATGCGCGTCTTCTGTTTCGGAACGGGCACTGTGGTGAACCGTCTCCTGCTTGAAGCCATGGCAGTGCAGGGCCGGGGAGGAGTCGCCTATCTCAAGGCCGAGGCCGCTCCCAGCGATGTCGCACGCAGGCTTCTGGAGAGCCTGAGCCGGCCGGCACTTACCGACGTCGCCGTAGATCTCGAAGGCACTTCCGCGGATCTCCTGCCACGGCGCCTGCCCGATCTCTATCCTGGCCGCCCCGTGACGCTCATTGCCCGGTGCAGTCAGATGGCATCGGCCCTGGTTCTGACCGGTCGAAGAGCCAGCGGGGTCTGGTCTGTGAATCGGCCGGTTCCGCCCATGCACCCGACAAATCCCGCCCTGGCGATGGTCTGGGCCCGCCGCCGGCTCGCCGAGCTGATCCGCCATGCCCTGGCCGACTCGGCTGAAGACATCGATGCCGCCATCCAGGCCCACGCGCTGGAGCATGGCCTCCTGTCTCCCCATACCTCGTTCTTGACGGTCGATACTGCGGGATAGACCCGGCACCTCCTGCGGGGAATGCCGAGGTGTGTGGGCGCCCACACCGAGTCACATGCTGTTCTTCCTAACACCTTGGGGCAGATCGGCTTGAGGCATGAGACAGCGAATCTCAAGCGCTGGCTTTGACGTGTCCGCGCTGAAGCCTGGTACCCCATCCACGAGATCCGCTCCTTCTTCTGACGTCGCCCCTCGATGCCCCGCAACCGGTGCCGACTATGATCCAGAAGCGGAGGCTGGGGCCCCAGAAAGGCCAACCGCCTTCGCCACTGTCGACGCCGGCGTGAAATGTCCTGGACTCGCCGGTGAGGGCGTTCCCTCGGAATCCCCGCGATCTCCTCCGGCAACTGGAACCCGGCACGCTGCGGAGTGCGCAGGCGTGCCACAGCACCTTGCATGGCTGGCGAAGTGGTCTTACAGCAGACGGTGGTTCTGGAATCCCACCGCTAGGTGCTGGACTGACGCCTGCGCCGTGGATGGCGGGAGCTCAGCGGGATGGAATACTGGAACGATGGATGATTGGATGGAATGATGGAATGATGGAAGACTGGAACGATGGATGATTGGATGGAATGGTGGAACGATGGAATGATGGATGATTGGACAAATGGTTGGATGGACCTTCTGAATTCTGAATACTGGATTCTGAATACTGCGCAAGGCCGACTGCCGACTGCCG
>JAFGKV010000230.1 GCA_016928395.1 Candidatus Fermentibacterota bacterium | reverse complement strand
CTAGACCTGCTGGCCCAGAGCAACCTGAAGCTCGATCTGATCCTTCCTTCGGAACTGAAGGCCTACACGTTCCAGGTGGAACAGGTCGGGGCCTCGGGCGACCTCGTCAGGGCCGTGCTGAAGATTGACAACCGGATCCTCAGGCTGTTCGCCCCGAAGTTGCGTCTGGTGTATGATGCGAAAACCAAGAAGCTCCTCGAATACCAAGGAATATCCAATATTCCCGATGCCAAAGGAAAACGGCAAGACGTCAGCATCACGTATGCCTATGAAGAGCACGGTCAATCGTATCCGGAGAACACCCCGGTCGAGTCGTGAACACAGCTGAGCGAGGCGAGGGCGGCCGCGCCGTCACGGCGGGCTGCTGAGAAATCGGCCGCGCGCACTCCACCCCTGGCCAAGCCGAGCCTGCCGACAACGGGTCCATGCGGCATATGCGGTAATCATTGCGGCCTTGTGCGGCACGGGTCTGACGCCGCGCGACGATACCATTGGAACCGCTGCTTCACACTGTTACATTTCGTCCCCTTGAACACGGTCTTTCGCTGTTCCCCAACTCCAGAGGTGCTCATGTACTCGGTGCCGGGCTTCCATCGAAGCATTCCCATGCTGTGCGCCACCGTGATTTGTCTCGCGGTACTCGCTGCATGCTCGGGCGACAAGCCGGATCCTCAAAGCCAAGCAGCTCCGCGCCCCGCGGCGGAGAGTGCTCCGCGAGCAGCCGCGCCGGCCGCCCCCCCCGAGACGTTGCAGACTCCACGCACCCCGTGCGAGATGATCAACGCCCAGGAGCTCCTCGCAGCCACCGGCATCACGGCTCCCGGTGAATCCTCCCGCAGCGGAAACGCCAGTGTATGTACGTGGAGCGATCCCACGGGGGCGATCGCCATCGTTCAGCTCTATCCCACGGCCGTGAGCTATGAAAGCTCGCGCACCGCGTTCGAGTCACTCTATGGAGGGAAAAGCGAGAACGTGGATGGGCTCGGCGACGCTGCCTTCTACATTGGTGGCATGACTGCCTCGCTCCCGACCGCAACGATCAGCGTGCGCAAGGGTGAACTGGCTGCCAGTATCCAGGTCTTGGGGGCGGGACAGGACCCGGGTACCCTCAAGGATCGAGCGCTCGCATTGACTAGGACAGTCACTGGCAAGCTCTAGGAGAGGGCCGCTCGGGGATCGAACTGAAGCCCTCCTGCGCACCGGGATGCCGACACGGTGGCAGCGGTTCTTGTGGACTACGGCGATCTCTCGCCCCAGACCCTTCTCGGCCGCGTCCTCGCCTCGGTGGTGATGCTGGCCGGCTCCAGCGTCATCCCCGTGCCCACGGATGGGCTCACTGTGGAAATGGCCCGTGCAGCCCGGAGCCAGAGCTACAGTTCGCCTGCGTGGACATGCGCTGCCTGCACCGCCTCGGAGCATGATGTCGGCGCCAGGTTCTGCAAGCGTTGCGGTGCTCCTCTCATTGCAGGCGGCGAGGATACGCCAAGACCCGAGCCCGATTCGGGGTAGTGCCTTTTCGGGGGATCACGAGGCCTGCGATGGATCGCACCCGGGGAGTGGCCGCAGAGTAGTGATCGAGCTGCAACGGGAGTTCTGGCGAAGGCAGCAGGCACAACGGACCGCGCACAGCGCATATTCCGCTACGCCCTGTCTCCCCGGCTGGTCACTCCCCTGGTCTCCCCCCCCCCTCCAGCGTACCATTGCGCACCACGGGCTCTTGAGTACATTCCCTTCCCTACATAGCTGCGGGATGTGCCCTGTGCACTCCCAGCACAAGGCACAGCAGCCGGTTTGCTTTGCGCACGAAAGGAGCGCTTCCATGCGATCCGGAACCCTCCTGCTGTCCCTACTCCTGTTCTTTCTTCTCGGCTCAGCAACCCACGCCGAGATCCCCACCATGATCAGCTACCAGGGCAAGGTGACGGATGCCGGCAATGCTCCCGTGACGGACGCCGCCTACACCATGCGGTTCGAGATCTACAATCAGTTGACCGGGGGTACGTCACTGTGGGATAGCGGTGACCAGAGCGTCGATCTCGCCGGGGGCGTGTTCAGCGTGATGCTCGGTAGTGCAGGTCAACCGGCTGTTGGTCTCTCGTTTGACACAGACTACTGGCTTCAGGTGACGTTCGAGGGGGATGTCCAGAGTCCAAGGCGGCGCCTTGGAAGCGTGGGCTATGCCTACATGGCCAGCGGCCTGGTGCCGGGAACTGAGATCAGTGGCGCAGTCGCTGCGAGTGCGGCCCTGAAGGCCCAGAACACTGCTGCGTCGGGCGAGGCCTACGGCGCGATGGGGATTGCGGCATCCAACGAGGGGCAGGGCGTAAGCGGTGCGGCAACGGCCACGACAGGAGTCACCTACGGCCTCTATGGGGAAAGTGCATCAGCGGATGGGCGCGGAGTGTACGGCTGGGCCACTGCCACGGTGGGGACCACTTTCGGGGTCTACGGCGAGGCCACGTCAACCTCAGGCTATGCCGGTTACTTCGCCGGCAACACCCGCGTCACTGGCGATCTGACTCTGGACGGCGATCTCATCGGGCCGACCTTCGGCGACATAACCGGAGTAACGGCCGGGACAGGGCTTTCGGGCGGGGGTGCCGCCGGTGACGTCACGCTGAGCGTGGCGACTCCGCTGGCGTTGAGCGGATCAGGCGCTGACCCCATCATCTCCGGCACCAACAGCGGGGCCGGAAGTGGGATGCGCGGCTACAACACCGCCGCGTCGGGCGAGACCTACGGCGTGATGGGAAGCTCCTCCTCCACCGAGGGCCAGGGCGTAAGCGGTGCGGCTCTCGCCACGGCGGGCGTTACCTACGGCATCTACGGAGAGAGTGCATCCACGGCAGGCCGGGGCGTTCACGGCTGGGCCACTGCCACTGCGGGAGCCACCTACGGCGGCATATTCCTGAGCGCGTCTGCAGCAGGTGTCGGCGTTCAAGGTTCTGCATCGAGCACCACTGGTGATACGTATGGGGTCTTCGGCCACAGCGGGTCCACCTCTGGCAGAGGCGTATTCGGGATCGCAACAGCCGCCACGGGCACCACCTATGGAGTTCAAGGGCGAAGTGACGCGACGAATGGGCGGGGTGTCTTCGGATATGCGGCGGCGTCTTCGGGCACTACATATGGGGTCTACGGCATCGCCGCGTCCCCGTCAGGGTATGCCGGCTACTTCGCCGGCAACACCCGCGTCACTGGAGATCTGACCCTTGATGGTTCCCTCATCGGGCCAAGCCTCGGCGACATCACCGGGGTGACGGCTGGCGCAGGGCTCACAGGTGGGGGTACCTCCGGAGACGTAACGCTCAACGTCGCGGTTCCACTGGCACTGAGTGGATCATCCACCAATCCCGTGGTCTCCGGCACCAACAGCGGGGCCGGAAGCGGGGTGCGCGGCTACAACACCGCAGCGTCCGGCGAGACGTACGGCGTGCTCGGCGCCTCGGCCTCTGCCCAGGGCCAAGGCGTATCCGGAGCGGCAACGGCAACGACGGGCGTCACCTACGGCATCTACGGCGAGAGCGCATCGACCGAGGGGCGAGGTGTGTACGGCTGGGCCACCGCCACGACCGGAACGACCTACGGAGTCTACGGTGAGATCTCGTCAACCTCCGGCTATGCCGGCTACTTCGCCGGCAATGCGCGGATCACCGGCGATCTTACGCTGGACGGGGATCTCATCGGGCCGACCTTCGGCGACATCACCGGCGTGATTGTCGGTACCGGCTTAACTGGTGGGGGTACGACGGGAGACGTGAACATCGGCGTCGCGGTGCCTCTCTCCTTGGCGGGAGCTTCAGCAAGTCCGATCATTACAGGCAACAATTCCGGCACCGGCAATGGCGTGCATGGGGAGACTGCCTCGACTACCGCGTCCGGAGTGTATGGCTATGCGGCCGCGACCACGGGGCAAACCGAGGGCGTCTACGGCGTAAGCGAATCATCTGCCGGCCGGGGAGTGGTGGGATGGTGCAAGGCAAGCTCCGGCGCCACCAGGGGCGTCTACGGCAGGAGTGACTCCCCCAATGGCTACGGCGTGTACGGCTTCGCGTACTCATCTGCCGGCGACAGCTACGGGGTATACGGCCAAACCAGCTCTTCGGCGGGCACGGCGGTGTACGGCGAAGCAACACACATGGTCGGCAGCACTACCGGCGTTGAAGGTGTCAGTTCCTCTTCGGATGGCGTAGGCGTCCACGGAAACAACAGTGCGGGGGCAGGAACAGCCTACGGAGTCCATGCCGAGACCGCTTCCACGGAAGGCCGGGCCCTCTATGCGTGGGCCTCGGCCACGACCGGGTCGACATATGGGGTCTACAGCGTGAGCCGCGCACCTTCCGGCGTCGCGGTGTTCGCAGAAGCGTCCGCCACGTCGGGGAGCAGTGTCGGCGTGGACGGCCGCAGCTCAGCGAGTGGAGGAACTGGTGTTCGTGGTTGTGCCTATGCGATCACGGGCTTCACGCGAGGGATCTACGGCTACTGCTTATCCCCCGACGGTACGGCAATCGAGGGGTATTCCATGTCCGACACGGGTTACACTCACGGTGTCATTGGGTGGGATGAATCCACTGCGGGAAGGGGCGTCAACGGTACCGCGTCGGCAACCTCAGGCACCAACTACGGCGTGTACGGCCGGACGGATTCGCCTGGCGGCTTCGGCGTCTACTACTCCGGCGGCTGGGGGGGCTCCGGAAAGATGACGGCGGTAGTCCGCGCCACCAAGGGTCCTATCGGCCTGGGTGTGCACGCAACTGCGGGAGACTGGGTCGAGGACTTTGGGGAGGAGCGACTGATCAACGGTCGCACCCATGTCGAGCTGGACCCGCTCTTCTTGGAGACGGTCACCATCGACGCGGCCAACCCCATGAAGGTGTTCATCGAGCTCGGAGGGCAGTGCGAGGGGGTCTACGTGGAGAAGGGCCTGACGGGGTTTGACGTCGTTGAGCTCCACAACGGACGCTCCAGTGTGGCATTCGACTACCGTGTGGTCGCCAAACGCAGAGGCTCTGAGGCCAGTCGCCTCGACTACTGCGCGGCCGGCGAGCGAGATCCCTACCTCTACCCGGAGCTTCGTGAGAAGGAGCTGGCGCGGGAACGCGCCAGGCCCGAGTAGCAAGGGAACATAGTACTCCCCCCCTGGGGCGGAGAGTGGGCGCCCGAGCACCCTCGTTCCCCGCTGAGCGGTGGCGCGTCAGTCCCACCCAGGGCACAGAACAAGCGAGTGTGGTGAGGAGCACGAATGTCATCACCCGGCGTGACCGGGTGATCCAGAGCGTGGCCTGGATTGCCCGAACGAGCCACGGCACCCAACGAATGGGGTGCGGGGCCAAGTCTGGCAATGACGGGGGGTGGAGGTCACAGCATGTATCGTCCGGACGGGCCCGGGGCCGCGGCCTGATTAAACCGATCCTGATGGCCCGTGGCGTGTAGCCGCGCATCAAGGCACACGCGGCCATGTGCACTTCGGGGAGACCGACTGTGGTCGCTTCGCTCTGAAGGATGCGTGTGACTGTTGCACACAGGTCGTGCTGGGCGTGTCTTGTGAGCCATCAGCAGAAACGAGATACCCCCAGTCCGGATAACGGCACACGTTCTCTGCGAGGTGAACCATGCGCGCGCTTCTCATTCCTCTTTTGCTTCTAACCGCCGTCCCGCTCCATGCCTCCGATGTGGAGGTCCACTTCCGGTTCCCCTTCCAGGTCGGGCCGCCCGACGTGGCCACCGGCATGCTGGGCTCCATGAATAGCTGGGGTTTGCCGCCTGACGGATCATATCTCGTGTTCGAAGATGACGATCAAGACAATATCTGGCGCGGTTCAATGACACTCGAAGAAGGCACGTACTTCTACAAATTCGTGTCCCTCTCATCCACCGAACCCACGCCCGACGCCAGCTATCCCGACGTTACCGGATGGTACCCCGACCCGCTGAACTCCCTGACCGACGGGTCGGCCTACAACAACTCGGTGCTCAATATCGTCGACCCCATGATCTACTACGTGCTTCCCCTGGACAGCAGCCTGGTGGAGGACACGCGGCCGCTTCTCTCGGCCAATTTCGCCGCCGGAGTGCAGACCGGCCTCGATGTCACGAGCCTCTCCATGAAGCTGGACGGCGTCGACATCACCGCATCCGCCGACTTCGACACCGAAACCGGCTGCTTGTCGTACCTGCCTGGATCGGACCTCGCCATGGGCTGGCACACCCTTGAACTCTCCGGCGCCAACAATGCCGGCGCGTCTGTCTCCGCGGTCTCGCGCTTTCAGATGGGCCAGGGCCCTCCCCGTATGTACATGCGTTTTGCCTTGGACACACAAAGCCCCAACTTCGGCATACCCCTTCCAATTGACCGTGTGCAAATCACCGGTGACTTCAGCAACTGGGGCGCGTCTCCGGCCCGATTCCAAGACCCGGAAGACGACGGAGTGTGGGAGGCTTCCATCCGCATGGAGATCGGCAGGAACTTCCTGTACCGCTTCATCGCAAACGGCACACTCTATCTCCCCGATCCCGACAACCCGGCCATGGAACTCCGCAATCCCGGCGACTGGTATGTCAGCGTCGGGCGCGCCAATCCCCTGGGGCCGCCGCGGATCCTCGACCTCTCGCTGGTGCAGGGCCGCATCATCCCGCCGGATCAGCAGGGGCCCCCTGTGGAGTTCGGCGTGGTTCCCGGCGACTGGGGCACGGCCCTGGTGCCTGACTCGCTCAGCGTCACCCTGGACGGCCTCCTCCAACAGGTCACCCCGGATCAGTCCGGGGACACCCTGTTCGCATCCTTCCTCCTCCCGCTCTGTGAACCAGGGCTTCACACCGTGGTCGTCCGTGCGGTCGACGAGTTCGGCCGCGTGGGCACGGACACGTTCTCCTTCGGCGCGTATGGCTCGGGCTCGGGGTTTCACGCGGTGGACTCCTTCGGTGACGACGATGGCCCGGGCCGCTACCGCTATCCTGCGGGAGTAACCCCCGGCGCCGCGGATATCAAGGCCTTTCACGTGGGAACCTCGACCAGGCTCGATCCCGTCACGCTCCAGGCCATCGTCGAGATGGCGGCGGTTAATCAGCATACCGCATTAGGGCTGGTCATTGCTTCGTCTCTGGACGGCCCGGCAATGCCGCTGCCCGGCGATATCGACGTCATGGGGCCGCCCTGGCAGGACCAGGGTGTGTTCATCTGGCTGGTGCCGCCCTCTTCGCCCTACTACGATGACGCCATTGACAACCGCCTAATCCTCGGCACCGATCCTTTCATAGTCGGCGCCGCCGTGGGCATCAATTCGGATCCCGAGACGGCGGGCTCATTCATCGTGTCTCTGCCGCTGGAGGAGTTGGAGAGCCATCTGGGCACCTACACCGGGTCGTGGTTCTGGGGTCTGGTCGCCACGCTGCGCACGGATGACGGCGTGGAGCTGGAACCCGCACAGGGCGGCTGGCTGGCTCAGGAGGATCCTGACGTCTACGATGCGACGTTCTTCGCGGTCCCCTCTTCGGAGCAACGCATTCTCGGGAGCTGGATCGAGGCGGGCATGGTGGGTGGCCCTCGCGAAGTGGCGCTCGTCAATACGGGCCGCGGCCTCGTGGCCCTGCATCCGGACAGCATCCAGGGTCTTCCGCAAACCGGCCCTGAAGTCCTCTTCTACTCGGCAGGCGCCGCCCGGATCTGGCGCGACTTCACTGTCACCGGCATGGTGGCCGATCCAGAAGTAACGACCGGGCAGTTCATGCACAACCGTTCAACATGGCCTATCACCATCACCAACGGTACGTGTGCCGTTCCTATTACGATGACCAATGGCGCCAACTATGTCGGGCTGGATGTGACGGATGCCTCTGGCAATCGAAGCGTCACCTGGTCGCGATATGACTGCCGGCCCGACCTGTGTCCCAAGGCCCGTATCGCCGTGGGATGCACGCCCGGCGCGGTGACCCTGGATGGCGCGGGCTCCTACCATCCCGACAACGGCATCATTGCATCATTTTCATGGAGCGAAGAGCCGGGCAATCCCGCAGCACTGAACCTATCGGGAACAAGCTCGATTCAGGCATCGTTCACCTTGCCCAAGCCGCCCGGCGAATACGCAGTACGCCTGACCGTCGACGATGAAGAGCGGACAGGCTCATCAGTGGCAACCATCAGGATCGATAGCACCGGAGCTGTGCCCTTGCTCCCCGCCCAGCATCCCCGGTGGGCAGGCGACAATCTCATGTACGAAATCTACCCGGTCTCCTACTCCTCGACCCGTGATCTCGCCGCCATCACGGCGGATATGGAGCGCATCAGGGGCCTGGGTGTGAAGACTCTCTGGATGACGCCCATTTTCGCCTCACCCGAGGCCCACGGCTACGCCATTACCGACTACTTCAACCTGAATCCTTCCATGGGCGACAGCACAGCCTTAGCCCAGCTCATCGCCGCGGCCCATAGCCTGGGCATCAAGGTCATTTTGGATCAGGTAATCAATCATACCTCGCTCCAACACCCCTTCATGATCGATGCCCTTCGGTACGGCGAGAACTCGATCTACCGCGACTACTACCTCTGGAATACCGACGGCTCCTACCAGAACTACTGGGCCGACCTCCCGAATCTGAACTACGGGAACTCTGAGGTGTGGGACTACTCTATCCGCGCCTCGCAGTTCTGGGTCGAGCAGTATGACATCGACGGATACCGCTGCGACGTGGCCTGGGGCATCCAGGAGCGGACGCCCGCCTTCTGGCAGGCGTGGCGGGATTCGCTCAAGGTGACCAAGGACAATGTGCTCCTGCTGGCTGAGGCCTCCACCGAGGACGCCTCGCTGTTCGACGGCCGGTTCGATGCCGCATATGACTGGGGCTACATGAACCACCTCAAGGGGCTCATGCGTGGAGTTGAAACACCGTCGGCACTTCACGGCCACGTCATGGCGTTCCCCGGCATGGGGGAAGGGCCATTGGCCCTGCGATTCATCGAGAACCATGATGAGACCCGGTTTGTCGCCGAGTTCGGACCCGCGCGCACCAAAGCTGCCGCTGCGATCCTGTACGCATCGCCGGGGCTTCCCCTGCTCTATGCGGGCCAGGAGGTGGGCGAACTGACCCAGCGGTACTACATAGACTGGAGCGACCCCCACAACCTGCAACCGTTCTACCATGCCCTGGGCGCCATCCGCGAAGCCATAACATGCCTGAGGCACGGCGCGTACCGCGGCATCACGAACACGAACCCGTCCAATGTCTACTGCTTCGCCCGGGATACCGCCGACCAGCGGGTCTTCGTAGCCGCCAACTGCCGGGCCTTTGCCCAGGCGGCGGAGCTGGCGCTGCCGGTGGAACTCTGGGGGCTCGACCCCGGGGAAGACTGGGTAGTCTCCGACCTGCTCACCGGCGAGACCCAGGTACAGACCACCGAAGGGCTCCAGGCCTTGTCTTTGGTGCTTGATCCGTACCAGGTTATGATCGTCGCCGTGGCGGACAGCGCGGTCGTCGGCGCATTCCCCGAGCCTCAACCCGCGGTGCTGCGCCTTGCGCTGGCGCCTCCGATCCCGAACCCAACGAGGGGCACGACGACGGTCTCCTTCTCGCTGCCTCGGCCCGGCGCGCCTGCTCTGGAGCTGTGGGATCTGGCGGGGCATCGCCGCGCACGGATCGACATGGATGAGACTGTGGCCGCGGGCACGCACACCGTGACATGGAACCTCGCCGGCGCCAACGGCCCGGGCCCTGGCGCCTATGTGGTGGTGCTCCACGCCGACGGCGAACGCAGGGGCCGCCCCCTTATCGTGCTGCCCTGAGCACTCGCCGCGCGAGGAGAGACACATGAATACTCTGACTGCTCTCTTGGTTGCGCTTGCCCTAAGCGCGTCACCCGCCCGCGCCGTGGAGTGGCTCATCCAGCGCGTTGACTCCCTGAAGCAGTTCAGCGACATGGGAGACCGGCACCTGCGGCTCGATTCGTCGCTGCATCCCCATGTGGTCTATGGCAAAGATCATCTCTATCACGCGTGGTTCGACGGTACGTCCTGGAACGACGAGACCGTTGACCCCGAAAACCTTACGGGACTCCACGCATCATTGGCCATCGGGGATGATGGCGCCCTCCACATAAGCTACGCCGAACGGGGCAGTGGGGGGCTTCGGTACGCCGTCAACCGCGGCGATGCCTGGACGATGGAGACCGTGGACGCGGTGGTGGGCCACAGCACATCACTGGCGCTCACCTCGTCAGGTATTCCCTGCATCACCTACCATGACGACCACAACGACGACCTGCGGTACGCCCACCGCGAAGCATCCGGTTGGGTCATCGAAACCGTGGATACCAACGGAAACGTGGGGAGGGGCCCATCGCTTGTGCTCGATGCGGGAGACCACCCACACATCAGCTACTGCGAACTCGGGAACAATCTGGTGAAATACGCCTGGAATGACGGGTCTGGATGGGCGATCCAGATCGCAGATGTCGGCGATGACTGGCCGACCGAGACATCCCTCGCCATGGGCAACGATGGTTCAGTGCACATCGCGTTCCTTGCGCGGTTCAGCCTGGAGCCTGACGCATGCGTACTGAAGTATGCCTTCAGGCCCGGGCCTGCCGATCCCTGGCAGACGGACAACTTGGGCTTCGTCAATGACGAGGCGGCGTCGGCGTCCATCGTCCTTGACCAGAGCGGCGTTCCCCACGTCGCCTTCCTGGGGGATGGCGATCTAAAACTGGCATACAAGGACGAAGCCGGGTGGCACATCGAACCCTTGTACGCACCGGGATATGGAGGAGACTCCCCTTCGCTGGTCATCGAGGGCGGTACTCTGCACGCCAGCTTCTACGAGCTGAACGTCGACGCCCTCTACTACCTGGTCAAGACCCCGGAATCGACATCCGCTGAATTGGTTGATGCCGAAGGGAGTGCCGGCCAGGGCTGTTCCATCGCGATTTCCTCCTCGAACTACCCCTCCCTCAGCTACCATTTTGATGAGCTCGTCGACGGTCTCAAGTACGCGTGGGAAGACGGGACGGGATGGCACACAGAGATTGTGGACACTACGGGAATGAGTGGATTCACTAGCTCACTGGCCCTAAATGCGGCCGGTCATGCCCACATCGCCTACAGCGAAGGTCTCCAGGACGATCTGCGGTACGCCCGCAAGGCTGAGACAGGATGGTCGCTGTTCACCGTGGACAGCGAGGGCAACGTGGGCCATTGGGTCTCGCTGGCACTTGATGCAGACGGGTTCCCCCACATCAGCTATGGGGATTGGACGTGGGACCACAGCATGAAGTACGCGTATGAGGATGGTGGGGGCTGGCATACTGAGACCTTCGATGACGCATCGATGGTAGGCGACCGGAACTCGATCGCGCTAGACTCGAATGGAAGGCCGCACGTCGTCTACGTCCCGTTTGCCACGGTCGAGCTTCTCAAGTACGCATGGCGGGACGAGAGCGCCTGGCACATAGAAGTGATTGAACCGGGGCAGTTCCAGGACGCCTCCATAGCCGTCGACGCCGCCGGTATTCCCCATGTCTGTTTCACTGCATGGGAGAATTCCGCCTTGGTCTATGCGCGTCGGATCGACGGTGCGTGGCACAAGGAGACCGTGGAGGAGGGTGTCTCCATGCTCTCCTCACCTTCCATTACGCTGGATGTAGCCGGATTCCCACATATCGGCTACTCCCGCACTACCCCTCATCTTGACCTGCGATACGCCTTCAAGGATGGCCTGGGGTGGCATCTCCTCACGGCGGACCCTGATGGCTATTCCATGTGGAGCACCGACGTCGCTTTGGATGACTTCGGTATCCCGCACATGTGCTACTACAGGCCGAACATGGAAGACCTGATCTACGTGCGGATGGTGCCGCCGCCGTATCTCATGATGAACTGGGAGCTTCTGGATGGCTCCCTCCACCTCACGTGGATCCCATCCCCCCAGGCCGCTGCCTATTGGGTCTACGGCGCCGCGAACCACCCGCACTTCTCTCCGGGCCCGGCGCCCGGATACGAGTATCGACTGACCGTCCTGCCTCCAGACGCAACATCCTGGATTACGACGGACTCACCGGGGAATCCACTGTACGATTGGACATACCTCATTCTGGCGATGGATGGGGCGAACGGTGAAGTGGCCCGGTCGGTTCGCGTCGGGGAGGGCGACTTCGAGCTTACGATACCGTGATCTCCGTCAGGGCAGAACGGCACCGAGGAGGTGCCGATGCGGCGAGGACACCGCGGCCTCTCACCCCCCCGCACAACCCCTGTGTCGCCCAGTTCGATCAGGCCGGCCTTGTGACATAAGCGACCATGCGAACGAGAAAGACGTTGGCAACGTGTCAACTTGCTTTGCCCTGGTGGGCCCACGCGGTGTCGACCTACTCGGCCTTCTGGTCGGTGGGTTGCCATCCTACCTACGTGCCCAAGCCCGTTGCCTGTGCCGCGGGATCGGCCTGACCCTGTGCGTGCTCCCCCACCCACGAGCTATCGCCCCTCAACGGATCGGGGCGACGGGTTGCGCCACAGTGAAGCGAAGACCCAGCGTAGTGAGGCAAGCCCGATGCACCCACTGACAAGATCCGTAATGAGCCGGCCGACGAACAGCCCGCGGACACCATGCAGGTGTGCCCCGAGCAGGGAAAGCGGAATCAAGACGACCACGACGCGGACTGCATTGAGCGTGGTCGTGAGGGCAGGTTTGTGGAGCCCGGTGAGGACGAAGCCAGAGTAGCGATGCACCTCCATCATGCCGTATCCGAATGAGATCGTCCGGACATACGTCACGAGGATTCCCACAACCTTTGGGTCCTTGCTGAATGCTCGCGCAAACCAGGGCGCGCCCGCGAAGAACAAGATCGCGATGAACCCACCGTACAGCAGAGCGAAGGACACGCTGAGTCGGATGGCTCTGCGAATGCGATCGAGTCGAGCGGCGCCGTAGTTCTGGCTGACGAAGGGCGTCAAGGAAATCCCCAGTGCCATCGGAATAACGAATGCGAACATCTCGATGCGTCCCGCGGCGCCGGCTGCGGCCACCGCTTCGTTGCCGAAACCACCCAGAATCCGGGTGATCACCGTGGAGGAGATCGGCATGAGGATGAGGCTCAGTATGTTGGGCGCGGCGAACGTCGCGATACGCCTCCAGGAAAGCAGGTAGTCACGCAGTGGCCATCTGGCGAGCACCACAAGCCGGTGCTTCTTGAGGAGAAGCAGAAACATGCACACGGTTGCGGTGACCTGCGAGATGACAGTCGCCAAAGCCGCACCCTGCAGACCCAGTGCCGGAAAGCCGAAATACCCGAAGATCATCACGGGATCGAGTACCAGATTGAGTAAAGGCCCCAGCATCATCATCCTGCCCGCCATGCGGGAATCGCCGGCGGAGATCAGGATCCCGTTCCCCATCATCGGCATCGCCATGGAGAACGCGCCGAGGTACCAGACGCGCATGTAGGCGCCTACCATGCGCCGGGTAGATGCGTCGGCGCCAAGACGTGTGAATACCGCATCAATCGAGAGATATCCCAGCACCGCCATAGTCGTCGAGACAATCAGCATGAGCACGGCGCCATGCCCGACCATCCTCGATGCACCGCGATGATCATTGCGGCCCAGGGAATGCGATACCAGCGTCATGACGCCGTTGCCAATCCCGGCGGCCACGCAGGACAGTAGCATGACCACGGGGAAAGAGAAGGCCATGGCCGCCAGCGGCTGTGTACCGAGCCGCGACACGAACCACGTGTCCGTGAGGCTGTAGGCATTCATGGCAACGGTGCCGGCAAGAAGCGGGAATGCCATGTTGAACAGCGTCGCTCCCACACCGCGGCGCACGAGGGCGGCCGCGGTGTGGGTACCGCTCTTCTCAGTCATGCCGTTCATGGGGATCCCGTCCACGCGTGATCACGAGGAAGGGCATCGGGGATAGTGGTTCATTGTCAACGCGCCTCTCAACAGTGAGAGCGGACTCCCCGTGCGCCCACCTTCCTCTCCTCACGAGTTGGCATTGTGCCTACGCCCGAGACCGTTTCAGTCAACATGCTCTACGTCCACTGCTCGACATCGAGCCCGGGAACCCGGGCAAACTCCCGGAGATTGCTGGTGGCAAGCCGGAGACCGTGTGCCAGGCACGTTGCTGCCAGCCAGGAGTCATGGATTCCTATCATCTGACCCTCGCGTGCGAGATCAGCCCATAGTTGGGCGTGGGAGCGCGCGGTACGCAGGTCGATGGGGAGAATCGGGAAGGCGGCGAGGGCAGCCTCCACGAAGGCAAGGCGTGTGGCTCTGACCTTCCGGTCCGCTGCACGGCAGACACCATGCAGCAGCTCACTGGCCGTTATGACCGAGAGAAAGACATCTTCCTCCTCGTGTCCGTGAACATACTCTGAGACGTCGGTTCGCGATCGCTCGAAGTGAATGAGCACGCTGCTGTCGATCAGAACCCCCATGGGTCCCTCGCTTCGGCATGAGCCAGCTCCTGGCGAGCCGAGTCCACATCGTTCGCGAACGCCGCGGCGGCCGTCTCGGACAGGTGCGGCAGGGAACCAAGGATCGACGGCAAGTCACCGAGCCGCCGGCCGCTCGGAATCGGCCGAAGCTCCGCCACAGGCTTCTTCCCCTTGTGCAGCAAAAACGACTCGCCTCGATAGGCAACTCGGCCTATGTACTCGGAGAAGCTCCGCACAACCTCGGTGACGGTCAGAATCTCGGCGCTCACTTCGACCTCCTTGAAATCGTATAATCAGATAATACGATAATCGATGGGTTCTGTCAACCGATCTCTGCCTTGCTCCAGATGAGCATTCGATCCGGCCGCGCTTCGTTTCTTCCCGAGGCTGCGCGCACACGCCTCGCATGGTGCCGGGGCCGCAATCCTTGGCCGCTGCGCGACCGACCCCAGAACCTGCCCATACTGCACGAGTGGACTACAGGACCTTAGAGGTGTCTTCCTTCGCTCACTGGATGAGATCGGACGCATGGGCATGGGCCGGTTGCTCATCCGAAGGGAAGCTGAACCAGACTCCCGGGCGGGCCGCATTCCGCAAGGGAGGCGTTGGTTTCCCATGGCTCTCCAGAGAATTGGGAAGTGCCCATCCAGGCAGTGGGCGGAAAGCGAAACGGGAGCCGAAGGGGCCACATCTTCACGATGCGCTCTTCGGCGTGCAGCCGATGTTGGTACGCCCCGGAATGCCCTGATCAGAGCGGGCATCTCCGGCCGGTCAAGGCTCCCAGGAGGTCCGTGGGGAGCTATTCTATGGTGAGAATAGTGGCATGAGGCAGAGCGGGAGGTTCGGGCCGCGGCGACGGCCGACCCCGATGGCGAATTCCTGTTCGGGCAGAACTTCCTTGCGACACAAACGACCATGCCGCATCGCTGCCGTTCATACGAGCCAGAGGCGTGTTGACGATTCGTCCTTCTGCTTTGACCTGGAAAGCCCGGGCGATGCCGATCTGATCACCACTCTGGCCAGCAATTGGCGTCTTCCCTATGTTCTCAATCCGCCCACAAACTCCGGGGGAATGCCTTTCATTGCGAGCGAAGCGTGGCAATCTCCGACCTAGATTGCCATGTCCCCCGCCTGACGGGCGCGGGTCCTCGCGATGACCTGAAGCGGCGTCCTACGGCGCGAACATCTCCTGGAGGACCCCAAGTGAACGAGCCACAACCGATGCGGTCACCGTTCCGAGCCGGCGAAACAGCCGAGTTCGGTCTACGGTACGCAGTTGATCGAGTACGATGTGTTTACGCTTTCCCTGAAAGGTGCAGGCCACTCGAAAGGGATAGGCTCGACTACCCGTCGTCAGTGGTGCGACGATGACTGTCTGAATGTACTCGTTGAGCTCGTCGGGTGAGATTACGAGGCAAGGTCTGGTCGTTCGAATCTCTTGTCGTCGAGTCGGATCGAGTCCTACGAGGAAGATGTCGCCGCGACGAGCCTAGGTCTCAGTCACCATTCCCACTCGTTACGATCGAAGGAGGTGCTCGTCGGCGGGTCGAGAAGCGTGTCCTCGCCACGGGCAGCAAGCTCAGCAACCGCCCGTGCCCAACCATCGCGGGCCGAGGCCGGGCGTGAGAGCACGATCTGCCCTTTGCGAACATGTAGCTCGACTTCCTCGCTCAATCCGGCTTGCTCTATAAGCGGCTTCGGGATTCGCACCCCACGGGAATTGCCGATCCGAATCAGTTGAGTTCTCATGGTGCACCTTTACTAGACCGGCCCCAACTCGGGATGCTTCGCGGTTGTACGGTGCTACGTCCAGAGGCCAGATGAGCTCGTGGGCGGCACTATTCTGACCTCAGTATGGTGCCGTGGCGTGGGTGTTGATCAGTCGAAGGGGCTTCGCCGGCCTACTCGGAGAGCCTGGTGCGCCTGCCTGCCGAAGGCAGGTATCGAACGGCGCTCCTGCCACGGCGCAGCGTCAGCGGAGGCGGATGCCCCCCTGCGCAATGGGCTGACTGCCGATTGGAGATTGCCGACCTCTCAATCGGGCTTCCTGCGCTGCAATCCGAATTCCGCGTTCCGCATTCGATCTATGGCGCCGGTTACCGCCCCCATAGATCGCTTCCCCCCCCATCCTCCTGTCACATGGCAAAGCTTGCCCCGCACCTGCGGATGCGGGGTCTGACCCTGAGCAGCTCCTTTGCTGCCTTCGCCGCATGACTCAGGGCCGGTGCCTGCCGGTGCCGGCACCTGTCTGCGTGCGGCCACGCACAGGCAGGAGGCAGACAGGTTGCTCGCTACTCCTTCACCGTACGACTTTCTCATTCGCTCCACCTCGCCGATTACCCCGACGCGTGCCTTACGTCCCCGGCGCCACGGATCCCCTGCGCGGCTCCGAAGGCGCTATCGGTCGAATGTTCCACATGGGATGCTCTGTAGGTAGTCGAATTCTCCGACGGGTTCCGACGCTGGTGACACGACACCACTCTCGGTCACCGCCGTGACTCTGTAGTAGTAGTTCGTCTCGGGATTCCCCGTGACGTCTTCATCCGCGAACTGGGGTGTCAAGGAAGCGCCTACAGGTAGCAAAGAAGCGATCGAGTAGTGAGGGATCGTATTCCGGAATACCTCGTAGCGATCGATGGTAATCGGTGCCCCCATCATGTCTTCGGTGACCGGGCTCCAGGAGAGGAGCAGGCCGCCGGTGCCATCGCTTTCCAGCATGACACCTTCTGGGCTCTTCGGAACCCCGGTGAGACGGCACATCCCGAAGATCCTCACCTCGTCGATGTTCCATCCCGAGTATGGGTACGCGGGACCATCGGTTTGATACCCCCAGCGCACATAGACTGAATGGCAGGAGTCAGCCAGTGCCGAGATGTCATAGGCGTGTTCTTCCCACGCGCATTCGGCGATTTCGGCGCCCCCGTTCTGCCAAATCATTACCCACTCCGTTCCGTTCTCCGATATCTCCAGTGTGGCAAAGGTGTACGGCTGGAAATCGGTATTGAGCCACCGCTGGAAGTGGAGGCTCACCTGGCTGACGTGGCGGCAATCCATTGCCGGCGTTGTGAGGTAGAATGGGCCGCCGGGTGCTGGTGAGTAGTCCCCATTCAGGTTGACACCGTACACATTGACTCCGGTGGCCCCGCTGTCTGGGTCGGGATAGCCGTAGAGATGCCCTCCCACGCCGGCCGGCTGCCCGAACGCCCATTCTCCCGTCATCGACCAGCCCGGATCGGTATCCAACGAAAAGCTGTGCACGGGAATGGGTACTCCTACGTCGAGAAGGACTAATCGCTGGGTGTCACCCGCGTGGTCAGTGGTATTGACAAAGTCTAGTTGTGCTTGGTAGCGGCCCTCGTCGAAACCGTCGGCGAGGTCGTTGATGGTCACCGTGACATGTGCCTGACCCCTCGGGGGTATGATACCTCCCATGGTGCTCACGTCGATCCACGAATGGGTCGTGCTCACCTCGAACGTGATGGGAACACCCTCGAGATTCGTGAGGGTGAAGAGGAGAGAGGAGGGCGTGAAGGGCCCACCGATGGGTCCCGATGAGACCAGGCCGGTGAACGGCTCAACACGCACACCAGAGGGTGGCGGGGAAGCGCCGACAACCCTCACTGACGGATCACCGAAGACGTGCCACGTCATGAACATATGCAGGCCGCCACCACCATACTGGTCCATCATGGAACAGCAGCCCGCATAACAGAGCGTCCCATAGCTGACATACGCTTCCTCCACGAGGAGGCTGTTGAACTCATCCTGCGCCTCCATCGGCTCACTCCAGGCCTGTGAGAGGCTCCCCCCGAAGAAGCCTATGGCTCCGGTCGGTTCTGACCCGTGTGTTGCGCGCAAGAATGCTTCTCCTAGACACGTGGTGCCCTGGAACGAGCCCGTCCCGCAGGCAACGCTGAATATAAACGGCAGCATATTGTCGTTGATCAGGGCGTCCACGTGCCCGATACTGAAGCCACCGGTGCTCCAACCCCCGGGTCCACCGTGTCCGCAGTAGTTTACTATTCCGCGTCCATTGTTCAGCGCGTCACGCACATCGGCCGCCGATGCCCCGGGATCATAGAACTGATCCACTTCAGCATAGCCATGATCGAGGAGGAGGAGCCTGATGTTCTCGATGTGCTCGTAGTCCATCTCGCCGTCATCCCCCGGTCCCTGATCCGACCCGAGCCCAGTTCCCCGCCAAAACCATTCCTCTCCAGTTGCCGGCAACTGCTCATACTCGATAATCCGCTCGACCTGCGTCATGACATGGGCGGCGCTTTCGGCGGACAGGCGGCCCACCATGACATCGGGGTATGGGTCGTCACCAGCCAGCAGGGAGTAGGTAGGATCAGAGGGCCCAACTTCATCGTACATCACGTACTCCGGTGATGCCACGTGCTCAGCGTCGCCAACCAGGAGAACGAAGGCCAGATTGCCGTTGTCGAACCGATCCTGGATGAGCCCCTTGATGGCATCTGCAGTGTTGCCAACGGTTGAGACCGGGACAAGCTCCGTCGTGATACCTATGCTGCCCTTGTGTGCTATCAGGGGATGCACATAGGGCACCCATGGGTCATACGCGATAATCAGAAGCTCACCCTCTTCGTCCAACGGTTCGTACCGTGAATACGAATCGTAGTTCAGGAACTGATGTGTGTAGAGCTGATCGAACGCGCGACTTGGTGTTCGCGGTCTGGTGCGTCTCCGGAGAGGGTTTTCCCCGTGGGGCCCTGAGTCGAACAGCTCAACTGCTACCCGGGTATAGACACGGAGTGTACGGGTGTGAGGATTGTATCGAAACGGGTGAAACTTCACCACCACACCGCGATAGTCTCTCAGGAGATACGGTTCACCAAGCGTTACCACGTTCTCGGGATAGAAGAAGTCGTGCTCGTACGCCTGGCCGAACCTGTACGGAACATCATCTGGGTCGAGGTGTCGCGAGATTGAGCCCTTTGATGGAGCAATCCTGGCTGATACTTCATAGTAGTCAGCAGTGACGACTCGAACAGAAATGCTTCTGTCATCGGGGATTATGACGCTTCTGCACACCACGGGCAGGCTGGGAGCACCCTCTTCCATGGTGGAAGCCTCTCCGGCCAGGATGATCTGTTCGAATTCCTCGTCGGCAATGAGTACGGGGCGCACCTGATGATTCATTAGATCATACTCAATGAAGATTCTTTCGGCGGTGCCTGATAGCTGGATGCATACGTTGGAAGAAGCCCAACCCATCGATGCGGTAGACACAGTCGTAACGACAAGAAGGGCGAGTGGTCGAGGGGTTGCACTACGCCATCGCATTAGGCGGCTAGCCACGAATCCTCCTTTCGTCCCCATGCCGAAGTATGCCACCAGAAGGGTATGGTAAATACCAATGAACTGTCAACAGGATACTGCCTCAATCCCGCGCGACCCCGGAACGCTGCTACGTTGTAAACCTGCTGCACGTTGGTCAGCGTGAGACCTTCCGTGTGAACGAGCTCCTCGCCGAGCCTCACTGCCAGACGTGATTCGTGCGCGACCTCGGGGACATTGATGCAGAACGTGCATTACGCAGCCCACGAGTCTGCGATCGACTGCGCGATGTCACTCAGTTCTCCTGACACGACCTGCCGATTGATGCGGTATGTCGCCACACCGAGATGCCGTGCCAGGTCGGTGCCACGGTACCGCGGTTGTCGCACTGGCAACATTGTCTTGCGTTCCGCACCAGCCTCCCACAGCGGGCACGCCAGCCTCAAGGGTTCGGGACTCGATGTTGGGCCCGACTGCCACCCTGCATGCGGCCTACAGCGAGAACCAGTAGCTGACCTTGAGCATGACGCGGTTCTCAGGCTCGTTGTCGAACAGGGGCCTGGTGCCGAACCCGTTGTCGAATCCGCCGTTCGACGCGGGATTTCCCCGGGAATCGAATCTGTCCCTGGTATGGGTCCACACGAGGTACACGGTAGCCCCCGGCGCGTATTCCCAGCGGTAGACCATGTTGAGGTTCACTGCGCCGTAGGAGAAGTCATGCGACGAAGCATCATATGGGTAGGTGGCAAAATCATACGTATCCGGCAAAGCCAGCTCCCGGGCATTGGCGTAGCTCCCCACCGTAAGAAAGGGCTGCAGGTACAGCTCGATCGAGGCGTCCCTGCTGAACTGCAGGCTGCTCCGCACAGTGAGATTCCACAGGCGCTGATCTAGCGCAGCGAAGACATAGCTTGTCCCACCGATGCCGCCCCCGGGATTCGCGAAGTTGCCGATCCACTGGGCATCGACGTGACGTCTCGAGAACCGGCCAGAGAGCGTATGGTTCATCCTGCTATTCTGGATCCATGATGCGGAGCTTTCCAGGGTGAGTTCGCGACCCCCGGCCCGGTCGCCGCCCTGCTGGATGCTCACGTTCATCTGAAGGTTCTTGCGCGAGTCGGTGTAGAACCCCGCCCAGGCAAGATGCTCTCTCGGTCGTGACATGAGCGGCCCCTGCCCGCCATCGACGGCCCTGCGGGTCGAGAAGAGATCTGTGTAGTCATCATTGTAGGTCATCCCGCACCATGCCCCCCAGCAGTTGCGGGCGTCCAGGCTGGCCTCGAAGTTGAGGGATGACAGCAGGCCATGGCCGCGGTCATACGACCACAATGTCCGCGAGGAGTCTTCGTGATGAACCACATGACGCCCGGCCCAGACCCAGCTCCGATAGTATCGCAGCTGGAGGCTCGCATTGGTGATGAAGCTCTTCTCGTCGTCGGCATTGAAGACCCTGGAGATCCAGCCCTGTACTGCCTTGTGGTTCGGGTTGTTGATGTAACCGAGATCGTTGATATCCAACTCATCGCTCTGGTGGCGCGTCGTCAGCGCGAACCGCCAATTCCCCGACATCTTCTCGAACTCCAGGCGGCTCCCGGTGCCATAGGAAGGAGCTGGATCCACAGAGGGATTTGCGGGGTCCCGCAGAATGTCCACCACGCTCCCCACGAAGGAGCCCGTGGCCTGGTACATCCGATCCCTGAAGTTGAGCTCGAAGTCTGCCCCGGTGGTGTAGCCGTTCCGCGTCATGCCGTCGAAGGTGTCCGCGTCGCGTACTACGGCGGTCTGCATCAGGTTGAGGTGGTGCATCCCTCGGTGGAACTGCTTGCCGAACCGGCCGATGGCATAGTGGGCTCGGTGTACGCCGGCCCGGAATGGGTTGTGGGATCGGCCCTCCCCGGCTTCGTCGGTGGCGGCAACCAGCACCGCCGTCGAGATATTGCCCGCGGTCTTGCCAGTGATTTTGCCGGCATACCGAATCCGCGAGTACTCGCTCCCTGTGCCGATGCGCCGTGAGTAGAACACCGTGAAATCGGGATGAAAGAAGAACTGGGCTCCCTCGACGAAAAACGGTCGTTTCTCCTCGTAGAACGTCTCATAGGGCGAGAGGTTGAGCAGTGAGGGGTCAGCCTCCACCTGGCCAAAGTCGGGCTGCAGGGTGGCGTTCAAGGTGAGATCCGCGGTCACGCCGTACTTCAGATCAGCGCCGATGTTCCCATAGGTGGTCAGCTCGTCGCCCTCGCCAACGATCGAAGGATCGGTGAGACTTGCCACCGTGTACGGCATGATCTCCAGTTGCCGGGGCGCCCTGATGCCGGCGATGCCGGTGATCGTGCCCGAGCGGCTCATGAAGCCCTGCTGATCGCGGCCCCAGTTGGACCAGGCGGTCCGCTCGCCACAACTCATGATGTGCTGGAACACGTTGAATCCCCATGTCATCGACTCGGATGGACGGTATCGAAGGATGGAGAACGGAATGCGCATCTCGGCATACCAGCCATGGTCATCCACATGGGTGTCGGCCTGCCACACGCCATTCCACGACACGTCATGGAAGAGGTCGCCGTAGTTGTAGTAGTCCTCCATGACACCATCGGGATTGATGCGGAAGTGGTACCCGGTGACCATGTCGTGATAGGGGCTCAGGTAGACGCGGATCAAGTCGGACGAGGTGATGTGGTCCCGGCGGGAGAGACAACTCGTCACGGGGGCGCCGTTGGATCGGAAGCATGCAACCCCCACGTAGAGCGCATCATCGTCGTAGAGGACCTTGAAGACTGTGTCTTCGGAAGGCTCGCCACGCCGGTCCGGCTCGAACTGGGTGAAGCCCGTGGCCGCGGGAGCCGAGACCCAGTCTTCCTCGGTCAGATACCCGTCGATATACACGCCACCGTTCGTGATCCGGCAAGCCGGAAGTGAGGGCGGGGTGGTCTTACGCCCGTTGGCGCAGTCAGGATAGCCGGGACCCATGCCGTGCGGGGCAAAACCGCGGAGAGCGGAGGCTGGGGAGGCAATGCCGAAAAGCAGGCACGGCACGGCAACAGCTACCAGCAACGTCGTGTTCACAGGAAACCCTCCTGTGGAGAGAAAGGGTGCCGCGGCAGGGTGCTACGTCTCGAACGTGCTGCAGTTACGCACGTTACGTGCCAGTCTGATGGAAGGTGGTAGCAAAAGAGATGTCGTGATCATCTCAGGCTTGGAGACTGACGTGGCCAGGGCGGCAGTCGGGCGTGCGCGGCATTCAGGATCCAGAAGGCCTATCCATTCGTCGAATCATCCAACGTTCCATTGTTCCATCATTCAGTGCTCAAAGGCCCGGCTCATCGATCACGACAACGATATCGATACCGACCCCGAGGCGGGCGGAATCAGAGCTTTGCCCCTATGAGGCAACGGTTCCTCGCGGACCTTTGCCCGGGACTTTGTGCCCGCCGGTGTGGCTCGCCGCAGAGGTTGCCCCCGCACCTGTGGATGCGGGGCGGCATGGCTACACTGTAGGAGACCCGCACCGCCCATGTGCAAAGCGCTGTGCTCTTAACCTCCGAGAATCTGAGTGCCTTCGCCCTCAGAGGCCCGACTGAATCCCGAACCCTGACTGCTTCCCCACCTCTCCTCCCACCTTGCCTCCCAGGAGCAAAGCGAACCGAAATCGCTAGCAGGCGTGGGGTTCAGGACGGCGGATCTTCGACGGCACGACAACGGAACTCGCATGCAGGTGCAGCAGTGCCCGCACCTGTACGATGATGGATAGGTGCTGTTCGTCCCTGGACAGTTCTGAAGCCGCGCGCCGGGTCTCGTGATCGTGGGCGCGCAGGTCGAATGCAGGTCGAATGTTACGGGACCACCCGACTCATGTGGCGGAGCTTCACGCTGAGGGTCTGACGGTGACCGGGACGCCGCCAATGCCTGAACGTTCAGGCATCTACTTCTTCGACACGGCTACGTTGAGCAACTTCGCCCTCGCGGGGAGGATGGATCTCCTGGTTTCCCGGTATGGCACGAAGGCGCAGGGGACACGAGAGGCCAAACCTCCTCTCTGTCACACGACACGCCCTCGGATTGTTCGTCTTGGGAGCGGCCGGCCTGTCACGTCCCTTGACCTCCGATCTCTCCCTGAGTACCACCTACCCACTGGGGATACAAGGAGCGGCGTGGCTAGAGCCATGCGGCGGGGTGCGTGACCCCGCCGTTGAGCCGAGAGCAAAACCAAAACTAAGCGCTCCAGAGCAGAGCCCCTGAACTCTCGGGAGGAGGCGGAGAATGAGTCTCGACGCGTCGCGGAGGAAAGAGGTGGGGCGGGAGAGCCCTGGGTTGCCGACCAGGCTCCTGGCGTGGGGTGTTCCTGCGGTGCTGGGGGTGCTCGTCGGCGTCTGGTTGTGGCGCTTTGACAACGATGATCCGTACATCACCTACCGGTATGCCCGCAACCTGGCATCGGGCCATGGCCTGGTCTACAATCCGGGACAGCGGGTCCTGGGCAGGACCTCGCCCCTGTTCGCGCTGCTGCTGGGCGACCTGACGATGCTCGGGCGCGACCCTGCATTCTGGGGCAAGCTCGTCTCCTCGCTCTCCCTCGGCCTGGTGGGTGCGCTGGCGGGGCGGATCGTCGCTGCGGGGGGGGGGGGGGGGAGCCGGGCGGCG
>JAFGKV010000229.1 GCA_016928395.1 Candidatus Fermentibacterota bacterium | reverse complement strand
TAGCGGCCCAACCCTCGAAGCACTCCTCACTCCTCACTTCCAGCGCGAGCGCAGCAAGCTCCTGGACAGCCGACAGCCGACAGCTGAGAGCCGAGAGCTGCGCATAAGTCGGCAGTCTCCAGTCGGCAATAGGCAGTCAACCCGTTGCGCGGGAAATCCGAAGCCCCGCATCCAGTGGTGCGGGGGCAACCGGTGGCAAGCCACCGCACTCCATAATGCTCGCAGCGCCTTCAGAGGTCCCGCTTGTTTGAGAGTACATGCAAGGCTCGTGCTCGACTGCCCCGGCTCATCGATTACGATTGCGATTACGACACCGATAGCGAGACCGACCCCGAGCCGCCGGCGGGCGACCAGGGACGATCATGAACAGAGTAGGAGGGCCTTCAGGCCCGACACGGGCGGAGTCGGAGCTCCGCCCCTACAAGGCAACGGTTCCTCGCAGAGCCGTGTAGGCTTGATAGCTGAGGCCCGATAGCTGACAGCCGATAGCTGACAGCCGATAGCCAACTGCCGGCCGTCCTCTCAACCTCGAAAAAACTGATGACGCCCCGCGCACCCAGAGGCCCGACTGAACCCTGGACCCTGCTCGCAAGGCGAACCCTGGAGCCTGCGAGTGACGCAAAGCCGTTGTACTCCGTTGCGATGGCTTGATACTATGCAGGAAGCCCCGGGGACATGTGCCCCCGGGGCCTTGGCTCCCCGAGTAGGACTTGAACCTACAGCCTAGTGGTTAACAGCCACCCGCTCTGCCGATTGAGCTATCGGGGAAGACTCTCAATGCCGCGACATCTGCCGGGGTATACAACCCCATGGCGACGAGGTCGAAATCGGCGATAGAGATTAGTCCCTCCCCAGCCGTCCGTCAAGACGTGTCGTGCAGGGAAGTGCGTTACGGGGCCGGCGGACTGGACAGGAAACACCACAACCGGTTAATTGTGTTGTTCTAAGGAAGTGCTGGTCGCGCCTGGCGGTCACAATCCCGTGGCAGCGATCCACGAGTCCCGGAGAGTCTTGTTGTGGTTTCGGCCCCCTGCATGCCCGGGCCGTGTCTCGCGAAGCGGGTTCTTGCTTTACCCCTATTCGAGGAGGTTCTCCATGCGGTACGTAGCAATCGTCGCCCTCTCTCTAGTTTTGGTGCCGTTCTTGGCACGCGCCGAAGACCCCGGCAGCCTCATTCAATCTGCCTCTGAACTGCTGAAGCAGGGCAAGTACACCAAAGCTGTTGAGGATCTGCAGTGGGCGATTCGCGAGATCAGGCTGCTCCAGGTGGAGGAGCTGAAGAAGTACCTACCGAGCGCCGTGTCCGGCTACGCAACGGAGGAGGTTGAAAGCGACGCTGCTTCCGCCGCCTTCTTCAATGTCAACCTCGTAGAGGCACAACGGAACTACCAATCCAACGGCAGCGATGAATTCGTCGATCTCAAGATCACCAGCGGAGATATCGGTGGCGCAGGCCTCGGCGCCATGATGAAGATGGCTCAGATGTTCGGCGAGCAGCAGGGCGAACTGGTGCGTGTCAAGGGCCGCAAGGCCACGCTGGAGTGGGATGCCGGCAATGCCGGGGGCAAGCTGACCTGCGTGCTTGACAACAATGTGCAGATTACGGTCGAAGTGACAGACGGGCAGAAGGCAACCGTCACGAAGTTCATGGAACTGGTGGACCTGGACAGCCTCGAGAAGCTGACGCTCTAGCGCATCCTTCCGCAGCCGTCTCAACACACGCGGATTCGGGTGACCGGCCCTGCTTTCTCTGATCGGGGCCGGTCATCTCTATGGTGGACTGCGGTACGCCATGGTGCCGGAGTGCTCTGCCTCCTGGTGCTCATTGCCCTCGGGTATCTGCTGAGCCTGTGGCCCCAAGGCCGTGGCGTAACCAGGCTTGAACGGTTACCCGGCCCTGCCGTGTTGATTCGAGACGGGCTCGGCGTCCCATGCATATGCGCCGATTCTCCGGAGGCGGGCCTGTTTTCCATGGGGTATGCTCACGCCCAGGACAGGCTATGGCAGATGGAGATTCTGCGTCGTGCTGCCTGGGGTGAACTGACCCGGGTCGTCGGCGATAGCGCCCTTCCCCTGGATGCCCTACACCGGCGAATCGGCTTCTACCGCCAGGCACTTGACCTTCGTCCGAGACTCGCCGAAGAAGCAACCCTCCTGAGGGCCTATGCATGGGGGATTTCCGCCTATCTTCGCGCCCATCCGACTCGCCTGCCCCCTGAGTTTCTGGCCGCCCGGCTGCGACCGGCGCTCTGGCAGATGGAGGATGTGTTGGCCATCGGAGCCATGATTGAGTGGCTTGCCCTTCCCTGCTCCCTGCGCACGCAGGGTATTCCAGGTGAGATCATGGTCGGGAGCCAGCCGCTCTCTCTGGCATCGCTGCCCTCAGGGCTACGCTCGTTTCTGATGCCGATCCTGATCGAAACCGGCCAAGATGCCGATGCCGTGCGGTGCGGGCTGATCTGGGGAGCTCAGATTCCCCAACCCTGGCTGGAAACCGCGGTGATCATGCCCCAGGGTCAGCTCGTGCGGGGCTGGAGCATCCCGGGCTGGCCTCTCCCGCACGTGGCGGCACGCACGGGCGAACTGGCCGTTGCGCGACAATCCGGGGTCAACCCATGGAATCGAGCCAGCATGGACGGCTGGCGGGGTGTCTTGGAGTTTCTCCATGACACGCCTGAGGGCCCATGCGACACCGTGCGGGTGTCGGCCACGCGCTCGGCAGTGTCCGTCGCGAACGATGGCCAGTGGTGGGTGACGCAAGGGTCGCCACGCTTCACGTCCTCAACCATTCGCGATGGGATCGGACTCTGGGGCAGTGCGCGTTCGGGGAATGGCCTCCTGCCTGGCTACGATATCTGGCCGGGAGACCACAGGGCAGAGCCTTGGCACACGCCTGCGCCCGCAAAGACGAATGGAGCGCAATGTCTTCATCCCCTGTGCCCTGTTCCCTTCCGCCTTCTCGATATGGTGACGCGATCCACCGCGGGGATTGGCGGAGCGCATCGCCCGGTAGAATGCGAGATACCCCCGGGGGAACGGTGCGCGCCGTTGGCCGGCCTCGTGGAATGGAGACGTGGGGAGGTTCGCGGTGTGTTCATGTTCGGCCAGTCAGGCGTGCTGTTCAACCGGCACCGCCGGGACCAGTACCGCGCATGGTCCAAGGGGCTGCTGCTGCCCCGGGACATGCGGTTCCCAGACTTCACCCACGGCTGTGCCCTGGTGCCTCTCTCATCATGATCGAATGAACCATCGGCCATGCCACTGTAGCCTGTCGTGTCTTTTGCCCAAGGAGGACTCTGAATGAAGTGCAAGGCGTATCGCGCCGCTGAACTGGTGGAGATTGCCCGCGGCCGCTTAGTCGGTGATCCAGAAACCGTGGTCGACGGATTCTCGGGGATCGCCGATGCGGGGTCTGGGGACATCGTGTATGCGGAAAAGGAGAAGGCCGTGGCCGCCGCCCTGGCAGGGCACGCCGCGTGCATCGTGGTCCCGTCTGTGCCGGAGGGTTACTCGCGAACCTTCATTGAAACACCGTCGCCACGCCTCGCATTCGCACGGATCATTCAACACATGGCGCCTCCCCGCCTTCCCCGTCCTGGTGTGCACCCTACAGCGGTGGTGGCGGCATCGGCGACGCTGGGCGAAGCGGTCTCTGTGGGCCCCCTCTGTGTCGTGGATGATGAGGCGGCCATCGGCTCCCAAAGCGTGTTGATTGCGGGCTGCTATGTCGGCAGAGGAGCAACTCTGGGCGCTCATTGTGTGCTGTGGCCCTCATCGGTGATCTATCCCGGCGTGCATCTGGGGGACAGGGTGATCGTTCATGCCGGCACGGTGGTCGGCTCCGACGGGTTCGGCTATGTCCACGATGAGCGGGGAACCTATGTGAAGGTGCCCCAACTCGGCACGGTGGTAGTAGAGGACGACGTCGAGCTGGGCGCCAATACCGCCATAGATCGCGCTGCCTTGGAGAAGACTGTGATCGGAGCCGGCACGAAGATCGACAATCTGGTGCAGATCGGCCACAACGTGACCATCGGCGCCCATACCGCCGTGAGCGGTCAGACTGGCATCGCGGGATCCAGCTCCATTGGATCGAGGTGCATTCTGGCCGGGCAGGTGGGCATCGCTGATCACGTGACAGTCGAAGACGGCGTCATCATAGGCGCCCAGGCCGGTGTTCCCACGGGCAAGAGGATTGCCAAGGGCCAGATTGTGTGGGGCTCTCCGGCTCGACCGATTGAGGAATGGAAGCGGATGATCGCCGCGATGTCTATGCTGGCGAAGGGAAGAAAGAAGACCTCAAATCGCAACGGATAGGCCGGTCGGCCTCACACGGCGGGATCATCGCAAAGTCCCCATCGGATGCAACTCCGAGGTCTATCCGGGCAGTACGATGCCCTCGGGTATGAACCCCGGCACCAGGTGGGCAACGGCAAACCATACGTAGAGCAACAGGATAAGCACGGCTTCTGCGCGGGTGAGCATCGCCCCGGTGGTGATGAGAAGCTGGATTACGACGCCCGCCAGGATCAGCATGGGAAGATCGAACCCGAGAATCGATGCCGCGGGGATGGTCATGGGTGCCGCCACCGCGCAGATCCCCAAGACGGCCAGCGCCGTGAAGATGTTGGATGAGTAGATCTCGCCCAGAGTAACCTCGGGCTTTCCCCTGGCCGTCGCAGCCAGGGCGATGGCCATCTCGGGCAGCGATGTGCCGAAGGCGATGAGAATCGCTCCCAGTGCGACAGGCGGAATACCGGCCCGTACGGCCAGAGTCTGGCCGTAATCCAAAGCCATGTCTGCGCCGAAGATGATGCCGCCGATGGCCGCCAGGGCCAGCAGGGCATGCCTCCACACGTGCCCCGGCGACGACTGACCGGCCGGGAGGGTGCTCTTCTGTTCGCGACGCGCCTCCACGATGACCGACACAAGATACGGCACGTAGAGCACAATGAGCACCACTCCGTCGAGCCGGGTGATGACACCGTCCATTGCCAGGACAAGAATCATCGCGGTCGAGAGGATCATCCAGGAGCTCTCCCGGCTGCGGATCTCCTCACGGACGCGCAGCGGCTTCACCATGGCGCACAGGGCAGTCACCAAAGTCAGCGTCACAAAGTTGGAGCCCACCACGTTCCCTATGCTGACGCCGGGATTGCCCCGAAGGGCTGAAAACAAGGAGACTGACAGCTCGGGCAGCGACGAGAATACACTGACACCCAAAATGGTGACCACCATCTCGCTGACCCTCAGACGCCGGGCAATGGGGCCAACACTGCGGGTGATTAGCACCGAAGACACCCAGAGTAGGCCGATCCCGGCGGCAAACAAGACTACTGTGACGACCATGCGTTCCTTACCTCGTCGGGCTCGTTCCGCCCGCGGGTTGTAGCGTGTGGGGTTCGGAATTCAGCCGGGACTGCCATCGATCGATGAATGAATGAATGAATGGACGAATGGATGCTCTTTCCCGCCTTTGCCATCCTCATCTCATCCCGCCTTCCATGCATCACTCCCCGAGCCGCAGCCCCGATGCATCCCGATGGGGCAAGCCACACTCAGTGACCTGGGCGATTTGGTCTTTGCCCAACACCGGCCCTTCGACGCACACACGGATACCTGAACCATCGAGGCAGCACGAACCACAGATGCCAATACCGCACTTCATATAGCGCTCGAAAGAAATCTGATAGGGAAGGGATCTGCCGTCCGCCCATGCCATGATCCGAAGGAGCATCGGCTCAGGCCCTGCGGCGCACACCACGGAAATGAGACCACTCTCCCCCGCCTCGTCCAGCAGATCGGTCACCACGCCGCAGATGCCGCAGGTGCCGTCATCCGAGGCGAAACGGCATCCCCACTCCCGTAGTTCATCCTCGAAGATGAGTTCACAACGGCTTCGGGCGCCGCATACCAGCGCATAGGGCATGCCGCGATCCCGCAGCGACTGGGCGAGAAAACGAATCGGCGCGATACCGGTGCCACCGCCGATGAGCAGGGAGTTGCTGGCCGGAGAGAAGCCTGTGCCAAAGGGTCCGCGGATGCCGACAAGGTCACCGGGCGCACAGTCCATCAGTGCCCGGGTGAACGGACCCACCGATTTGACCGAAAGCTCCATGAGTCCGTCTCGCATGCCCGAGATGGAGATGGGCTTCTCATCCACTCCCGGAAGCCACAGGTTGACGAACTGACCCGGCGCCGCATCCAACGATGACGGAAGGTAGAAGCTCTTCAGCGAAGGGGAATGGACAATCACGCTCTGGATGCGGCAGGTACGCATGAGGCCCGGCTCGAACAAGGACGCAGGCATCAACGCTCGTTTCGACCCGCAGCATGGGCCGAACCGATGAGCGACGCCGGGGACGAGAGCCCGCGCTCCGCCAGGAAGGCTTCCACACCGCCATTGATGTTCTGGAATACGTCGATGCCCCCGTGATACACCGCCGACCCGACACCAACTGCCGTGGCGCCCGCCATGAGCATCTGGAGTGCGTCATCCGCGGTGCACACTCCGCCCGTACCGATGATGGGCAGCGCAGTGTGGGCCCGCACCTCCCACACGGCCCGCAAGGCCACGGGAAAGATGGCCGGGCCCGACACGCCGCCCACCAGATTGGACAGCACCGGCCGGCAGACCTCGGTGGCGATGAGCATGCCGGGGCCGATGGTGTTGACGGCGGTGATAATGTCGGCGCCGTTCTCTTCGCACACCCGGGCCATACGGCCGATGCCGGGGCAGTTGACGGTGAGTTTGACCGCCACCGGAATGGGGCCGGCGTTCCTCTTCACGGCACGCGTCACCGCGGCGCACGATTCGAAATCGGCGCCGAACGGAGCGCCAAACTCCGCAGCCACATTGGGGCACGAGACATTGGCCTCGATGAGATCAGGCACGGCCTCCCTAGCCCGTGCCGTCACGTCGCCGAACTCCTCTACCGTCCTCCCGAACACCGAGGCGATGACCGGCGCGGACGAAAGCGCCCTGTAGGCTCGAATCTCCCGGATCATGGCATCGGCGCCGGGATTGGAGAGCCCTACGCAGTTCAGGATACCCTGAGGGTAGGGAACCACGCTGGGCCCTTTGTGACCGGCCCGCGGTTCAGTGCCAAAGGACTTGGTCGTTACGGCCCCCGCGCCTGCCGAGGCGATACGGGCCAGCGAAGACGCAGTCAGACCCAAGACACCCGAAGCCAACACCAGCGGCGACTCCAGGATGACACCGGCCAGAACGGTGCGAAGACTGCTCATCCCGACGGCCTCACACGGCCGACCAACCCTCGGCGCGCCCGACAGAGACCCACCGCGGTCAGAAATGGTGCAGGATGGACTATTCTAATGGTAGAATAGTCCATGGTCACGGCCCATAATGCCCACTGCGTCGGCCCCTGCGGCGCGCCACCCCATCCCGATCAGCGTCACGGGATGATTGGCTTGAGATCCTTCAGAGAAAAGACACGTTCGCAGTACATGCATTTGAGCTTCTTCTTCTCCTCATCGACCATGGTGAAGTTGGTGTCGACATTGGGCTCCGTATTGGTCACACAACTGGGATTGAGACAGCGCAGGAGATTGCGGGCAGACTGTGGCGGCCTGATGACATACCGGCGCTCCACCTCGTAGTTCGTGATCTTCTTGATCGTGATCCCGGGGCAGACCAGCGAGATGTGCTGCACCACTCGCGGCGACAGTTCATCGAGCCACAGCTTGATGAGATCTTTCTTGCCCATCTTGCTGCTGTGGTAGTTCAGGCCAAGGGTCACGACGACATCCCGCATGGCGGGATCCCTCCGGATGATCTCCAGAATGGCGATCCCGAAACCGGGAGGGATGTGATCGATGACGATGCCATTGTCGATCTTGGGTATCAGCAGCACACGATCCGTGTCGCTCATGGCGCAACCCCCAGAAGCGTCAGCAGGATGGCCTGTCGCATGATCAGGCCGTTCCTCACCTGAGTAAAATAGCTGGCATAGGTGGTTCTATCGACGCTGTAGGCGATCTCGTTCACGCGGGGCAACGGGTGCATAATGCGCAGATGGGAGGGCGCCCCTTGCAGGATGTCGGCATCGAGGCAGTAGGCATCCTTCACCCGCTCAAACTCCAGGGAATCGGGGAATCGTTCCCGTTGCACCCGGGTCATGTACACCAGATCACACGACTGGATCGCCTCCTCCAGGCTCTGGGTCTCGCGAAAGGTCACGTCCATGCATTGCTCCGGTGGGGGAACCAGATACGTGGGCAGCCGAAGACTCTCCGGAGACACCAGCACGAAGTCCAGATGGCTGAACTTGATAAGGGCGCGGATCAGAGAGTGTACCGTCCGGGAGTACTTCAGATCGCCCACGAAGGCGATTTTCAGATTGCCGATACGCCCGAACAACCTCTGGATGGTGTACAGATCCAGCAGAGTCTGGCTGGGATGTTGATTGGCGCCGTCTCCCGCATTGATCACCGGGAGCAAGCTGATCTCGCCTGCGACCCGGGCGGTGCCCTCCTTGGGGTGCCGTATCACCAGAATGTCGGCATAGTTCTCCACCGTACGCACCGTATCCACCAACGATTCGCCCTTGGCGACCGACGTCGCGTCGGCGGCGGCAAAACCGATGGCCCGGCCGCCCAGGCGACACATCGCCGCCTCGAAACTCAGCCGGGTCCGCGTGCTGGGCTCGTAGAACATGGTCATCATGATGGCGCCGGGCAGGCGGGTGAGTTTGCGCTCGTCAGGTACTGTCTCCAAATGGGTAGCCAGATCGAGGTACCCCCTGATATCCTCCAGGCTCAGGTCGTCAAGAGAGATCAAATCACGCTTCATGGGCACCTCGCCAGCGCATCACTCACCTCCTGAACGTAGTGCAAAGGATCGGGCGCCTTGAGGAGCGAACGCCCGACTATGACGTAGTGGCGCCGAATAAAATCAAACGCGCCGGGGTCTCCTCCCTGAGCGCCATACCCGGGCGAGTAGAACTCACATGCCCCAAGATCCAGTTCTCGGACCAAGAGGCGGGTGGCCGCAGGTTTGGTCAAGGGTACCACGAACGCCCGCACTCCTTCCCGATGCGCGAGGCGGTAGATCTCGGGGATCGCCTCGTCGGCGAGAAACCCTCCTTCGGAACGCACATAGCCTCTATGGGTCATGAGACCGCCGACGATCACCTTGAGCCCGGCCTCGCTGCAGGCAGCTACCCAGGCGGCGAGCACGGCAGGCCCGGCATGGGGGAACAGAATGGCCTCATCAACTCCTGCGCCCCGGAGCGTCTCGGCAAAGAGCCGCCCAGTATCGGGGATATCGGTGCCCGCCTTCTGATGGTCGTAGAGTATTGGCTTCGCCGAGCTCTTCCTGATGGCCTCCACCACCCTGGGAAGACCGTGGGCCAGCCCCAGCCCGAACCCGACCTTGAAGCCGTACACCGCCTGCGCCTCCCCCACGGCCGAGACCAGGCGCGCGGCCGCAGACAGATCCGTCGTATCCAACGCGGGAATGAGGCGGAAATCTTTATGGTCCATACTGATTCTCCCAGAATCCTCGAACGAGATGAGCCCGGCTGTCACCGACCTGTTCCATGTAGTCAACGATGTCGCCGAGATGGACCAGCGCGGTCAGTGGGATGTCGCCGATGCCGGCATCCTGTCCCTGGGTTCGCCTATCCACGGAGACGAGAATCCCGGTGGCCCGAACGCCGCCGGCCTCTTCCAGGGTCTCCAGGGCCTCCAGCTTGGTCGCTCCCGTGGTGAATACATCGTCCACCACGAGGATCCGTGCTTCAGGACCGGGCAGCATCCCGACGAGGGTTCCCCGCTCGCCGTGTTCCTTGGCCTCCTTGCGGGAATAGCAGACCCCGACATCCTTGCCCGTGCGCTGCCGTAAAGCGATGGCCGCAGCAGCGATCATAGGGATGGCCTTGTAGGGCGGCCCGTACAGGACATCCACCGCACCGTAATTGTTCACCACGGCATCAGCCAGGAACTCACCGAGGCGCCACAGCGAATCTCCTGTACAGATCTGCCCCAAGTCGACGAAAAACGGCGAGCGTCCTCCGGACTTCAACGTGAACTCCCCGAACCGCAATGCGCCCTGCTGTACGAGAAAATCGAGGAAATCCGCCTTGGATTGAGTCACGATACGACCTCCCTGCCTCGTGCAGAACCTGCGACCACTCCGTCGCGGTACATGATACTGCCATTCACGATGGTGGCGTGCACCGTCCATCCCAGAGGCACGCCATCGAAGGGATCGTAGTGCGCTCTGGTGACGATCGGCACGACGGGGCTCCCGGCGGATGGACTGACCACCACCATATCGGCGACATTGCCCGGCAGAAGACCATCCCGATGCCGAACACAGAAGCAGGCCGACTGTGAGGCGCACATGACCTCATGCAGCCGCTTCCACGAAATGACTCCCTGGCTCACCAGGTGCAGCATGGCGGGCACCAGCCACTCGATCCCGGGAATCCCGGACGGCGGGTGGGATGAGGCCTTCTCCCTCGGGGTGTGAGGCGCATGATCGCTGGAGATGAAGTCGATGTCACCACTGGCCACGCCTTCAAGGATCGCCCGTCTGTCACGTTCGTCCCGCAGCGGTGGGTTGACCTGCAGCCGAGAGCCATGCCGAAGGTAGTCATTGTGGGTCAGCAGGCAGTAGTGAGGGCATGTCTCGCCCCATACATCGAAACCCCGGGCCTTACGGTCCCGAATCCAAGCCACCTCGTCGGCGGTGGACACATGGCATACGACGATCCTCGACTGCGCATTAGTGCCGCCCGCGTCCAACGCGGCGCTCATTGCCTCCAATGCCCGGGTAATGGCGGCCCGGGGCCGCCGCTGGTGATGCGGCGCGGTGGGCGCCAGAGGCGGGAACGCAGTCTCATCTTCCGCATGCACCATGACCCGGGGCCATCCGGCAAGAACACGCCCCAGGGCGCGTGGGGCCACCGCAGGCGCCCTGCTCGATTGTGCCATGTAGATCTTGCCGAAGGCGTAGGGCAGTTCCGGCGGGGCCTTCCCTGGCAGAGCCAGGACGTGCAGCCCCCAGTTCACCAGGGAGTGTGTCGCAAAGAGGTCGCGCTTCCGCCTCAGGCGGGCCGTGCTGGTGCAGGGGGGTACAGTGTTCGGCATATCCAGTACGGTGGTGACACCGCCCTTGAGCGCCGCCCGCGTGCCGTTGCGGATACCCTCCTTGTAGGCCTGCCCGGGCTGCCGGAAATGGGTGTGGGCGTCGATGGCTCCGGGTAGTACCAGCAGGCCACGAGCCTCGATCGCAGGTACACCCTGAGGCAGACTATCGTCGAGCCGCAGATGGCGGATCCTGCCCCCGCGCGCCAGGAGATGCCCCATGGCGAAGCTCCCATCCGGCTGAAGCCATCGCGCATCGCGGATTAGCAGGTCTACTCCCATTCGATGGTCCCCGGAGGCTTGGTGGTAAGATCGTAGAGAATGGGGCCCACGCCCTCGATGGCCTGTAACCGGGCCCTGAGGGCCTCGAACACTGCCGGGTCCATCGCGAACACGTCGGCGGTCATGGCATCCCGAGACGACACAGGCCGCAGCACAAAGGCCTGATTCCCTTCATGGTCGAACAGGGGCAGGGCAACCACCGGCATCTGCCAGATTCCGCGCTCACCGGCCGCCGCATCCCGGGCCGCCGCATCCACCTCCTGCAGAAGGTCGATGCGGCGCCGATCCAGCATGCACACTCCCAACGACACATGGCCTGCAGGCCGTGCCGACCATACGACCCGGTTCACGGTGCTCAGCGCATTGACGATCCGTGCGGCCACGGCCTTAAGCACCTGCCAGTCTGGCCTGCTGCGGCGATCCCGGTACCAGACCATCGCAGGATGGCAATAGGTTCGGGCATCACCCTGCACGCCCACGCTGCGTACGGGCAGCACCAGGCCGTCAAGATCAGGCCCGATGAGCCCGGACAGGGATGCCTGCTCTCGGTCAAACCCAGAGAGAGGAATCGCCGTATCCGAGCAGACAACTCTGACGGCCAGCCCGGGGCCCGGGAAGGGCTGGCGCTGAACCAAATGCGGCGGCAGGCCCAAAAGCACACCCAGGTGCCGCACCTCATGCTTGTAGAGGTCCGCCAGCGGCTCAATGACTCGCCCCTGATCTATGAGCGCTTGGATCTGTGACACACGGTTATGGTGGGTCTTGATTCGGTCAGCCCGCTCGGTTCCCCCTGTCTCGATGCGATCGGGGTAGATGGTTCCCTGCACCAGCATCCAATCGGGACCAACTCCCAACGCCTCCACCGCGTCGCGCAGCACCTCCACGAAGAGCCTCCCGATGATAGACCGCTTCTCTTCGGGATTGATGACCCCTTTCAGCGAGGAGAAGTAGCGATCCGACGCATCCACAACATGGAGGTTGTGATACCCGAGCTCGACAAGATGCTCGGCAACCTCTCGCGATTCGTTCGCTCGCATAAACCCGGTGTCGATGTGTACTGCGTGGACTCGGCCTGACCCCACCGCTTCGATGCAGAGGCCCAGGCAGACGAGAGAATCCACCCCGCCCGATACCAGAAGCAACAGCGGCCGCTCCCCCGCCTGAGTTCGGATAGCGCCAAGAATCTCGTCCCGCACCGCATCCGCAGACCATGACAGCTCCTCCATGCCGGCGGGCGCCGCATCAAGACACGCTCGGATGAAGTTGCCCAGCATGGCCGCGCCGTGCTCCGTATGCACAACCTCCGGATGGAACTGGACACTGTAGATGAGGCCTTCGGCAGACTCCATGGCTGCCACCGGAACCGTATCGGTAGAGGCGGTCACCGTGAACCCGTGCGGCACCGTCTCCACATGGTCCCCGTGACTCATCCAGACCCGCTGCACCGGCGGTAGCCCCCTAAACAGCACTGCGTCGGTGCCGGCGGTAATGGTCGTCAGGCCATACTCCCGGGCGCAGGCTGTCACCACCAGCCCGCCAAAGATACGTGCGAGGAGTTGATGGCCGTAGCAGATGCCCAGCACGGGCCTGGGAAACCCACGGATTCGCCCGGCAATCGCTGACAGGTCGAAGGCCAGCACCGAGTCAGGTCCGCCGGAAAGTACCATGCCCGCACACTCAGCCAGGGCGCCCGCAGCCAATTCGCCCACAGACCGCACATCCGCCCGGTAGCCTGCCCTACGGATGCCGCGGCAAATGAGATGGGTATACTGACCGCCGAAATCCACCACCGCAATGGAGGCTATCGCTTGGCGCACAGCTTCTCCTGTTCGATGTCGTTGAGAAGCTCACGGGTCACTCCGGTGGGGTACTCCCCCGAAAAGCACGCGAAACAACAGGGCAGGTCCGCGTAGAGGTCTCGCAGATCCTCCAGCGACTGATAGACCACTGCATCGGCGCCGATATAGTGCGCGATTTCACCAGGCGCATAGTGGGCCGCCAGAATCTCTTCCTTGGCCGACATATCTATGCCATAGATGCAGGGGTGCTTGATGGGTGGGGAGGCGGAGATGAAGTAGACCTCTTTGGCTCCCCTGGACTTCAGCAGACGCACCAGATGCTTCGCCGTGGTGCCCCTCACGATGGAATCGTCCACCACGGCGACCTTGCGACCCCGGATCACGTCCCTCAGCGGGTTCACCTTCTGTCGCACCATGATCTCCCTCTTTTGCTGGGTCGGCGAGATGAATGACCGGCCGATATGGTGATTCTTGGCCAGACCCCGCCGATAGGGAACCCCCAGCTCCTCGGCCAGCCCCGACGCGAAGAAATACGCCGAATTGGGCACATCCATCACGAAATCGGGCTGGATTCCTGCCTCACGCACGGTGCGCGCGAGGGTTCTACCCATACGGAGCCGCTCGCTGGCCACCAAGCGGCCGTGTATCACCGAATCCTCGCTGGAGAAATAGATGTACTCGAACACACAGAACGCCTGGGTGGACCGCTGACAGGTGCGCTGGTGCACCTGCATGTTCTGATCGATGAACACCGCCTCACCGTGGCCCAAATCCCGCACAAACTCGAAGCCAAGGTAGTCAAAACATGTGGTCTCCGAGGCGAAGGCGTAAACCAGCCCTTTGTCGGTATACTTCCTGCCCATGACAATGGGCCTGATCCCGTGAGGATCCGTGAAGGCGAGAAAGCCCCGGTTCGCGATGATCGTAATGGCGGAATAGGCCCCTCTGACCCGGGCCTGGGTCGCCTCAACGGTATCGAATATGTCATCGACGGTGAGGTTCTTGAGATCCTTCATTTCCAGTTGCGATGCAAAGGTATAGAGGATAAGCGCCACGTCGTTGGACGTATCCAGCAGCCGGTGATGATCCTCGTACAGCGACTTCCGCAGCTGGGCGAAGTTGATTACATTGCCGTTGTGCACCATGGCCAAGCCGAAGGGGTAGTTCACCGCGAACGGCTGCGCATTGAGGATATCAGGAGTCCCGATGGTGGCATAGCGGACATGGCCGAGACCGCAGTATCCCTGCACCTCCTCGGGGGTACGTTCATCGAAAATCCCATCGACGTACCCCAACCCCTTCTTCATCCGGAAGCTCCCGTCGAACGAAACGATGCCTGCCGAATCCTGCCCCCGATGCTGCAGGGCCGTGAGCCCAAGGATGAGCTCTGGCGTCACGTTGCCGTTCCCGAATATGCCGAGTATACCACACATCGATGCCTCCGGGAGTAGTCTAGAGCGTACAGTTCACAGTTTACAGCTTACAGTCCACAGTCAACAGCTCAAAGCCAGCAGCCGTACCGGTTCACCCACCCCCATCGTACCCGTCCTTCCCCGGTCCTGTCACGTGTCCCTCGAACAGATTGCGCAGCACCCGGCTGTACACAGCATGCTCCACCGCGAGACCCCGCGTCTCCAGCTCC
>JAFGKV010000033.1 GCA_016928395.1 Candidatus Fermentibacterota bacterium | reverse complement strand
CCGTGCGCCGGGTGACGGGCGCTTCTTCCGAGAGTCCTGATTTCATCTACGTCCCCGCTCTGAGACTTCGCCGCCATTCGGCTCTCCCGGCGGGCACATCGCCGTCCCCTGCCAGTTCCGTCACAAGCAAGACCCTAATCACCCCTGGGCGACCCTGTACCCATATGCTCCTTCCGCAATTTGACATCTTATCAACGTCTCGTGCGCCGGTCCCAGGTCTTCTTTGGACTGGGCGCTACCGGCCGGAACGGGGAATCTCTTGGGGCTTCAGGGCAAGGGTGGCGATGAAGGTCGCCGTGAAGCGCTCGAGGATTTCCCGATCATCGTCTCCTGAACGATCCTCGAAGAATCCCGCGAGAACGAAACCGGCTTCGATCTGTCCCCCGATCTGTTCCTCAAGGGTGTGACTGAACTCCAGCGGTGAACCCTGCTCGAGCCTCGCACACTGCTCTGCCTCTGAGAGGAACTC
Organism: Candidatus Fermentibacterota bacterium; assembly: GCA_016928395.1. Taxonomy (GTDB): domain Bacteria; phylum JAFGKV01; class JAFGKV01; order JAFGKV01; family JAFGKV01; genus JAFGKV01. Next base: position 2,665 of record JAFGKV010000033.1, on the reverse strand, counting down.
GGCATCGGAGTAGGGCAGCCGATGCTTCGCCTCGAGAACCCCACGTTCGTAGGCATCCCCGTCAAAGACATAGATGATGGGGTTTGTGATGCCGGACATGAGGCGCCCTCCGGGCCTCAACACCCGATGCGCTTCTCTCCACACCGGCCGGATCTCGGGCACGAATACATTGGAAACGGGATGCACGATAAGGTCAAACGACGCATCGCTGAACGTCGACAGACACCGCATGTCTCCCTCGACCGTGCGGAACGGGAGGCGGTGGAGATCCGCCAGCGAACGATCCCTTTCCAGCTGCCTGGGCGAGCTGTCGAAGACGGTGACCCTCGCGCCCGCAGCGGCCAGGAGGGGACCCTGTTGACCGCCACCCGAGGCAAGGCACAGCACTTCGGCCCCGACCAACGCGGGGAACCAGGCGGCCGGCACCGGTCTCGACGGCGTGAGGAGAATCTGCCATTCTCCCCGGCGCGCGGCGGCAATCTGCCCGTCACTCACCGGGATGGTCCACCGATTGCCCAGGTCAACCTGGCGATCCCACGCGTGGCGATTGTGTGCCCGAACATCCATGACGAGACTCCAGCGTAGTGTGGCCGTTCTCACGCCGCTCCCCCAGAGCCGTCCACGGCAAGATTGCCCATGTTCGCACTGGGCAAAGCGCCTCGGCTGCTTACCGGCGGGGGCCAGTGAGCAGCCGGGCGGACACGGCGTCAAGTCGGCGCGAGCACCGGGCTATGCCGTCTTTGCCTCCTTGTGCCGGTCGGCAAGAAGCCATACCGCCAGGTTGGCAATCCCGTAGCCGAGAACCACCAGTCCGGCGATGAGCAAGAGCCCCATCTGGGCCCACGGCTGCGCAAAGGCGGGCACAAGCCCCGGAGCCCGGCTGACCACGTCCTCGGGGATCGCCCTCATGAACACCCGCATCATCAGGGGAATGATGACCAGAACAAGGCCGAAGACCGTACCGAAGATGCCGCGCCGGAGCGAACTGCCGCGGGTATGCGCCTCCAGCATGCGCAACGCTTCGCGTTGTACGTCGGGAGTAGACGAGGGTGACTTGGCGATCTCCAGATAGGTGCGGGTGAGTCGCCGCCTTCGCTCGAAGGCGAGCAAGACCGCAAGAAACACCAGCGGCATCAACACGAGCACATGAAACACAGGGCACCTCCAGATTGGAATTGTCGCCGTCTCCGCTTCATGAGTATCGGGAATTGGCGGATTGTTTCAGGGAACATATGTTGGGCGGGATGAAACCGGGAACACACTCTGGGCGACTAATGCGGATGAAGCTCAGAATCAATGCATGGCCCGGAACCGCCTGGAGTTGTGAAGTGGGACGCGACGGGGACACTCTCGTAGACCAGCACAAGGACCTCGTGTACCATGTCATCAACCGCATGATTCCCGACCCGCAGTATCATGATGACCTGTTCCAAGAGACGTTCCTCAACGTGGCGAGGAGCATGCCCACGTTTCGTCGCGAATCGAAGCTGTCGACGTGGATCTACCGCGTGGCGCAGAACACCTGCCTCTCGCATATCAGGCGCATGCGTGGGGATCCGGCCTACTCGCTGGACGAGTGGCGCGAGGAGGATCTTGAGACCCAGACCATCCCTTCCATCGCCGACAAGGCCGAGGAAGGAGAGAGGCGGACGACTTTGGATCACGCGCTCGATCGATTGCCCCTCAAGTACCGTATGCCCGTCACGCTCTACTACCTGGAAGAACTCAGCTACAGGGAGATCGCCGCGTGTCTCGCGATCCCCATGGGAACCGTGAAAACCAATATCCACCGCGGCCTGATGCGACTCCGGACCGTTCTCGGGGAGGACCCTGATGCGCATTTGTGACGATGAACTGGTCAAGATCGACTATGTGAATGGGGAACTCGGCGTGTTGCGACGTATCCTCTGTGCGCGGCATCTCGCGCGGTGCCCGTCGTGCCGCGATGCCGTCGAGGAGTTGGCCGAGATCGCATCAGCCGTTCGCGAGACGCCCCAACCGCAGGTCTCAGCGGCCCTCGTTGCAGAAACCAGGAGGGCGCTCGCCTCCGTCCGCCCGGCCATCACGCCGGCACCCCGGCGGATTGGGTGGTTCCTTGAAGCATGGGAGCGACCGCGCATCCTCGCTGCCGGGGCTCTGGCCGTTGCGGGGATGGCTGGCCTTGTGATCACCCACCTGAACGGTCACCTCACGGCCCTGCTTGCGACGGCTTCCAGCCCTGATGTGTGGGCGCTGCTCTCAGGCTTGTCCTCTCGGCCAGATGCGACAAGCGGGATGCCGATCGGTGTGGTTCTCATGATTGCGGCCCTCGTGGCCATCCCATCCCTCATCGACAGTGCACTTGGGCTCGCCATGCACCGTGCCGTCGTGAGGTCATGCGCGCTGGGCAGTAACGGCTCCGCTGATGCTCTTGGGCGGCGTGTCTGAGGGGTTAGGACCCCTTCATACCATCTTCACCGCCACCATGGTGGTATCGTCGAGCGGCTCTGCTTCCTCCTTATGTACCCGGACTGCGGCATCGACTTCGGGAGAATAGTCGGGGTTAGGACCCCGTATTCGGCGGTGCGGGACCACGCTTTGACATGTGAGCCTCTTGCAAAACCCCAATGACGCGCCATCGCACGATGAGGACCGGACGGCGAAGGAAGCAGGAGTGGTACACTGT
>JAFGKV010000228.1 GCA_016928395.1 Candidatus Fermentibacterota bacterium | reverse complement strand
GTCACGCTGATGCTGACCACCGATTCGCCCGCCAGCTCAGATGCCGTGACGATGGCGGTACGGCGCGAGTCGCCGATGTCCCCGATTTGTAGAATGGCCAGAAGGCAGGCAAGCCAATGGATCATCGGAGCTTTTCCTGAAGCCCTTGCCAATCGGCCTTGAATCTCGCCACGCCAATGTCAGTCAGGGGGTGATCGAATAGCTTCCACAGAACTGCTGGCGGCACCGTCACGATAGGCGCGCCGATGAGCGCGGCTTCAAGGACGTGCAGAGGGTGGCGGATACTTGCCACGATGATCTGAGAATGGAGATCGTAGTTGGCCAGCACATCCAGGGCCTGCTCCACCACGTCCATGCCGCGGTGGCCGACATCATCAAGCCTGCCGATAAAGGGCGATATGTAGCTGGCCCCCGCCCGGGCGGCCAGCAGCGCCTGCAAAGGAGAGAAGACCAAGGTCACATTGGTCGCGATCTTCTCCGCCTCCAGCGCGCGTACCGCCTGAAGGCCCTCCTGCCCGAAGGGTACCTTGATGATCACATTGCCGGCGATGCCCGCTAGATCCCGCCCCTGGCGCACCATGCCATCGGCATCCTCGGCCGTCACCTCGGCGCTGACCGGCCCGTCCACGATGGCGCAGATCTCGCGCACGAGCGGTATGAAGTCCCGCCCCTCCTTGGCCACGAGGCTGGGGTTGGTGGTCACCCCGTCGGCGATTCCCATGCCGGCGGCCTTTCGGATGTCGGGCACGTGGGCGGTATCGAGAAAGAACTTCATGACAGGGTATCCTCCCCGGTATGGAGTGTGTACTGGCTATGGCCCTGCGAACACGACCCGTGCCGATCGTACATACGGGCCGACCTGGAGGCTGACGACGTAGACGCCAGGGGGACAGAGGCGCCCGGTATCGTCACAGCCATCCCACACGACACGGAATGAGCCGTCTTGGAGGCAATCGGTTTCGAACACCTTCAAGAGGCCTCCCCCCACCGTATACACCCCGACGCGCATACGGTGCCCAGCCTCGAACTCCTGGACGATGCGCCCTTCCTCCGAAGTGACGCCATAGATAGAGTACGGTACGGTGGTCACGCTTCGGAAGGGGTTCGGCGTGGCGGGACCGATGGCCATACGGAGAGGTGTGGCGTTGGGTGCGGAGAGGACCGGACCCACGGACGCCTCCTCCCCGGTGGGGCCCATAGCGGCGATCCAGTAGAGGTAGGTCTGCTCTGGATCGACATCTATGTCAACAAAGCTGTACGGGGGTGCCCCGCCGATGGGAAGTGTCGAGACCTGTATTCGGGCATCGGGTTGTGATACCAACGCCCGGTATACGGAGAAGACCACATCTGCTGCATAGGCACACTCCCATTGCACGACGCGGCCATCGCCGGTGGTGGTTACCTCCACCGTACACAGTCGGGGCAGAGCGAGGTTTGCACCCGGTGTGGGAAAGGCGGGAAGCCACGCACCGCCCTTTTCGGCGTGAGACACGATGCGGCTGAGCGAGTGCCCAGGCGGAGGGGGAGAACCCCAGTGGACACGATCGACGATGCGTCCCCACCGATCGATCAATGTTACCTCTCCTGCCGCGGGGTTGAGGGCAAACGAGGATGGGAAACCATCGGCCGCGACCACGATGACTCCCTCCGGCCCCAGCTTCGTCTCCTCCGGAAAGACGAATGCACCTTCACACAGTAGCGCCCAGCCCTCCAACTCCACCGCGTCACCCGCCATGTGCGCGATCTCCACGAAGCGATCGGGGCCATCCAACGGCCACAGTAACAGCTCGGTCAGAGCCACCGAACCCCCATCCAGGGTGTGGTCAACGGGAAAAGCCGCGCCTGTCAGATCCGGCATGGGTGCCCGCTCCATCGTGTAGACGGAGTCGCGGCGCAGCGCCCAACCGTAGGGAGGCGCGGGCGCGGGATGCCCTGGCCCGAAACTGATCTCGTCCATCTCCCACCCATTGCATAGCAGCCGAATCCGGGCTTCGTCATTGGGTACCACAAGGCCCGGACACTCGGGCCGCATGATGGCCACCGAGCCGTGGGCCGGAATGTTGATTTCGCCACAGGTGCAGTCCTCGCCATTCACCTCGATGCGAAGGGCAGGCAAAGAAAGTGACCATGGAAGGCGATTGGCTATCTGGACGAACTCATCTTCTGCCGGAGCGCACATCACCTGTACGATACTCAGTTCGCCCGCCCGAGGCGCACGGGGCCGGCCACGCACCACCACGCCATCCACGAGGCCTCCCTCCCTTACTTCGAGAGCCAGAGTCAGCTGGAGGCTGTCTCCCCCATCGGCCGGGGGCTCGAGGAGCCCAACAAGGGTATCGGCATAGCCCGTGCCGTGCCGCAGGTCCGCCATCCGCCACCCCTCCGCCAGCCTGGAAACACTCCAGAGTAGTCGCCTCTCGTCCGCCCGCTCGCCTGCAGCCAGAGGCCACCAGACCCAGGCGACCGAGGATTCCGGCATGCCGATGGTCGAGGTCTCAAGCCTCCACTGCGCCCCCGTCACGGACGGCAGCTGCCAGGCGGAGCGCAACGCGGAGCCCGCCGCCACACTCACGGGGCGGGGTGTGGGCGCCAGGGAGGCCGTGCGCCCGCCGGCATGCACCCGAAGGCGTGTGATCCGGATGGAGGCGGGGCTGGCCAGGCCGGTGGCAGTGGCCGTCCGGACACACACCCCCATCAGTCGCTGTGAAACGCTCTCCTGTACCTGCACCTCCGCGGGGGAGACGATCCAGCCTTCCTCCTCACTGTCAGGGCTGGAAGAGCCAGCATCCCGGAGAGTGACCGGCTGGATGTCGCCGTTTTCGACCACGCATCCTATCTGGCAGCGCACCCGGCCTGCAGGGCCCTCAACCGATACGGCCACGTCGAGGGTACAATCCTCCGCAATGGACTGCCAGGGAAGCAGCAGGGAATCATCGGCTCCGGCCTGAAAGCAGGACCAGTGAATCTCGCCGCCGGCCGGCAGGCTCCATAGAGGCCCGGCGCCGGTGTCGAGGGTCCAGACGCACAGAGAATCCTCTGATGCCGGAGATATCTCCCGCGTCAGATTCCACTCTGCAGTCGCGGCCGCACTCAATGCCATGAGGAGTATAAGAATGATCATGGTTCCTACAACGAGACGAGAAGTGACATTCGCATCATGGCGGAGTTTAGCAGATGATGCGCCGGCTGTCCAGCCTCGTGAGGCGAGTGAGCGTGAGTGCCTTGTCGGCGCAGATGAACCCGGGGACGACCCCATCCCGGCAGTCGCCGTTGTTGCTACCGAGCATTGGGGGCGCATTGTGAGGGCACGGCATGCCGCGGGCATGAGGGTTCAGGGTTCAGGGTTCGGGGTTCAGTGCGGCCTCTGAGGTCGGGGGGCTCCCTCAGAATTCTCAGGGTTGAGAGTACGCTACACAGTGGCAAATCGGTCGCCCTTCGCTACACGGGCGGGCACAGAGTCC
>JAFGKV010000227.1 GCA_016928395.1 Candidatus Fermentibacterota bacterium | reverse complement strand
GCCTTGGGTACAGCCACACCGTTTGTGGGGAAAGGCGAGGGAGCTGAGTATGGAGGCGAATCCGGGTGCTGCCCGAAGCCTGAACCCAGAACACGTCACTGTTCCGGAGGACTCCCGTGCGTATGGATAGTCAAGTCGCCGACCGAGTCCATGCCGTATTGCAGCGTCCTGTCTTCGCTGGTGGTCCCACTCTGCATGCCCTGGTGCAGCGGTTGCGTGATGAGGGAGCTCGCCCGATGATTGTTGGCGGGTGGGTCCGAGACCTGGTGGCGGGCGGAGAATCTGCCGACATCGACATAGAGGTCGTGGGGATGTGCGCCGAAACCCTTGAGGAGGTGCTTGGTTCCATGGTCCCCCTGGTTCTGGCGGGCAAGGCATTCGCCGTGTACAAGGTAGAGGGAGCGAACGTGGAGTTCTCCCTTCCCCGTCGAGATTCCCTCACTGGTCTTGGACACAGGGGTTTCGCTGTGGAGGCGGTCCCCGACATGCCGTTCCAAGAGGCTGCGCACCGCCGTGACTTCACGATGAACGCCATGGGATTTGACCCCTTCACCATGGAGGTGCTTGACCCATGGAACGGAGAGGCGCATTTCCGGTCAGGGCTTCTGGAAGTTGTGGACCCCAGACGCTTCGGTGACGATCCGCTGCGGGTCTTGCGTGCCGCCCAGTTCCTCTCCCGTTTTCTTCTGACTCCCAGCCCGAGACTCATCCAATGTGCCCGGCAGGTCGGCGCCGAGAACCTCCCCGCCGAGCGGGTGTTCGGAGAACTGGCCAAGATGCTCCTGGGGCGCGCTCCGAGTCTGGGACTGCGTTTTCTTCTCATCACCGGCTGGATCAGGTTTCTGCCCGAGGTCGCCTCGTTGGTTGGGGTGCCGCAGGACGAGACCTGGCACCCGGAGGGTGATGTCTGGGAACATGTGCTCGCCAGCCTTGACGCCGCCGTGTCACTGCGCACAGGTGATTCGCGCAGAGACCTGGTACTCATGTTCGGGGTGCTGTGCCACGACTTCGGCAAGGTGTGCACCACCCGACTTCGGGATGGTCGTATCAGATCCATGGGTCATTCCGAGGCCGGCGTCGCCCTGGCCTCGCGCTTCTTGACAAGGTTCACAAAGGACCGGTCTATCATTGCCGGTGTCGAGAAGCTGGTACGGTGGCACCTCACGCCGGACTTCCTCCACGGCCAATCATCGACGCTGGCTGCGGTGCGCCGGCTCGCCCGCCGCCTGGCGCCGGAGACCGATATCGTGCTTCTTGAGCGGTGCAGCAGAGCCGACTACCGAGGTTCGGGAGCGCGTCAGAATGGCGCGTTTCCTGCCGGTGAGTGGCTCCTGGCCGCGGCCCGGGAGGCGGGAGTCCTAAACCAGCCTGTGGAGCCTCTGCTCCTGGGGAGGCATCTGTTGCAGGAGGGTGTAACGCCGGGCCCCCGGATGGGTGCATTGCTGCGGAGAGCGTATGAAATCCAGATCGAGGAGGGTATCCAGGACGTGAGTGTGCTGAAGGAACGGGTGCTTGCCGAGCCATCAGCGGGCAGGGCTGACTCGTCGCCGAGGGAAGGCAACGGGGAGAGAGGGCGGTGATCCGGTGAACTACCTGCTTACCGGAGGCGGGACCGGCGGTCATGTCTATCCCGCCCTGGCAATGGCGGAGCATGTTCGCTCCAAAGACAGCGAAGCCCGGTTTCTCTATGTCGGTGTGAGGGGAAGGGCAGAAGCGGAGCTGGTGCCACCCACCGGAATCCCCCTGCGTTTCGTATGCGCCAGGGGTCTTCCCGCGGGTACATCGCCGGCGGCGCTCATGAGATTCGGGTTGACCATGGCCGCGGGCGTGGGGAAGGCCATGCTCCTGCTACGGCGGTGGCGGCCCGACGTGATTGTCGGCACGGGCGGGTATGTCTCCGCACCCGTGGTGATGGCGAACCACCTGCTGACCAGGCTTGGCATCTCACGGGTCCCGGTGTTGCTCCACGAGCAGAATGCGGTGCCGGGCAGGCTCAATCGCCTCGCCGGATCCTGGGCCACGGTGATCGCGTCGACCTACCCGTCCGCCGCGGGTTACTTCTCCGCGGGCCGCGTCTTGGTTTCGGGGTATCCGGTACGGGCACGAATCACTACTCCGCTGCCGAGGGAAGATGCCCGCCGTGATCTGGGCATCGATGGGCACCGGAGGGTCGTGCTGGTTTTCGGTGGAAGCCTGGGGTCGCGGTCTCTGAATCGCGGCATCGTGGCAGCACTGCCTGCCCTGACCGCGAACGAGGGGATTCTCGTCATTCATGCCACCGGGCGCCCCATGGGGGGCGGGTATGATCCGGTGGCTGATACCAATCGCGCCGTGGCCGCACTGGCGGTTCCACCCGATCCGGCGCGGTATCGCAGGCTCGACTATCTGGATCCCATCGCAGTGTATCTATCCGCCGCGGATCTTGTTGTCAGCAGGGCAGGAGCGGGCACCTTGAACGAGCTCTGCGTCATGGGCAAAGCGGCTCTCCTGGTGCCTAAGGCGAACCTCCCGGGGGATCATCAGGTCAAGAATGCCCTGGCGCTGCAGGCCGCGGGCGCCGCTGAGATTCTGTACGAACGCCCGTTGAGGACGGATGGGGGCGTGGTCGATTACCTCCCGCCTGATGAGCTGGCCGCCCGCGTACTCGATCTGCTGGCCGATCCCGGGCGCCGGGCGCGCGTGGCGAAGAAGGCGGAATCCTTGGCAACCCCCAATGCGGCGTCGCGTTTGGCTCACATGATAGTCAGCCTGGCACGAGGAGTGCTTCCCGAGGCACCTGTTCCCATGAGTGCGTGGCCGACCATCGACGGTGCAGTCGAGCCCCTCACCGCGCTTTCCGCCTCAGCGTTGTTGGCCCGTGTCGTCTCCCGGGGGAAGGGCTCCGTTGCGCTCTCCATCGAAGAGCGGGCATACCTCCAGTACCGCACGGATGGGTATCTGGCTTCATCGAAATGGGAGGAGCGCAACTGGGGAGTGAAGTTGGCGGGCGCATTAGGCCATGCCGAGCGTGCGGACCTTATCGCCTCTCTGGTGGTGCAGCGGCGTCGCCACCCCACGCGGTGGCAGCGTTGGGCGGGCCTTCTCCATGAGGAGAACGGTTTCATCCGGCGGAATGCCCTGACGGCCCTGGCGGGAATCGGTGTCTGGAGCGAAGCCGTCCGCGGCGCCATCGTATATGCGATCCAGGATCGCTACTTCGAGATTCGAAGCGCGGGCTGCCGTCTGGCAATGGGTTTGGCCGCGCCGGTGCGGGCGGATGTCGAGATCGTCGCCATGATTCGGACGCTGACAGGTGACCCCCGTTTCGAAGTGCGCGCCGCGGCGCTGGCCGCTCTTGGCGAGGTAGACAAAGGTGAGGCACCCGCGTCTCTGCTCATCGGCCGCTTTCTCGATCCAAACTGGAAGGTGAGGGCCGCAGCGGTGGACGGGCTTCGCCGGCTGGCAAACAGGGATGCGTTGTCGCCCCAGGACCGAACGAGAATTGAGGGGGCGATCCGCGGCCTTCTCCTTACCTCCACTGGTTTCAGGCCTTTGTTCGAGCTGAAGGACTCGCTGGCGCTCCTGAGTCAGGCTTTGAGGGCACACGATCATGCTTAACCTGCTCTACGATTCATTTTTCGAACCAGATGGTCCATTCTCCTTCCTCCGGCTCTTCAACTACATCACGAGTCGGGCCATGTTTGCCGCCCTTACGGGGCTGGCTATCAGTGTCCTGGCGGGACAACGGGGCATTCTGGCCTTGTTCCGTGCAGGGCTCACGGACCGCGTCAGAGACTACGGCGTTATCGACGTCTCAGGCAAGCGTGGCACCCCGACCATGGGCGGCGTGATTATCGTGGTCGCCACCGCCGTGGCCGCGCTGTTGTGGTGCGATCTCTCCAATCCCTACGTACTCCTCGTGGGGGGTTCGCTGGTGTGGTTTTCGGCCCTGGGCCTGGTGGACGATCTGAAGAAGAACCGCCACCGTGACTCTGAGAAGGGTCTCAGCCGGTGGCCAAAGTTCGGCCTGCAGGCCGTGTTTGGGATCGGGCTGGGCATCATTCTGTATCTGCCGGCCACAAGCCCCCTACCGCCCGAACTCCGCGACGTGTTGCAGCTTCCCTTTGTCAAGACGCCGGTGGCCACTTTGGGATGGGGATCGGTTCTGCTCACGGCCCTGATCATCACGTTTGCCGCCAATGCGGTAAACTTCGCCGATGGCCTCGACGGCCTCGCGGTGGTGCCGGCCTTCTTCGTGGCGGCTGTCTACGGAGTGTTCGGCTATGTCCTGGGAAACCAAGTATATAGCTCCTACCTGCAGTTCATCAAGATGCCAGGCGCAGGGGAGTTGGCCATTTTCTGTGCGGGGATGGTTGGCGCGTCGGTGGGGTTTCTCTGGTACAATGCCTACCCGGCGGAGGTCTTCATGGGGGATGCAGGGTCTCTGCCCCTGGGGGGGGTGCTGGGTACCCTGGCGGCGTTGCTTCGTCAAGAGGTGCTCTTCCTCCTGGCGGGCGGAGTGTTCCTCGCGGAGGTGCTCTCGGTGGTGCTCCAGGACTGGGTGGGTCTTCGGATTCTCAAACGACGGATCATTTATCGGGCACCGTTGCACCACACGTTCCAGTACATGGGCATGGCCGAGACAAAGATCGCGGTCAGGTTCTGGATCGTATCAGGTCTGCTCATGGTCATCAGTCTCGTGTCCCTCAAGGTGCGCTGAGGGATGACTGACTCTGCGCCGAATGATAGCTCTAGGAACGGCCAGTGGTGCCTGGTGGGGCGGGGAGGGGGCTCGTTGTCGCTCTCGGTATCGGGGTCGACCGTGGTGCGTTGATTCGAGAGCGATTTCGATAGCGATGGGCAGAAGAAGGGATGCTGCCGTCGGATAGAACCCTGAACCCTGCCACCGCACAAGGAAGTCTCGAAGGAAGGGGATTTTATGCTGCATGTGCTGCTGCTTCTCCTGGTTGCAGATCCTACTCCGGATGCTGTGCGCACGGCGTGCCTGCGGGCCGACAGCGTCGGTCGCGCGGCGGGCGCCGAGGCCGTCGTGGTATTTGACAGCACTCTCGTGGAGGTCGAAGACAGCGGCAGGGGCCACTTTCGCCGCCACACCCTGATCACGTATCTCGACGCCGATGAGGCCCGGGCTGCCCGGGTGCAGCGGGTCGACTATGACTCCCGCGCCAATGACCATCGCATCGTCAAGGCGATAGTGCACGGAAGCGACGGCACGAGCCGCTTCGTCAACCTGGATGAGTGTGTTGACACGGAAGCGCCGGCCGATGGCATCTACTGGGGGGCACGGATGCGGCTGTATGACATGGGCATGCTGCGACCAGGCGAGGCGCTGGAGGTGTGGACGCATCGCGTCGGCTACCAGATCGCCTATCTGGCTGGTGAGATTCCCTCGACACAGTTTGTGCCGCCCCAGGAGGGCGAATTCTACGATGTGGTGGTGTTTGGCGAAGGGCATCCGGTGTTGGAGAAGACCTACCAGCTCATCATGCCTCGGGGCAAACCCGTGCAGTTTGCCGAGTACAATGGTGATCTGAACGACTCAGTCCGTTTCCGAGGCGCACATCTCGTCTATACCTGGACCGCCAGAGATCTCCCTGCCGTACCACGGGAAGCATTCTCGGCGGATGCATCGGATTTTCTTCCCAAGGTCGTGCTCTCCACACTGGAGAATTGGCCGGCTCGTGCCCGATGGTTTCACGAGACCAATGAAGGCCAATTCGCCCCCACGGAAGCCATCGCCGAACGGACGCACGCCCTTATCAACGCATTCAGCCGGGACGAGGACCGGTTCCTTGCCCTCCAACAATGGGTGGCGACGCATATTCGGTACTCCGGGCTCTCCATGGGTGAGGGCGAAGGGTACACGTTGCACCCTGCGGAGATGATCTTCTCCGAGCGCTCCGGTGTCTGCAAGGACTTGGCCGGCATGCTGGTCGCAATGCTCAGGGTAGCGGGATACGAAACCTATCCGGTAATGACCATGGCCGGGGCCAGAGTGGAGGACATCCCGGCCGACCAGTTCAACCACTGCGTCGTCGCGGTGCGCCGTTCGGACGGATCGTTCTTCATGCTGGATCCGACATGGTGCGCATACTCCGCCTACCACTGGTCCCGCTCGGAAGGCCATCAGCATTATGTCATCGGATCGCCTGAAGGCGGCACGCTGATGCAGATGCCCCTGTTCGACGAGGACAACCGCGTGTCGTGGCGTCTCGAGTGCGGCGTGTCTGAACGTGGCGACCTGTCGGGTGTGTTTCTCATCGAGCCTCTAGGCAACTACGAGACCAACTACCGCCGTCAGTTGGCGTACCGGCGTCCGGCGGAGCGCGACGCCCTGTTCGCCTCCTATCTGAGAGGTTTGGGCTCGTCGGTACGGATTACCGGGGTCACCCACTCTGACCCCGACGATCTATGGAAGCCCTTCCGGCTGAGGATTGAGTTCGAGGCTCCGGGCTACGCCCTGGTTGATGGGCGTGCTCTCGTGTTCAGGCAGCCGCTTCTGGCCCTGCTCACGGAAGGGGCCAAGCTCTCGGCACTCTCACGCTACGCCCGCGAAGGAGCCCGGCAGAATCCGGCGTTGATCTGGGCCACCCGCTGGGAGGATGCCTCGGAGGCCCTTCGGCTCCCCAGAGGATACTCTCCGGTGAATCCCGACACGGCAGCGATCTCGTTCGATCGGGGACCGGTTCGCCTCTCCCTGAAGACGGCGATCAACGGACGGATTTTTCGCACCACGGTGGAGGGCAGGATAATGAACCGCTACTTAACTCCCGAAGAGTTCAAGGCCGTGGCGGAGGCATCGTCCATGCTCACCGGCCGGGCCGCGAAGCGCGTGATGTGCACCACCGGGAGGAATAGACGATGATCGCGTGGGTTCTCCTGCTGATAGTGGGCGCCGCTGACCCGTGGCAGGCGCGGTTTCCCGAGGATGACGTGGTGATTGTTGAGCACGAAACCCGCGTGTCGATTCTGTCCGATGGCCGCTCCATCACGTGGCATCGGCGCGTGACACGGCCGCTTTCCATTGTCGGGCGTGAAGACTATTCCGACTTTCGTATCGGGTACGTCATACCGCATCAGACAGTGCGTGTTATCCGATGTGCCGCCCTGCGCAGCGATGGCACGGAGGTGCAGGCCCAACCTCACGCCTTCAATCTCGTGACGCCGGGCGCCTATGGCACGGCCCCGGATTTCGTCTCGTGCAGGGAGCTGGTGGTGAGCCCGCCCGGGGTTGAGGAGGGAGTGGAGATCGTGGTGGAATACGAGGTGGTGGATTCCACGCTGTTGCCGTGGTACGAGGCGGTGATTCCCCTCGGCGACATCCATCCGGTACTCCGACGCATGATCACCGTGGACAATCATGGATCACAGCCTCTGGCGTGGGCACTCTGCAATGCTCAGGGCTGCTCGCTGGGGACCGACGCCAGTGCGTCGTCGTGGCACTTCAATGACCTGCCGGCCTACCCCTCGAAGAGGGGACCCTCGGGACACACGGTGGAGCCCCGCCTGGTACTATCGACCTGCCCGAGCTGGCCCGAGCTTGCAGGTTGGTGGGCAGGTCGGCTCCCTGAGGACAGCCTCTGGGCCCGGGAGGCAGCAGAAAGCCTGGGGGTGGGTTTGCGTACTGCCGTGACCCGCGATGAGACGTTGAAGGTCGTGGTCGATGTCGCGAGGGCGGCTGTGCACCTGGTTCCTGCGCCAGACCGGCGGTTCTGGACCTGCCGCGATCCTTCCAGAGTGTACGCCTCGGGGTATGCGGAGCCTCTGGAAGCGGCCTGGCTTGTGGCGGTATCGGCCCGTAGCGCCGGATATGATGCGGTTGTCTGCCTCGTGGGAGACGCTCTGCCCGCCGGGATGCCCCCAGTGACCAGCCTCTTGCCTGAAGCATGGGTCAGGGTGCGCGAGTCGGTTCCGCGGTGGTTGAACCTGACCGAGCCGCGCCAGTTGCCCCGCGTCGCCGGGCCGTTCGGGTTTCTTCCCCTCACCGTGGGGGGTGATCCGGTGCGAGGTGCCGATCCGGTGATCCGTCGCGGTCACGCCGTGCTGACGCTGGCGAAGAGTGGCGCGGATAGCATGCGGGTGCGGGGATCCATCACCGTGTCGGCTTCGCTCGTTCCGGACGGTGTTGACCGCGCCGCCCCCGACGGGTGGCTTGGTCCTCGGCTGAAGCGGATCGTGAAGGGCGCCACTTTGGCGTTCGTATGCGAGAGAATCTGCGATGATGACCTGAGGTATCGATTCGAGGGCGCCATGCCCGTGGGAGAAGGGATACTCATCGATCAGTGCATGGAGGCATGGTTTGGCAGTGACTGGGTTCCTGCCGGTGTCGCGGCGTCTGACGTAATTCCTCGAGTGCCGGTGCTCATCCCGGCTGACGTTGAACTGATCAGCGAGCTTCGTATCGCCCGCAGCGAGGAGCTTGAGGTGATATGCAGTTCTGATTCGCTTGCCATCACCACGGATATCGGCAGTCTCAGGGCCGCAACCGTGCACACGCCGGAGTTGATACGCATGCGGAGATTCTGCCGCTTAGATGCCGGATGGCTTGATGGTGAAGGGATCCTGGCGGTGCGTCGCATGATGGCTGAGGAAGGTCGCCGCAGGGAGTCCTCGGTCTTCATCCTGCCCTCTTCGGAGTGATCCTTAACAAGGACTTGACATTCGGCGGGGAGTAGCTCTTGTTGCGCAAGGTATTTGTAGTGGACGGTGGTCCTGCGAGCCCGATGGGCGGGAGGCAGGCACCCGGCCGTAGTGTGTAGGGGTTCTTCATCGAGAGGAGAGGCTGCTATGACCAAGACCGACCTGATCGATGCCCTGGCTGACAAGACCGGGCTGACGAAGAAGGATGTCGGTGGTGTCTTGGAGGGGTTCGTTGACATCGTCTCCGCCTCCCTGGCCAAGGGCAAGAGTGTTGAGATCAGAGGCTTTGGGAGCTTCCTGCGTCGCGAGCGCGCCGCACGGACGGCCCGCAACCCGAAGACCGGCGCCACCGTGAAGGTCAAGAAGCGCATGGTTCCCGCGTTCCGCCCGTCCAAGCACCTTCGTGACACGGTGGACAAGAAGTAGATGCCGAGTGGCAAGAAGCGGAAACGCCACAAGATAGCCACGCACAAGAGGAAGAAGCGCCGCCGGGCAGACAGACATAAGAAGAAGCTCCGGTAGAGTTTGATCACGCGGAGCGGAGGCCCTTGGGAACTCCGCTCCGCGGGATTCTGCTATGTTGCTGCTGTTCCTTTTGGCAGGGGCGCCCGTAGCTCAGTTTGGATAGAGCGTCAGACTCCGGATCTGAAGGCCGCGCGTTCGAATCGCGCCGGGCGTACCACTTCTCCACGCAGAGCCGCCTCGTTGCGGCTCTGCGTTGTGGTGCCCTGCCCTGCGAAAGGGTGTCAGGTGTACAGGGTTCAGGGGTCTAGGTTCGGCCGGTCTGCGGGCCTCGCTTCGCGAGCAGTCCTTAGTCGTCAGTAAGGCCTCTGGATGCGAGAGCACCCAGGTTTTTCGAGGTGGAGAGTACGGCTGGCAGTTGGCTATCGGCTGTCAGCTATCAGGCCCGCCCAGCGCTCCGAGAAACCGTTGCCGTCGTAGGGGCGACCGTCTCTGGTCGCCCGCGGGAGGGCGGGGCTCGTAGTCGGTATCGGTATCGCTCTCGAGAGGCGTGCCTTTGAGTACGAGTGCGTAGATGTACTCTCAAACGAGTGGGGGCCCCGGGCCCGCCCGGACGATACATCGTGAAACTTCCACACCTCCCCCGTCATTGCCCGACTCGATCGGGCAATCCAGG
>JAFGKV010000226.1 GCA_016928395.1 Candidatus Fermentibacterota bacterium | reverse complement strand
TCCATCACTGCCCTGGTGAAGGTATCTCTCCGAAGGGGATGAACCGAAGGAAGAGCCTCGGCTCCCGCCTGTCAAGGCGCCCAGTCCGCGGCCCGCCCGGTACGCATGGTCGGCGAATGCTGTCAGCACGCTTTGCCAGGCCATGAATTCTCATGTGGGTGGCTCTTTCCGCCAGCAACTTGATACTTCGCCTACAGCTCGAGACCGATCTGCTCGGCTTGCTACCGACTCGTTGCCCACAATCTGAACCTTCTTGGCGAGGGCGGCGCTTCACCTGATGAAGCCGGGCCGGTCCCGCGCGATCTGGACGTTGATCCGCTCTGATCGCTGCAATTGCTCGGTCCGTGCCCGGTTCGCTGCACACGGCGCTATCCCGAACCGAGGAGGCTTTCACATGCGCGTCCCGTTTGACAGACTACTCACCACAGCCCTGGCCACATTGACAGTCGCTGCTCTGGGATCGATTCCTGGCGTGCGGGCGGAATCGCCGCGCCATTTGCCGGCGCCACCGGAGCGATGCATAGAGGGCGGATACTCGGTCTTCGCCGGGACGATGGCCGACATGAAATGGCCTGAGATTGAAGAGGCGGCGCAGGCGGGCGCGGTCGTACTCATCCCGGTAGGCGTGATCGAAGAGCATGGGCCCCACATCGCCTGTGGAGCAGACATCTACCAGGCGTGCGTGTACTGCCAGCTCGCTGCCCAGGGGCTCCGAGCGCGCGGCCTGCCTGCTGTCGTCGCCCCGCCGTTCTACTGGGGCGTGAACACCAGCACGCGACGCTTTCCAGGTTCATTCGACACGACCCCGGAAACCATGAAGGCCGTGCTCACGGAGATCCTGGCTAACCTGAAGAGCTGGGGCTTTCGTGAGGCTTACCTGGTGAATCTCCACGGCGAGTGGGGACACAACGAAGTGCTGATCGACGTAGCCCGCGAGGGACGGCAGTCTCCAGGGATGTGTGCGCGAATGGTCATGTCTGACAGACTAGCACGGCGCCACGGTCTGAACGGTAACGAGGACTACGTCACGCTTGTTCAGTTCGAGCCTCCACCGGGCGGCCCCGTGGTCTCCGGCCCCGAATTTCACGCCGGCGCGGAGGAAACTGGGGACATGGCGGCCTTCCTCCCCGGGCTCGTGGACACGGCGCAAGCCCGCACGCTCTCCCCGCCTCACGTGGAGGAGGACAGATATCGCGCGTGGGGGCAGGATGCACGCGTGGTCACCCCTCTGGGCTACGCGGGAGACCCGTCCGTGCACGACGCGGAATGGTCAAGGCGAGCAGTGCTCTCCTTCGTTGAAGGCATGGCAGTCGCTATCACGCACCAATCGCGAGCACGGTAGCGCGCGCACGATAGCGCAGTGTCGTTCGGGGCGGAGGAGCGCCTCGCGTTCCGGATTCCGCATCCAGCGGTGCGTATGAGAGATAGTCTGGGTACATCCAAGACGTAATGAATTCTCTATGGATTGGTCGGCTCTGGTGACCTGAGCAAGCGCACGGCGTCGAATGCTGAACAGGGTGGTGGACGTAAGACGTACCTACGTGGGTGGACGTTGATGCCTCATGTCGGCTTCAGCGACGAGCTGGCACTCAGTGTCGATGAGAGCCTCGCATTCAACGGAAGCCACACATTCTCCGGTTTTCAGAACGAGGAATCCCGTGGTTGGGTGCGGCCCGCGGATTGCCTTGCGACTCATCGCGTCGACGCGGGTCAGCATCGGCTCGAAGCAATCGTGCGGTTGCTGGACCCTTCGGCTGGGCAATCGCCTTGACGCTTGCCGGAGGGCAGATCGCCCTCATGCCTGCGGCGGAACGGCCTAAAAATCGCGTCAGACGATGAGTCCCCCTGACACTCCCACGTTCCTACCGGTGCTCTTCTGCGCCAGGGCCGCTTGACCGGAAGGCACGAGGCCCATTGGTTGAGTCGTGCGCCGTTCACTGGGGCCCTGCTACCGCTACCGTGGGTGTGTCATGGATCCACCATCAACTCCCGCACGCTCGTCAGCCGGCTTCAATGCTTCCGGTGGGACGCGACAACTCGCGTGGATCTATTGGTCGCTCTCCATCGATTCTCCGCATCCTCCCCATTCCCGCAGATTCCCCACACGCCGTTAGTGGCGTCGCAGATACCGAGCAGCAGCCTCCATGGCCTCCCCGCCCACACCCTCACTCCATAGGAGATTGCCATGACACAGAGATTCCCTCTTTGCCACTGCTCCCGGCGTGCATTCGCACCATGGCTTAGCATCAGCCTCATGTTCCTTGTAGCACCCCCAAGCCGAGCCACGATCTACGTGGTCAGCAGCACTGCCGATGGCGGGGCAGGCACATTGCGAAATCAGATCACCGCAGCCAATGCCAATCCCGGAGCGGACCAGATCATCTTCGCCATCTCGGGTACCGGTCCTCATACCATTCAGCCTCTCTCCGCACTACCGACCATCGCCGACACGCTGACCATCGACGGCTACACGCAGGCAGGGTCATCACCCGCCTCCGGGATGACTCCGGCAACGCTCATGATCATGCTGGACGGCTCGCAGGCCGGCTTCAGTGCCAGTGGTTTTAAGATCATGGCCGGCGGTTGCGTCGCACGCGGACTGGCCATCGGCAACTTCGGTAAGAGTGGGATCTACATTGAGAACGCGGGGGGCGCACTGATCGAGGGAAACCACATCGGCACAGATGTCTCCGGCACTGCGGCCGCAGGGAATCAGATTGAGGGGGTTCTGCTCCTGAATGCGTGGAACAACTCGGTCGGAGGTGTCGCGGCTGGCCAACGAAACGTCATCTCGGGGGGAGTCAACTATGGTGTCTGGATTGCCGGGAGCGCATCTGCGGGCAATGTCGTTCTCGGCAACTACATCGGGACTGATGCGTCGGGATCATCCGCCCTCGGCAACGGCATCAACGGCATATGCCTGAATTCGTGCCACGACAACACGGTCGGGGGAGCGATCGAGGGAGCCCGCAATGTCATTGCGGGCAACTTCGGACGGGGAATCGATTTGCTGGACAACGCCGAACATAACGAGATTCAGGGTAACTCCATCGGTGTCAACGCCTTCGGCGAACCGCTGGGCAATGGTGGCCCCGGCATTCTGTTCCTCGGAGAGAACATCGAGAACAACCGGATCGGAGGCCTAATAGAGGGCGAGGGGAATCTGATCGGGCACAATGGCGGGCACGGCATCGCGGGCTTCGGCGCGAGCTGCGTCGGCAACACCTTCCTCTCAAACTCCATCCGATCGAACGGGGGTCTCGGCATCAGCCTCGCCGGCACTGACCCTACCCCGAACGATCCTGACGATGGCGACACGGGCTGCAACAACCTTCAGAACCACCCCATCCTCGCCATCAATGATCCAGGACCACCGCTGACGTTGGTCGATGTATACCTCAACAGCACGCCGAGCACCACATTCCACTTCGAGTTCTTCTCCAACGAGGGCCTGGACGATACGGGGTTCGGTGAAGGCGAAACCTACCTCGGCTGGGCCTCGTGGACGACCGATGGCTCGGGAGACGCCGCGTTCACCGTATTCTTCGATCCACCTGTTCTCCAGGGGCACACCATCACGGCGACTGCCACCGATCCTTCGGGCAATACCTCGGAGTTCAGCCAGGTGGCGCGTATCGGCCCCGGGATCGGGCTCGCTGGCGCGATTGCTCCTGGCATCTTGGAGTTGGGTTGGACGGAGTTTCCTGGCGTAGTTGAGTATTGGACGTACGGCGCGGCTCAGAATCCGTACTTCGTGCCCGAGTTCGTGCCCCCATATGCCCATCGGATCGACGTGTATCCAGCTGGAACAACCACTACCGGCTACCCGTACGGGATCGGAGATGCTGATTGGAATTGGACCTACCTCGTGGCAGGCATCGGCTGGTACGGCCAGGTAGTCACGATTTCGAACCGATTCGGCGAATGGGACTATGCGGGGGATATCCCGTAGGTGCGAGGTCGCGGATCTGCGAACTCATCCACCAGGTGGACCGCCAAGACATGGCGCCACACATGCCAAGACGTGAGACGAATTCGAACGGACTTCGCGCGCGGAAGGCTCTTGCGCCAGTGCCTCTCACACGCAAGGATGTGCTCCGAAGGCAGGTCCAGGTCTACCTGGGAACGATACGGTTCGTTGCCGCCACGCTATGCGACGCCGCTTCAGCCGAAGGGGAGAAATGCACTGAGGAGGTCTTGCAGTGACTGGTTATGGCACGCGAGAATCACCATCCCGCCGTGACATCATCGATGTCACGGCGGACAACGTCGAGACTACAGGATTCTTCTGCTACATGAGCAAGAAGAAGTCTGAGGGCTACGGGCGGAAGCTGCGATGGCTCAAGGCACGCTTTGCCGAGGGGATGAGAATCAAGCTCCTCACGCTGCCTGAGCGGGGCTTCATAGAGTATGTACCGGGAGAACATGCCTGGCGCGCGGTGCATGCCGACGGGTATCTCTTCATCCACTGCCTGTGGGTCGTGGGCAAGAGCAAAGGGAAGGGCCTTGGCGCGGCGCTGCTGGAGGGGTGCATCACCGAAGCGAAGAAGTCGAACGCGAGGGGCGTGGCCATGGTGACCAGCGAGGGGGTGTGGCTGGCGGGCCGAAGGCTCCTCGATCAACACGGCTTCGAGTGCGTTGATACTGCGCCCCCGTCCTTTTCGCTCATAGTGAAGAAGTTCGGACGCCATCCCTCCCCTACGTTCGCGGGAGGCTGGGAGGACAAGGCCCGCTCCTGTGGACCGGGGCTGACCGTCATCCGTTCCGACCAGTGCCCCTACATCCCCGACGCGACGGGGCACGCTGTGGCCGCCGCGGGCACGGCAGGCATGCAGTGCCGCGTGGTGGAACTTGAGAGCCGCGAGGAACTCCTGCGTCTGTCACCGACGCCATACGGTGTGTTCGGTCTGGTGCTCGACGGGACCCTGCTGCGCTATCACTACCTTCAGGAGAAGGATCTGCTCCCGCTGCTGGGCTATCCCGGGACGCAGGGCCCCTGAGGGGCCGCGACTCGATCCTGCGGCTGTCGAGGATGGGAAGCATCCTGCAATCTCTCGTCACGATGTGCCTTGAGCTGCGCGGATGAACCAGTAGGCAGTCGGCAGTAGGCACTGGCCCTAGTACGCAATGCGGTGGAGGATAGCGGCCCAACCCTCGAAGCACTCCTCACTCCTCACTTCCAGCGCGAGCGCAGCAAGCTCCTGGACAGCCGACAGCCGACAGCTGA
>JAFGKV010000225.1 GCA_016928395.1 Candidatus Fermentibacterota bacterium | reverse complement strand
TCTCGCGCGGGGCACGGAAGTTGCGGATAGAACAACGCAGTGCTGTGTGACAGAGGCGATTCGTCGTGGATCCAGGAGCGGGCTAGGGACGTTGGTAAAATGTCGAGTTGCGGGGAGTCACGGGCGCCGATTCCGAGGTTGCCGAACGAGAATCTGCGCTGTGGTGTGGGCACGTAGCCGCTGTGCGGCAAGCTCTCTGCTTTCTGCTATCAGCTCTCTGCCAGCCGACAACCGACTGCCGCTTCGCTCCGCTCGCAGTCTCCAGGGTTCAGGGTTCAGTCGGGCCTCTGAAGGCGCGGGGCACTCAGGCTTCTCCGCGTTGAGAGTACGGCATACTGGGCGGGCGGGCACAGTGTCCCGCCCCCACAGGTGTCTGATGGTCAACCACTAGCCGTAGGGGCACCCGCCCTGGTCGCCCGAGGGGCGGAGGCCGGGGTCGGTATCGCTGTCGGTATCGACTCGGCGGCCCATTCGAGAGCGGCTTCGCTACCGAGGCAGAGGGCGCGCTTCGACATCATGCGTCTTGGGGGTGAGCGCACGGTGTCGTTGCGGGCGGGCACAGTGTCCCGCCCCTACGGGTGTCTGATGGTCAACAAATAGCCGTAGGGGCGACCGCCCCTGGTCTCCCGAGGGGGTCGGGGTTCGGGGTCGGTATCGGTATCGGTATCGATGAGCTGGGGCTTCGAGCACGTTGCACGGGAGGGCAGAGCCGCCCTCCCCTACGGAGGCCTGCGAGGCAACGGTTTTTCGTAGCGCTGGGAGGGCCTGACAGCTGACAGCCGATAGCTGATGGCCGATAGCGGACAGCCGATAGCTGATGGCCGGCCGTACTCTCCACCTCGAAAGACCTGGGTGCTCTCGCATCCAGAGGCCTTACTGAGGACTGATAACTGAGAACTCCCATGACCAGAAGCTGCGAGCGAAGCGGGGCTCCCCCCCTCGACTTCAGGGGAAGGGGCGCCACACCGGGCCAGAGACTACGAAATCAGCCCGGGGACCACGACAAGCTCAGCGGCGTGGCGCCTGCGCGAGACCGTTGGCCTCTCCAGGTCTTTCGGGATGCTCCACGTCATCTAAGGGCTCCAGTGATCTCCCCCGCGCCACCTCCCTGAGCACTTGCGCCGGACCAATTCGCCGCGTAGGCTGCGGGGCGATCAACGGGGTTGCAGGCTCAGTATGCCATCGCGCACACCCCGGTAGCTGCGGCCGTGAGGGAACCGGTGAACGAACGAGAGCAGATCAGGCAGGCGATGGATGCCTTGGAGCAGCAGCGCCACACGTTGGGTGATGCGGCAGTTGGCGCGGCCCTGGCGGGCCTGAGGAAGCGACTGAAGTCGTTCGAGGGATCGGGGATCGAGGAACAGCGCAAGCAGGTCACCGTGCTTTTCGCGGACGTGGAAGGGTTCACCTCGCTGGCCGAAGGCAGGGATCCGGAGGATGTCAGCGCGGTGATGGGCGCCTACTTCTCGCGGTGGCAGGAGGCCATTGCATGCCAGGGCGGGGTGGTCGAGAAGTTCATTGGCGATGCGGTCATGGCGGTGTTCGGCGTGCCAATCGCTCGCGAAGATGATCCTGAGCGCGCAATCATGGCGGCCTTGGCCATGCGGAACACGCTGATCTCGCTCAATGAGCAGCTGCGCCAGTCCCATGGGGTATCACTTGCCATGCGCGTCGGCATCACCACCGGTCCGGTGGTGGTATCAGCCGCCGTCGACGGGGGAATCGAGGGGCATTCGGTGTTCGGAGACACGGTCAATACCGCCAGTCGCCTGCAGCAGATGTGTCCAGTCGGCGAGATCCTGATCTCGCAGGACACGTACCGTCAGGTAGAGGATCTGTTCAGTGCGGCTCCTGCCGGTTCGCTGTCACTCAAAGGCAAAGAACAGGAGATCCCGGGATATCTGGTACTTGGCACCAGGGAGAAAGCCTTCTGGCGCTCTGACAGGGGATTTACCAACATCATGCCACCCATGATCGGAAGGGACAAGGAGCTCCAGTATCTGAAGCACGCCCTCGACTCAACTATCCGTAATGGACGACCGCAGGCCGTTACCGTCGTTGGAGATGCCGGTGTGGGGAAGTCCCGCCTTATCAAGGAGTTCGATACGTCCCTCAAGCTGCATCCGGATGCTTATTCCTTGTTCAGAGGTCGTGCGATGCTTCGCACGATGCACACTCCCTACGGTCTCATCCGCGATCTGCTGGTGTCCCGTTTCGGCATTCGGGAGAGCGATAGCCGCCGCATCGCCCAGGAGAAAGTCGCGCATGGGGTGTCATCGATGCTTGGACACGAGGGGGAGTACACGGCACGAGTCGCGCTCATCGCGCAGCTCTTGGGCTTCGGCCGTGACGAAGCCTCTCCTCTCCGCCAGGCCTCCGATCCCCGGGAGATCTGGGATCGGGCGACCCGCGACGTGAGCCTGTTCATCACGGAGGAAGCGAGACGGCAGCCGGTAATAGTCCTGCTCGAGGACCTCCATTGGGCAGATGAGAGTTCGCTGTCTTTTGTCGAGCGAGTGATGGCGACCGCCAGAGGCGCCGTGTTTATCGTGAGCACCGCCAGGCCGAGTCTGTTCGAGCATCGGCCCTCGTGGGGAGAGGACGGCGATCCTCAGGCGATTGTTGAGCTGGCGCCGCTCTCGGATGAAGGAAGTCGTCAGCTCTTGAAGGGGCTCCTGCAAGAACCCGAGGAAGCCCCCTCGTATCTGATCGATATGATTGCGGAGAGAGCTGAAGGCAATCCCCTCTTTCTCGAAGAACTGGTACGAATGCTCATGGAAGGTGGTGGGCTCAGGCGAAGCGACGCCGGCTGGGACACAATGGTCCAATGCAAGGACTTGGAGCGAGTGCCGACCACCCTGATAGGCATTCTCCAGGCTCGGGTCGACGCGCTGACACCCCTCGAGCGACGAATCCTCCAGTGTGCCGCGGTCATTGGTCGGGTGTTCTGGAGTGATGCCATTTCGTTTCTGGTGAGTCCGCGAGACGATGGGTCGTGTGCATCTCTGGAACAGGCCATCGGGAGTCTCTGCGGTAGACTTCTGGTGTTCGAGCAGCACCCCTCGTCTTTTTCCGAGACATCCCAGTACATCTTCAAGCATGCCCTGTTGCATGATGTTGCCTACGAAAGCGTATTGAAGCGAGAGAGACCCGGCTATCACGCACGAGCTGCGGAGTGGCTTGCAGCGCGGTGTGGCGATAGGGAGGAAGAGTATGCTGCCATTGTTGCCGAACACCTGCTTCTGGCCGGGAGGACTGAGGAGGCCATTGATCGCTTCGTTGCTGCGGGACGATCGGCTATTGCTCGGTTCGCGAATGCGGAGGCTGTGGTGTTCTTCTGCCGAGCACTCGATATCCTCTCTCCCAATGACCCCGCACGACGTTTCGAGATTCTTCTGGCGCGGGAAAGAGCCCGCAATCTCTTAGGTGCCCGCGACGCCCAGCTTTCCGACCTCGTGGAAATGGAGACGGTGGCGACTGCCCTATCAGATGATCGCATGCTGGCAGTGACTGCTAATCGGAGGGCCGACTACTCTCAGGCCACCGGCGACTATGCGGGCGGTGTTGCCGCAGCCCGCGTCGCACTCGAGCACGCCCGCACGGCCGGGGATCCGCTGGAGCAAGCCGACGGGCTTCTGCATTGGGGTCGGTGCCTCATGCTCCTGGCTCGCTATGACGAGGCAGAGGAGCACATGCGAGATGCGCTTGACGCTGTCGAGCGCAACATGAGCGGATGGGTGTCACGTGAGAACGGTATTCCAGGGCAGGTTCCGTCGGTCTCTCAGGACAAGGCCGAGGACGCGAAAGCGAGAATACTCATGAGTCTGGGGCTTCTTGCATGGGATCGCGGTCGGGCCGGTGAATCGATCGATTTGTCAACCCGCGCGCTCGCTATTGCGAGGCGTAGGGCAGATGGGCGGATGGAGGGCGGCCTTCTTTCGAACATCGCCCTAAGTGCCCGGGCGCAGGGCGACTCGAGCAGTGCTAACGATTTGCTCGTGCAGGCGCTGGAGACGTTCCGGGAGATCGGGGATCGCCGTGGGGAGGGCGGGGCACTGCTCAATGTGGGCATGTGCGCACTCGACAATGGCAGCTATGACCAGGCAGAGGCATGGCTTGAAGAGGCCCTTCGCATCAAGCGAGAGCTCCGCGAGCGGCACGGCGAAGCCAACGCCCTCAAGATGCTGGGTGGGGTTGCGTTTCAGCGGGGAGATTTCACGAGTGCCAAGGACCGGTTCGAATGCTCCCTGACGATCAGCCGTGAGATCGGCCACCGTCAGGGTGAAGCAGCGGCGGTCTCCAATCTCATGGTGGTCAACCAAGCGATTGGGGATTTGGGCGCTGCCTTGGCGTGCGCCCGAAACGCAGTGGAGCTGTATCGACACATGGGCGATGATCGAGGTGTCGGTATTGCCTTGACCAATCTTGGGGATTTGACCATCACGTGCGGCAGATACGAGGAGGGAGGGGCATTCCTGGAGGAGGCCCTCACGCTGGGCCGCACCAGCGGGTTCCGGCGCAACGTCCCCAGCATATATCGGTCGCTGGCACGAGCTGCGATGAACACGGCTGACCTTGACCAGGCCGAGCAGCTCAGTCGGCGAGCCCTCCAGGCCGCCGAAAGCATCGAGCTTCCTGTCGAGCGGATCCTGGCGCTGCAAGAACTGGGGCACGCCAAACTCGCGATGGGCCGACTGGAGGAGGCAGCGGCGACGTTTGGACAGGCACTCGAAGGCGCCTCGACGCCTGACCTTGAGTCTCAGTGTGTGGGGATCCGCGCTGGTCTCGCTGTGACGCTGTGCTCCCTGGGTGACTTCCCCGGGGCGCTGAGCCACGCCGAGATGGCCCTGAGTCAACTCGCGTCCAAGAGTGTCCCCGGTGAGACCGATGTACTCTCAATCCGATTTGAGTGCTGCAAAGTGCTGAACACCGTTGGCGACCCACGGGCTAAAGGGCTACTGGAACAAGCCGTCGGTCTGGTTCGAGCGCGTGCGAACACCCTCTCAGGAACCGACCTGGAACGCTCCTATCTTGAGAAAGTGCCCCTTCATCGGGAGCTCTTGCGCGAGTGGGAGCGAGTATCGGGATCGCCGGGATGACGCCATCGAACGTGGCAGGAATTGATAGTGTCGTTGAGTGACGACGTGGCTCGGTACTACGCGGCTCGTGCGCCTTGGTACGATGAGACCGCGGGCTATCTCGATCCCGAAGCGGAGAGGTTGCGTGAGCCGATCAAGGAGCGATACCGGAAGCGATTCGAGGGGCATCGCGTGCTGGAGATCGCGTGCGGAACAGGCTATTGGACCGCGGCTGTTGGCGAGACTGCCCATTCGATTCTGGCCATCGATGCCGACCCTGCCTTGGTGTCCATGACACGGGAGCGGTGTGGACACCTGGCCAACGTTGAGGTCTGCATCGCCGATGCGTACGCCTTAGAAGGCATCCCCGGTGGCTTCAGTGCTGCCTTCGCGAGGGTGGATTGCGTCAACCGATGCGGCGCGGGCGGATGCCTTCGTCACCCTCTTCTTGATCGCATCAGCGATCGCGCACAGCGCCTCATTTCGCCGCGGAAGGGCTTTGTGCATCTCCGGTTGAGTCAGCAGTTTGCCATCTTACCAACGTACCCAGAGCGCCACCAGGGCGCCACAGACCGGGTTCACATGGCGCTCGCCTGCTGTGTGACTAGTTCGGTCCGTCCTCCACCGTGAATTGCTCGTAGCCGACTACGTTGGAGGGATCGCTCACCTCGGGATCCGCCACCGCACTCACACGGTAGAACCGCGTCTCGCCATTCGGAAGCGCCGACCAGGTCGTATCGGCGAATACTCCGGTCTCGTCGGTCGCAAAGGCAGCATAGGGGTTCACCGAGGACTGCATCTGGTACGAGAGTGCGCCGGGAACAGGATTCCATACGATATATACCGTGCCCCCAACCGCAGTGATGCTGGTGATCACCGGCGCAGGGAGTGTTGACTCAACGCCAAGCGTCCCATCGGCATTGAGATTCTGTCCATAGACATCCGCATTTCCGCTGCGCTCATCCTCCCAGATGATCACGCTCATGCCCGACCCGTTGATGGTCACCGGCAACCGGCTCTTCGAACTTGGGTAGGAAGAGACCGTGACTGGCGCCGGCCATGCATCGGATCCGGCCGGAGTGATCCGCCGACCGATGAGTTGCGCCGCAACCGAGGACCCTTCGGCTACGAATAGGATCGCGTCGGAACCGCATTGGAGCACTCGAGGGAACGACTTGTAGGTGGTGTTGACCGGGAGCACCATCAGGCCTAGGTCAGTCCACGCCCGCGCCCCAGCGGAGGTCATCTTCTGCCCGTAGATCCCCCAGGCGGTCTGGTTGGCGTTGCGCTGGTTCCAGAACACGTAGAGCAGGCTTTCGGCGGGGTCATAGCAGTACGCAGGATCAATGATGTGCTGCGCGCCCTGGGTGGACACGAGGATGCCGTTATGGGCCCAGAGCTCGACTCCCTGGGCATCGACATGTTGAACCAGGGAGCTGAAATACGAACCAGGGCTGCGGTGCCACGCAGTGACCAAGCCACCGAAACCGTCCGGTTGGATGGTGGGCTGATACCCCATGGGCAGGGAGGTATCGTCCATGATGCCCACGGTCGACGCCCAGACGGCCGCACCCGCGGGGGAGAATCGCTGAGCCAGGAAGTGCCGCGGGCTGGCGTAGGAGCTGATGTCGCGGACGTAGGAGACGATCACGTCCCCGTTGAGGGAGGGGATGACGTCCGGGAACGCCGGGACTGCGGTGCCCGAGCCGACGACCACCGAGATTGGTCCGGTGGGAAAACGCCACGTGCCGTCAGGCGCGAGACGCTGCATTCTGATGGCTCCCGGCGCCTCCATCCGGCACCAGGCGACCACGATGTCTCCGTCGGAGGCCTCGGCCAGGGAGGGAGTCACCTCATCGAGGGCATCGCCCGCTGAGACCGCCTGCCCGTCAGAGCCCCAGAGCTGGTTCCCGTCTGAATCGATCTTGTAGACGAAGATGTCCCAATCAGCCCCATCGCGGATGTCGTTGAAGGCCAGGATACAGTTGCCCTGGGAATCGGCGATCAGGTCCCAATCGGTGAGCCAGCTGTTCTGCGGGTGATTGCTGATGCAGATCCCGTTGTGGGGCCACATCTCCGTGCCGGTCTCGTCCAGCCGCTGCAGGTACACGTCGTAGTTCCCCGTACGGGAGTTGTCATACCAACCGACATAGCAGCCCCCGCCCTGTTCGGTGGCGACCTTGGGCACCGACTGATCGCCCGAGCCATTGTCGGCGATCGCGAGATTGACCGCCGGATCATCAGGCCACTGGGCGGCCGCGGGATTGACCCCGGCCGCGAGCAGGACGATCAGCCCGATTGAACAGATTCCGGTGACGCGTTTCATTGCCACTACCTCCTGAGAGATGGTTGAACCCGATCGCTTCTATCTCCAGCCCGGCGATCATTATCTCCGGACGATCTCACGCGACTCAGTGACTCCATAACCATGAAACGGGGCGCACCGTGAGCCGCGCTCCCCTCATGGGCCCGCCCGCGTGGAGCGGCGGGGCTCTTGCGGCAGAGGAATCCACCATCCCGTCGAGATCATCGGAACGGGATAGGGGATCCGACACCGATACCCGCGAAAGCGAGCGGGGTCCCACCCCGCCTGCTCGAAGGCGTAGGCAAGAATCCGGGCGTGCCTGGGAACACCCGCGATGGCGGCCTGGAACAGGCCGCGCCCGAGCTGCTGCACCGGGGCGGACAGGTCCAGTTGCGTCAGGCGTGTGGGAAGATCCTTGGAGTGAATCCTCTTGGCGCCGGGGGGCAGGGGAAACTCCAGCCGGACCTCTGGCATCGATCCGACGTAGAGGTCATCCCGAATGTACAGATCACGCACCATCATTCTGGACGGATAGGCCAGGAGGTAGCAGCGCCACTCCTCCCACACGTCAGGTTGCGCGTGGCGCAGAAACCCATTGCGCACGATGAACCCGGTGGTGATGGTGATGGGCGAGTGAAGCCGCACCTTGCGTTCGTCGAGGGCGAGAATGGTGTGGGGACCCTCGTGGTACATGCACATCGCCGGGAGAGGCTGGGTGCAGAACTCAGGAAGCAGGAAAGTTTCCACCCCCCTTTGCGGGACGGCGCCCTGGATGGTCTCCATTCGCGGGCCTTCTCCGCCTCCCTCGGTCCCGTAGGTGGCGGAGTGGAGCGCCACTGGCGTGTGAGGCCGCAGGTGGCAGATTCCCAGCCGTTGCTGGAGATCGATGGCGTCGGCGAACCGCGGATCTGAGTCTGACGGCTGCAGGATGAGCGCGGTGGTGTTCGTCTCGCAGTGCAGTCCCAGAAGCTGCTTCATCGCCCGATAGACGGTCTGCTTGGCGCTCAGCTCGGTTCGTTCCTTTACTTCCGGGACGGCGGTGGAGAGGAGCGCATCAAGACTACTTCGCCCGCCGGGCATGTCCTCCAGGAGATTCTCGAACTCGCTCACCGCGCCCCGGGCGCGGGTGATGAGCGTTGCGTCTACACCCCTGGACTCAGCGGCATCGAGAACGATCCGTAGACCGATGGGGGATGGAGCGAGGTGCGCAAGCTGCAGCGGGGATTCTGCGCGGAGGCTGCGGACCAGGCGGCTGGCCAGCGACTTGTCAAGGGAAAGCTCGCGCACAAGCCGCGATGGCCGTGTGCTGCTTCCCGCGGCCGACTGGAGCACCTGAGGCAGGGATCCTAGCAGCGCGTCGGCAACCTTCGCGATCCGGCGGCCCAGATCGGCAATGGATCCCGCGCGTACTGGGCCATCGAGACCGCCGAAACGGGGAAGGTCCTCGCGTTCGAGTCCTGATCCGGCTGAGCAGCCACGCGGATCGCAGTCAGTCTTCGGAACCAAGATCGCTGTCCTCCTCTGTTTGATCGCTGACGGGACCATACTACACCATGGATGAAATTCCGCAAGAGTTCTTTTAAAGATCTTCTTGAGGGTACTCACGGCAATCCGGCCGCGCAAGCCAGCCTGTTATGCAGCTCGTCAGAGAGCCGGCACATAGCACCTCGAAGTCACGCTTTGGCAGATCCCTCAGTGGCCGCACTCGGAAAGCGGCTTCTGCCGAGATCGTCCCTCTCGCAGTTCGCCGTTGGTCGAGCATCGTTGGATGCTGGGGCCGGGGTCCCACTGCCTATTGCCTGGTGCGGACTGCTGAGCAGCTTCGACGCCTCTCCTGACACCTGACCCCACAGCCCAGGGCTCTGGAGGTCAGAGAACGGCTGCACACACCATGATCGGACCAGGCCTGAGCCCGACGGCCACCCACGCACAGACCCCCGGATTCTGTGTCCGAGAGCGGAAGATCTGAAGACACCGGGACAGCCGAGGAGAGGTTCAGTTCAGGTATTGGGTTGCGGGGTGTGAACGCCCTGAATCGAGTGGGAACCCTCCGCGCCGACGGACGTGTGATCAACTGCCACGAATGTGCCTGAGATCCGCTCGCGTCCATCTCTGCCCCCAGGTTAAGATGAGTGTCGAGACAGGACAACACGAACGAACGGGTGAGTTGTTGGATCGTCAAGAGGACCGCTTCGCGGGAAAACCGAAGCCCGAAGCCCCAGCATCCAGCGGTGCAGGACCAAGCACGACATAAGGAACACAGGTGCGGTTGCCCGTTCACGCAGCGGAGGGACCATCGGACTGGATTCGAGCGCGAGACCTCCAGCATGAGACGACTTTGCGCCGTGCGACTATGCCTGCGACGGCGGCACCTCATGGAATCACTCGGGGAGGTGGGCGGGAGAGTGGGAGACTTGGGTGACTCTGTTGCCCTTCAGGGCCCGAAGAGGCCTATACTTCTGCGTATTCTGTGACCTGTTCTCTGATTCTCTCATGAAGGTGCGGTCTCTCCAGCGTGCCGCGCGCCACGTAGACTCCCTCGCCTACACATCAAGAAGCAGGACTTGACCCTAGTCCCCGTTTCACTAGCTCCTCGGCTGGTTCGTACGGGCGGGGGCGGTAAGTGTTGGGATTCACCCTGATGCCAGCCCTCAGCCGATAGCTGCTAGCTGATAGCTGATAGCCGTGAGTCGATCCGACTTCGCCCGCCTGTCCGTAGAGCCCGCCGGGAGCCCAAAAGTCCTTATCTCACATACTGTCACCGCCTCGCACCACACATCAGATTCGTCACATGTAAAGGCCTGCCCCCGCACCGCTCACTCAGGCCTTGGCCGCCAATCTCACCCTCCTCACCACCGCCAAACGCCAACACAGCGACCCCATCCAGCTCTTCACAACCCTCCTCCTCCATGGCCACTCCACTCCGCACCATGCCCTCTACGACCCTGCCCTATCCCCGCCTTCGACTCCTCCTGACTCCCTCCGGATTCCGCGAAACTGTTACCGCTGCTGTCCACTATGAAACCAGTGGTGACACCACGTGTGACGTGCTTGACAAGCCTCGTGGTATGATATATCGTCATACTGACTTTCACCAAGGAGGATTCAATGGCTACCGCCAAGGTCGCCGTCACGATCGAGGAGACTACACTGACTGAACTCGACAGGCTTGTTCGTGAGGCTGTGTTTCCCAACCGGAGCAGGGCAATCCAGCAGGCAGTCCAGGAGAAGCTGGATCGGATGAAGCGAAGCCGATTAGCCTCGGAATGCTCGAAGCTCGACCCCGCCTTTGAGCAGGCATTGGCTGAAGAAGGGATGGGTGAGGAGATCGGCCAATGGCCCCCATACTGAGGGGTGAGATACGCTGGGCTGATCTGAATCCAGTCAGGGGACGTGAGCAGGCTGGTGTGAGGCCGGTGCTCGTGCTGAGCCACGATGTCTTCAACGAGCGGTCCGGCACAGTGATCGCAATGGCCATCACCAGTCAGCCGCAACGCGCAGGATTCCCCCTGACGCGAGAGCTGGATATCGCGTGCATGCCGAAGCGGTCATGGGTGAAGATCAGCCAGATCCGCACCTTATCGGTTGACCGCCTGGGCGAGCGAATCGGACGCATCACTCCCGAAGAGTTGGATCACCTGGTGGACGGCCTGAATGAGATCATCGGCAGATGACAGTCTCTCGGATGTCGTGCTTCCTGCTGTCTCCGCTGCCTGATTGCCTACTGCCGACGGAAGACTGCCGCCTCGGTGATGGGTCACCCCCTGGTGACCGCATCATCGCCGGGGCTCCTACGACCTGTCCGGAGAGCCTGGTAGGAGCACGAAAGCCCTGGGTTTGCATAGTTCCGTGTGCTCGCACCATATGGCAGATTTGTCACATGTCAAAGCTTGGTCCAGCACCCACAGGCGGCGGATTGCCAAGACCACCAACGGATCATACCCCACGCCGCTAACCGTTGGATGCTGGGCGTGGTCCAGCACCACCGGATGCTGGGGGCCTGACCCTAGTGGGTTCCCTTGGTATCTATTCGATCCAGTTCCTCCTCCATGTCACGGAGTTCTTTCTCCCGAAGCTCAGGATAGAGATAGGAGTCAGTCTCCGCGGCCTTGCAGTAATCCAGCCGCTTCCGTTCGAAACCCCTACGCTTGGCCACTACTCTGTACCAGAAGGTAGTCTTGCTCGTGCCGTGCTCAACATCAAAGCCGGTGAAGCCCCTGCGGATCTTGAGCCCCGCACTCTCCTCATCTTCCAGCTGCACAAAAACCTTCATGGGATTCGCCGCATCGATCGTCACAGTCTCCAGAAACAGCGGATCCAGCTCGACATGGCAGTGCCCGTCCACGAGTTGCCCCTCCCCGAAGTCCTCGAACCAGTTCTCCGGGCTCTCCTGGCAGTACATGAGCGTCGGCCCCTGCGACGTCTTCACTACGCAGCTCTTGGTGCCCGTGCCCGCAAGACCGCCTGTGTAGTACACACCGTAGCCGGAAGGAGAGAACGATCGACCGTACACTCCCCAGGTTGGGCCGGTGGAGGCGGTCGCTGCGCCGAAGACGCCCACGCCGACGGTCGACGCGCTGGTGCCACAGACCCCGCAGGTCACACCTGATGCGGCGGTACTTCTCCCCAAAAGGCCATAGGATGCCGATCCCGTCGAAGCATTGCTTCCCTCAACAATGGCGTCGTTGACCGATCCCGTGAGCGACAAGGGCACTGCCACGTTCAGCGTTACCGCGCCGCTCGTGCCTCCACCGGTGAGTCCCGTCCCGGCAGTCACTGCCGTGATGTCACCCACGCCAGGCGCGCTCAGGGTGCCATCGACCGTCATGTTCCCCGTGACCCGCGCATTGCCCGCGAAATAGCCCGCGTATCCCGCCGCTGAGTTCGATTGCCCATAGACCCCATAGTGCTCGCCCGTGGTGGCGGTCTGCACTCCGGAGATCCCCGCCCCTGCACCGCTGTTCGTCCCCGCCACGATGGCGTTGACGTTTGACCCATTCAACGACAAGGGCACTGCCACGTTCAGCGTTACCGCGCCGCTGGTGCCCCCGCCGGTCAGCCCCGTCCCCGCGGTCACCGCCGTGATGTCGCCCAGCCCTGAGGCATTCAGAGAACCATCAACGGTCAGGTCTCCCGTGACCCGTGCCTTGCCCGCGAAATAACCGGCATAGCCGTCGGTTGAATCAGTCTCTCCGTATACCCCATACGTCGTCCCCTCGGTCGCCAGCGCTCTGCCGCAGACCGCGGTCCCGGCGGTCGAACTGCATGTACCCCGTACACCGTAGGTCATGCCTGTGGTCGCCGACGCATGGCCCAGCACGCCTCGCCCATCCGCCGATTGGCTCTCGAACCGTCCCCCGAACGTGTAGCCCGTCGAGGAGGTGGCCCAGCCTTCCACGCCTCTTCCGGTGGGACCGGAAGCACTGCCGTACAGGCCCCGCGCCGCGCTCTCCGTCGACGTATTGGTTCCGCTGATCACCGCAAGGTTCCCGCTATCCACCGATCCTTCGATCTCGGTGCCGGCCACCAGTCCGCTGGCCATGTAGGCGTAGCCCACCGAACCGAGTCTGGCGCGTGGACTCTGCAGATCTCCCTCGATGCTGGTCTCTACCCAGTAGTCGGCGGAGAAATCCAGACTCAGGGCAGGCTGCGGGCTCTCACCCAGCAACACGCTGAACACACCCCCGCTCACGGTGACGTTCACCGCTCCACTACTCCACGCCGACGTGCCACCGCTGGCGACATCGTAGATCGAGAAGGTCATGGAGTAGCTGCCATCAGCCACCGGGGTTCCGCCCGAATCGCTTACCTTGCCTTGATAGTTGATGAGGTGGGGGATCTCGGCAGAGGCCGAGAAGACGAGAAGACAGCAAAGCATACCGAGGAGTACCAGACAGCGCGCGCGCATGGAAGTCTCCTTCCCGTTGTCCCGCGATGCCGAAATGCGTGCGCCCTACCGCAGGGAGGACACCGCGGGAATGAGTCCATCATTGGAGGGTGAGGGGCGAATGTGGCGCGCGCGGCAGTCAGTAGTCAATGGGAAACGCTTCTCCGCACTATCGCTGAGGACCTTCCACCTGTGCGGCGAGAGACAGGCTGCTCAGCCGGGATACGGGCAAGAAGCTCCTCGGCCGATTGGAAGGGAATGGACGTGGTACGTGGTGGGGTGCGCCCGACGTACCAGCCGAAAGCTGATAGCCGTGAGTCGATCCATGCGTGCGGCCGGCATGCCGTCATGGCAATCCGGAACGGGCTTTCTTGACACTAATCACGCGTGGCGTTACTATGTGCTCATGATCCGATCATTCAAGGATGCACAGACCAAGGCTTTGTCGGAAGGCAGGCGAGTCAAGCGATTCGTCAGTATTGAAGCAGTCGCCCGCCGGAAGCTGCGGCAACTTCAGATTGCTGGGTGTCTGGATGACCTTCGCGTTCCGCCAGGCAATCGACTGGAGGCACTAAAGGGTGATCGTGCGGGGCAGCACAGCATCCGCGTGAACGACCAGTATCGCGTATGCTTTCGCTGGTCGAGAGGAGGCGCGAAGGATGTCGAGATCGTTGACTATCATTGAGGTGAATTGGCTATGACAAGACTCAGCCCGGTCACGCCCGGCGAACTGCTGCGCGAGGAGTTTCTCGTGCCGATGGGGCTCTCGCAGTACCGTCTGGCGAAGGAGATCGGCGTGCCCGCCCAGCGGATCAGTGAGATCGTGGCCGGTAGACGGGCGATTACCGCAGATACCGACCTGCGGCTGTGCCGGTTCTTTGGTCTGTCGAAAGGCTACTGGTTGCGCGCCCAGGCTGCGTACGAAACTGAGGTTGTCGAGGAGGCACTGGCCCCGGCTCTTGAAAAGATCAGACCATGGCGCGGGCCGCACACTGCTGCCGCACATGCCGGATAGCCACGCACCCGCGGGCTGATTTCTCCCCCGATTCCGACAGAGCGGTGATCCCGCCTTTCGTGTCGGCACCTGGTTGCCAGATGGCCGAATGACCGAAGGGTCGAGATCGTGTGTCGAGATGAGTTCCGGCTCGCGATCTGCCCATCAGTACCCCACCCAACGACTGTTGTGTGGAACAGCTCTCAAGGCACACAGGATTCGAGGGAGGCTTCGGCGGGGACGAGGTCGCCGCGGAATCAACGTCCGTCGAGCGGCCCTCGGTTGATCGACGGATCCGGCCTCGGCGGGCCATCCAGAGAGACCTGTGGGAACTGGTGATCGATCAAGTAACTTGACATTGTATCTACGTCCCTAGACCGCACTCTTTCTCATAGGCCAAGTTCGCGGAAGAGCAGCGAGGGAGCAAGGATCAATGTGGTCGGGAGGGCACTTGGTCCCGCACCGTTGGATGCGGGAGGGTCGTCCTCCCCTACGAGGGGCACGGCATTGGGTTGAGGGGTGACCGGCTCTGGTCGCCCGGGGCACTATTCTGATATGAGAATAGTGCCAGACGAGCGATAGCTGATACCATGAAGGATGCCGTAGGTGTGCGCGTGTCATTGCGAGTCCGCCGGAGGAGGAAGCAATCCCGGTCGCAGGGGAGATCGCCGCGTCCCCGCGCCTGACGGCGCAGGTTCTCGCGATGACAAAGAAGGAGATCGCCACGTCCCCGCGCCTGACGGCGCAGGTTCTCGCGATGACCGGCACAGGATGCTGTCATTGCGAGCGAAGCGCGGCAATCTCCTGCCGAGATCGCCACGTCCCCGCGCCTGGCGGCGCAGGTTCTCGCGATGACAAAGAAGGAGATCGCCACGTCCCCGCGTCTGACGGTCGCGGGTCCTCGCGATGACCGGCACGGGATGCTGTTCGTGGATGACACCCGCCTGATGCAGCTCCCACGCTCGAAGGGCAACCGCCTTGAGGTGCGGGACGAACCGCTCGGCCGTAGTGCCGG
This sequence comes from Candidatus Fermentibacterota bacterium, assembly GCA_016928395.1. Lineage (GTDB taxonomy): Bacteria > JAFGKV01 > JAFGKV01 > JAFGKV01 > JAFGKV01 > JAFGKV01. Next base: position 22,811 of record JAFGKV010000225.1, on the reverse strand, counting down.
CCGTCTCTCGTTCCAGGGCCAGGATCTTTATGGGCGGGGTCTTCGCCGGGATAGCGACAATCTCGCTCGACGACCCGGAGACATCTACTCAACCTGATTCCGCGGCGCGACACCGGCTCCCCGCAACTCCTCGAGCGCGCGCTCCACAGTGAACCGGATTGCGGGGACGCAGACGCGGTCTCGGGCATCCGCTCTGAAGCGCTCTACTGCCCCGGGGTCGTGAAAATCGAGGCCGGTCAGAGTGCGGCATTCGATGCTGTCGAACTGCCGACCGAACAGCTCCATGAGCCTCTCCACCATGCCGTAGGCACGATCCTTCCCGTCGACGTCAGAGGGCTCAGAACGACCCGCCACCAGGCCGATGGCCATAGCGGCACCCGAGAGACAGCCGCACACCGTTCCCCGCCTGGAGATGCCCGAACCAAAGGGGGTGGCCAGCCGGCGCAGGTGTTCGATTTCGCAACCCGACGCGCTGCACAGTGCGCTGAGCACCGACTCCGCGCAGTTGAATCCCCTATCAAACAGCACCACTGCATGTTCACACGGATCCATGGAACCTCCTGGTGTGAAGTATGCTCGCCCGTGGGAGTTGGTGTGGCCGCCGTAGAGCAAAGGGAAAGGCCCATTCAGATCGCGACTGATCCCCGCATCCAATGGTGCGGAACCACGCCCTCACCCTCACCCTCTCCCCCAGGAGAGGGAAGGTCTGCAGCGGCAGACACCCCGTCGTGACGTCTGGGCTCCTTCGCCTCCTCTGCTCTGCGGCAGTGGTTCCGCGCGAGCTCTTTCGGACTCCTTCTGACTGCTTGCGGGGCTGGCCTGACCGCCGACTGCCGACTGCCTACTGCTTACTGGCTACTGCCGGACTGCCGACTGCCTACTGCCGACTGCCGACTGGCTACTGCCGCCCGCTCGTCTTACACCACCAGCTCCCCTCGCAGTACGGTCACGGCATGGCCGGCGAGGATAACGCGGTTTCCCTCAACCCTGACGAGAAGCTCACCACCTCTGGCTGATGCCTGGTAGGCGCGCAGTTCAGTCTTGCCGAGGCGGGCCGCCCAGAAGGGGCCGAGGCAGCAATGCGCTGAGCCGGTGACAGGGTCTTCATCGATGCCGACACCCGGGGCGAAGAAGCGCGAGACGAAATCAAAATCCGGGGTGTCAGAGGGCGCCGTCACCATGATTCCCCGGGCCCCTGCACCCCGGAGGAGGTGGAAGTCAGGTTCGACATGGCGCACGGCCTGCTCGTCGTCGAGCAGGAACAGGTAGTCGAACTGGTTGCGGCCGACATAGCGCGGCATGACACCCATGGCTCGAATCAGGCTCTCAGGAGCCTCCACCGCCTGCTCTGGCTTTGCGGGGAAGTCCAGCTCGATCACGCCCCCTCGAGACGTCGCACGAAGCTCGCCGCTCTTCGTGATGTAACGGATGGGCGCCTCCAGGGGCGCAATTCCTTCCTCCCACAGGACATGGGAGGTTGCCAGCGTGGCGTGTCCGCACAGCTCCACCTCGACCGCCGGCGTGAACCACCGCAGATGGAAACCTTCTCCCTCTACCAAAGGGAAGGCGGTTTCCGACAGGTTCATCTCGCGGGCGACATTCTGAAGGAACTCATCATCTCGCGGGCCATCGAGCAGACAGACGCCCGCGGGATTCCCTTTGAACGGCTCGCGGGTGAATGCATCAACCTGGAAGATCCTACAACTCATCCATTCACTCCCTTCCTGTGCGACGTAGATACCTGTGTAGTGGACCATGCCGAACCTCCGAGCAGCCGGTCGATCACCTCGGGCAACTGGTGGGGAGTTTCGACTATTGCGTCAGTCTCCAACAGCTCCTTCGTCCCCCCGTAGCCGTAGCCGGCGCCTACCGACAGAATCGCGTTGCCGCGAGCCGACGCCACATCGTCCCACCGATCGCCGATCATGACGGCGGCCTCAGGCCGGAACCGGGCCAGCAGCTCCTTGACCATGGTGGTCTTGGTGTCGGTATCGGTTTGACGGTGACGGAGCACATCGAAGTAACGCCCAAGATCCTGCGCTTCGACGACGCGATTCACGTACTCACGCTCTCCATTGGTGCAGATGGCCATTCGGTTCACGCGGGCGCGCAGGGTGAGGAGCATCTCCGGCACTCCCGGGTAGAGCCTCCCCTCTAAACCCACGAGTTCGAGTTCGCGGCGGTCGACCGATGCGAGGAGCGTATCTGCCTGTGCGGAGGGTATGAGGGAACGGAGCCATACCTGAAAATCAGCATGGGGACGACCGAAGAAGTCATGAATGGCAGTGTCCGGCGGGGCAGCCAGGCCAATGCCATGGAAGGATTGACGCACCGCGGGTACCGTGACGGTCTCACTCTGGAAGAGCGTACCGTCGAGGTCGAATATGAGCAGCACATCACGTTGCGTCCAATCATCCACGCGCCAGTCTCCTTCTCAGACAAGGTTTCAGGATCCAGGGTTCAGTCGGGCCTCTGAGGGCGCGGGCGCACTCAGTTTTCGAGGTGGAGAGTACGCCGAGTTGTAGCCCCGGCGCTCTGCATCCAGCGGTGCTGGACCAAGCTCTGCGCCGGGCGACACGTCGCAGAGCGACGTGGCTACAGCCTGGGGCGGTTCACCTCCAGCCCTTTGAAGGCGGACTCTCAAACAAGGGGAAGAACACCAAGAATCGTCTCACCGATCCGCGAGTGGCAAGCTCTGGTCCCGCGGCGCAGGAATCTATCAGCCATCGGCTGCAGACTACCAGCTTGGTCTCGGCCCGAGATCGTCGGATTTTGGGTGTGCGTCGACCTCCACCGCCGCGATGGGGGTTGACGCCCGCGCGTCAGGGCGTTTCTCTCTCGTGTCAACCATCACCCGGCATTGCAGACGCCGGGCACTTGCATCAAGGCACGCACCGGGGCAGTGCAGTGGGCCACACTCTCAGAGCGACAGAGGGAGCACTGTACGGAGTACCGCGGCCACAGCGGGGGATCCCGAGGCCGTGGTGGCTCATCATGCTCGCGATGTGCTCCTGCCTGGGCGATGCCCCCCGCGACAATCCTCTCGACCCGCAGTCGGGCAGATTCGCCCCCGTGTACGGCCACGTGATGAGCCTGTTTCCTCCCCATCGCCCCCTGGAGGGCGTGCAGGTGGCCGCACCGTGCTTCGGCATACTCGACTCCACGGATTCCAGCGGCGCCTTCTCACTGCTCTACCTTCCGCCAGAGTCGGTCGTGGTCGTCACGGCCGGAACTGCTTTCGCTCCCTGTACCCTTGTCGTCCCTCCGAGTGGCCCCTCGCGGAACACTGCCGAGTTCTACCTGAACGCCCTGCCCGTCATCTTTCAGGCATCCGTGACGTCGGCCCACGAGGAAACGTGGCCGTCGGGTTCGTATGAGGAGTGGATCAGCCTCACCGCCCGAGTCGATGACCCCGATGGCATGGGTGATCTCGACAGCGTGTGGTGTACCGTCGGCAGTGACGTGGTGGTATTGGACCAGGGGTCGGTGCCGGGGAACTTCTCCGCGATTCTGAACGAGACCACCCGATTCCCGTTCAATGCGGAGGATTTCGTCGGCAAGGAGTTTCTGTTTCAGGCCATGGATGGGCAGGGGGCGACGTCAACACCGAAGACACAGCTCCTGGTGCGTGTCGTGTGGGAGGTCGCCACGCTGCTATCACCCACGGGGCTGGAGGAAGTAGGCAGAACACCCCTCCTTCAATGGGTTCCCCCTGTTCCGGCATATCCATCGGCCTTGCGGGTCATCGTGGTCCGGATTGATAGCGGCGTTCAGACCACGGCGTGGGAAAGCCCGCTTTACCCCGCGCTGACCGACTCGGCTCGGGTGGGTACATCCTTGAGCGTCGGTACATACTACTGGGCCCTCTACACCATCGATTCATTTGGTAACAGCGGCCGATCCCGTGAAGCGGCGTTCAAGGTGGTGCCATGAAGAGGAGAAGCGATCGCGAGAAGTATGAAGCACTTCGGGCACTGGCCAAGGAACTGGCCGGTATCCACCATCCTGGCGAACTACTACGCGCTCTCGTCCAGACGGCGTGCACCATGCTGGAGGCGGAGCGCGGTTTTGCGGTGCTTCGTGAAGAGCCGGAGGCCGGTGGATTCGCCGAGGGCGCTGTTCGCGTGGAAACGGCGGGAGGGTTCCACAGGGAGGCGACTCACAGCCTGCTGGCCATTTCCGGATCCGCGGTACTTCTGGCCCTGGATCAGGGCAACTCGGTGCTCACGATCGACACGTCGTCGGATCCACGGTTTGATTCGGCAGAAAGTGTGGTACTCCACGGTATCAGATCCGTCGCGTGTGTGCCCATGAGAGTCCGCGATCGAATTCTGGGAGCCCTCTACCTTGACTGGCGCGGCGCCGAAGCATCGGTTGATCGGGATGCCTTGGAGTTCCTCGAAGCCCTCGCGACCCTTGGCGCCGTGGCACTGGACGGGGCGCGAGTGGTGGAATGCCTGGCTGCCGAGAACCGCTCCCTGCGCGACCGGGTCGCTGATGAAGGTCTCATTGGAGAAAGCCCAGCCATGCGTCAGGTATTCCGGCTCATGGAGACCGCGCTCCCCACCCACGCACCGGTTTTGATCCTCGGCGAGAGTGGCACCGGCAAGGAGCTGGTGGCCCGAAGCCTCCACTCCCAGGGGCCGCGAAGCGTGGGCCCCTTTGTGGTGCAGTTCTGCGGCTCGCTGACCGAGACACTCCTGGAGAGCGAGCTGTTCGGCCACAAGCGAGGATCGTTCACCGGCGCCGTGGCCGATCGGAAAGGCCTCTTTGAGATGGCCCACGGCGGCACGTTCTTCCTGGATGAGGTAGCCGACATGGCCCCCGTGACTCAGACCAAGCTACTGCGCGTCATTGAGGAAGGCGAGTTCAGGCCGGTGGGCGATTCCCGGCTTGTAAGGGTCGACGTGCGCGTCATCGCGGCCACCAACAAGAACATCGGTGAGGAACTCCGCGCCGGAAGGTTTCGCGAAGACCTGTTCTACCGTCTTAACGTGTTTACCATCGCGCTGCCCCCGCTCAGGGAGCGGGGCGACGATGTGCTGCTCATCGCCATGAGCTACGTGCGCCGTTTCTGCCGTGAGGCCGGTGTGCCATTCAAGGAGCTGGCACCGGAAGCTAGGGAATCTCTGTTGAACTATGGGTGGCCGGGGAATGTCAGGCAGCTTCGTAACGTGATTCAGCGGGCAGTTCTGGTGAGCGACGGTGAGTGGATAGCCGACGAGCATCTGGAGCTCGGCGTCTGCCGGACCCCACCGCCTCCTTCGGACAAGGCAGAGGCTCAACCCCTGGAAGACGTGATCAGACGCACCGTGCTGGCGAGGCTTGAGCGTACGGGCGGCAATCGTACCCAGGCGGCCTATTCCCTCGGCGTCTCCCTTCGTTGGCTGCAGTACAAGCTGAAGGAATGGCATGGCTGATATCGGCCCGTACAGGATCATCGCGCCCATCGGCGAAAGCGCGCAGGCCCTCTCCTACCGCGCCGTTCATGTGCATCTGGAGCGGGAGGTCTTCCTCAAGGTACTTGTGGCGGGGGGGCTCAACTGGCCCGAGCGTCGGGGGAGGTTCGAGCGGGAGGCAAAGGCCCTGGCCAGGATCGATCATCCCGCGGTGGTCAAGGTCTGGGACTTCGGCGAAGCTGAAGACAGGCTCTACCTGGCCTCGGAGTTCGTGCGCGGCCCGGACCTGGCACAGCGAATCAGGGAGGGTGCCCTGACGTGGGACGAGCTGAAGCCAATGGCCCTGGCGCTGCTGGACGGGTTGGAAGCGCTGCATGAAGCAGGGATCCTTCATCGCGACATCAAGCCCTCGAACATCATGCTGAGCGACAAGGGGCCGAAACTGGCGGACCTGGGCCTGGCCCGTCTTCTACAGAGCCCCGCGGCGACCCAGAGTGACACACTGGTCGGCACTCCCGCCTACCTTGATCCGGAGACCCTCCGGGGTGGCGCCACCGATTTTCGCTCCGATCTCTTCAGCCTGGGTGCGACCTTGTACGAGGCATTGACCGGGCGGCGGGCGTTTCCTGGTCAGACATTCCAGGAGGTCGTACACGGGCTCCTGGAGGCTGATCCCGTTAAGTCCCTGCCGCCGGGCACACCATCGGAGGCACGGCGATTCATCGCCGGACTCTTGGAGAAAAACCCGTCGGAAAGACCCGAGGGCGTTGCCCAGGCCAGGGGTCTCCTGCAGGGCGGGCCCGGCCCGGTGGTGCCTGCTGACCGGAGGCCGATTCGGGCCTGGGTCGCCGGTGGGGCGGCGGTGCTCTGTGTACTTGTTGGGATGGCGGTGCTGCGGATGCCCCGCCGCGCCGCGTCACTCGCCCCGGCCGGACCAGGGTCGAATGCCGGTTCCCATGATACGATCATCGCACAGATCGCGTCTCCCACTCTAGCACCAGTTGCGGCGGCGGTGGTCGACTCATCATCCATGATTCCGTCGGCAAAGGTCTCAGAGCGTTCGAGGAACACAACCCTCATCCCGGCGGAACCCGTCTTTGCTCCGGTCCCGAGAGGCATTCCACCTCTTGCAGAGGCCGCAGACCCCACGCGTGCCGCGCTCTGGATCGCTACCGTGCCCTGGGCCGAGATCATGATTGACGGAGAGGTACGGGACACGACACCGTTGACCGATCCGCTGACCTTGCCGGCGGGACGGTACCAGATAACCATGAGACACTTGACCTTCCCCGAGGTCCACGCGGCTGTGGATCTGGCGCCCGGAGCCCGGGAATCGCTTTTCGTGTCGCTGGCAGACAGCCTTGGGTTTCTCCGCGTGCTGACCGACCCATGGGCATCCTTGCAGGTGGATGGCGTGCCGGTGGGAACGACTCCGCTGGCCGAACCCATCGCGCTGTGGCCGGGGTCCCATGAAGTGATGGCCGAGAACCCCTTCTTTTCGAGTCAGGCCGAACGGGTACGCCTCGGCCCGGGCGATACGATTTCCATCGAAATCGATCTACGCAAGACTCCGGAACGGTAGATGCATATGGAGCCCACACGGAGGATCTCGTCATGCGACGTACACTGATCGTTCTTGTGCTGGCATTCCCGGCATGGCCGCTCTTCGCGACGGCGTGGCATCCGTGCGCGAGGATGATTACGCCACGGATGGATGCGGCTTCGGCCGTCAAGGGCGACACGCTCTATGTCATGGGAGGCCGTGTGCGCAGCGGATCAGGCACCGGAGATCAGGGCCTCCAGAGTGTGGTGGAGGCCTACCTGCCGGCCGAGGACAGGTGGGTTGGAGGTTTTCCCGGTCTTCCCGCGCCCCGGGCCGACATGGCCTGCGCCCTCATCGGGCAAAGGATCTACCTCTTCGGCGGCAGCACTGCAGACAATACACTCTCCGCTACCGTGTGGTCGTGGCGGCCTGGTGAGGGCACCTGGGTCGTCCACGCTGACACGCTGCCCGTCGCCCTTCGGGGAGCGTGCGCCGTGGTTCTGGACGGAGGATCCGCCCTGGTCGTTGGCGGGCTGGATGCGAGCGGCGAGTTTCTGGCCACTGTCTATCGTTACGGGCCTGCCACAGGGTTTGCCTTGGAGCAGGCGCTGAGTCAGGCCCGCAGCGTCGCCGCGGCGGGCGGGGTCATGGGCAGCCCAGTCATCACCGGCGGCTACTTCCACGGCCCGCTCCGGACCACCGAGGTGTTCTCTGACAGAACATGGGTGGAAGGCCCAGGGCTTCCCAGCGCCCGGGGCAGCGCTTTGGCCTGCGAGTTCGGGTCTTCTTTGATCCTGATGGGAGGGGAGGGCACTGAGGGAGCAAGCCGGGATGTTCTGGTGATGTCCTCGATCACCGGAGCGTGGGTGCCTCTGGAGAACATGGGAGTCGCACGGTCGCGTATGGCGGGGGGTACTGTCGGAGGATACGTGGTGGCGGCCGGGGGGACCGGCCCGGTCGGGTATGAGGCCACGGGAACCTGTGAGCGTGCGGACCTGGAGACGGTGGATGCTCTCGCGCATGAGCCGGTTGGTCCCCCGCCACTCCTGCTCTCCGTCTGGCCGAACCCGTTCAGGCACGAGGTCGAGATCTCCGCGAGCCTGAGAGTCGCCGGACGGTGGAGCATCGCACTCCATTCGCTGGACGGCAGGATGGTCTGTCGCACTGAGGGGATGTCACATGAGGCCTACGCCCGATTCCGTCCGGGCGCCGACATGCCTACCGGTGTCTACATGGTCAGCATCGACGCGGATGGGCATGTGGCACGGCCCATCATGAGGATCCGGTAGCTCGTGGTCATCCTCACCCTCATGGCGTGTGCGGTGTTCTCCATGACGGATATGCCGGCGCCGCTTCGCGACGATTTCGACTCTGGACGCTATCAGCAGATGATCGGACGGGTGGACTCGTTGCTGGCCCAGTCAATCGGGCTGAGCCTGCCCGAGCTGGCCGGGCTTCATCTGTGGAAAGGATTCGGACAGGCAGCATTGGGGGATCGCCCGAAAGCCCGGGCCAGCTTCGGTGTTGCGCTTTCCCTTGATCCGTCCATCGAACTGGATCCGCGCGAGGTGTCGCCGAAGATCCTCTCCGAGTTTGAGGCTGCGCGGGCTCTAAGCGGGGCGGAAGCCGAGGGCGAATCCGCGGCCGTCTACCTGGTGCTGGAGGACAGCCGCCCCGGCGCGGCGTTTCGGAGCATGCTTGTCCCGGGATGGGGCCAGTGGACCATGGGACGCAAGACCAGAGGAGTGGCCTTCGCCGCGGTCGGCTTATCGGGGTTGGCCGGATGGGTTGCGGCGGCCACGTGGGAAGACGACACCCATGCGCGCTACCTGCGTGCCACGGGAGGCGAGATCTCCTCGGCCTATGATGACTACAACCGAGCCCACAAGATCCGGCGTCTCCTGGGCTACGGCGTAGTGGCCGTGTGGGCGGGCAGCGTCGCGGATGTGCTACTCGGGCCGACGGTTTCGGTTCGCGTGATCGGCTCGGGAACTTCCCTCGGGATCGCCGCAGGCGGCACACTGCACTAGGGCTGGTCTGCCGGTTCGCTCGCAGTTTCAGGGGTTCAGGCTGGCCTCAGAGGGCGCGGGGTGCACTCGGATTCTTCGAGGTTGAGAGTAGAGGGTTGGCCGATTGGACGGGTGGATGATTCGATGAATGGCGGACGAAGGTTGGATAGGTCGTGGCTTTCACGGGCGGGTACAGAGTCTCGCCCCTACGGAAATAGTGCGCCCCAACCGTCGTAGGGGCGACCGCCTCTGGTCGCCCTCCGCATGTTCCACAGATGTGTTCACAAAGGTTGCTCTGCGAAAGCGGAGCTTTGCCTCCGCGGGCGGGCAAGAGGCTAGCCCTGCCCCTACATTCGATCCCCTTGGCGGCGCGAGAGCGAACACACAGCGGAGTATGAGTTCACCGTAATCCCACCCAAGAATCCATCGCGTCTTTCGGTTCACCCCCTCGGGTCTTTGGTTTTCTGGTCTTTCGAACCTCACCCACCGGATTCCCGTTCCTTCTTCTCCACCGCGCAAGCTTTGCATGCCGGGGCGTGCACGATTTGCATGGGCCGGTGCCGCGTATGCCCCACCTCGGCTCCGTGGAGGTTTGGCTCAGGCCCCCGGGGGCCGCGAGCGCCGCCCAAAGATGTCTCGTGGCCCTGCGTGATTCCGGCACGGTCTGTGCAAGTAGAAGCCCGCGCGGCTTCGGTCGCATGCCGGATCGCACGCCTTGCCATCGCTGCGAGGGAGGAGGCTGCGGGACGGGGCGTGTGGATCGCTGGATCGACGCGCCCCGTCCCCTGCCCCGGCGAACTCCGGCCTAACTCTCAGACCGGGAGGCGGGCATGAGGTCGACTGAGACGAGGTGTTGTATCCCACCATGGCGCCTGGACGCACCGGGTATGCGTTTCTCTCCGGTTTATCCGGAGGGACGCACGCGGCCGGGCACCGTGGTATCGTCAGCAGTCAGCAACGTGTGCCGCAGAAGAAGCCGTCCGGCAGTTGGACAGCTTCGCAGGAGGGGTCGGGAGCAGGTGAGCATCGGCAGGCCCGCGCGACATCGCGCGGGTGCGCGTGGGCAGCAGGGTCGTTTATGGGTATTGTCGTCGGCTCCCAGAGACTCTCGCTGCCCACGCGCCGGGGAACCCTTGCCTACGGGTGCACTTCGGCGATGTCGCGCGTATCTTGATCCACGAAACGTGTCTTCTCTTGCCGTTGGTTCGAGGAGGGAAGGGGTGATGTGTGCCAAGTCCACGCATCGTAACGGCCCCTAGAGGTGCCCCGTGAGACTGCACCGCGCCGGATCTTACACCTTGCCTGCCCTCGTTGCAGGACTCCTCGTCTGCGCGCCGGGCCACGCGGCACCCGGTCAACTTGAGTTCCGCTCCGAACGTATCGACATCACCATTCACGGTGACCGGTGCACGATCATCGGCGACTATCACCTGGTCTCCGATGGCGATTCCGGTGGACGGATGCTGTACTATCCGTTCGCGATCGGCCCCGGCCTGCCGTATCCCGACAGCGTGGCTGTGACCGATCTCGCCACAGGGCTTCCCATCTCGTATGCCGGAAACGCAGAAGGCATCCGGTTCCCGGCGCGGATCGCCGGTTCCGATTCCTTCGACTTTCGCGTGACCTATGTCCAACGCACACCCCGAAGCATGCTCCGCTACATCCTGACTACGACGCAGAGGTGGGGCCGGCCGCTACGTTCCGCCGACTTCCTCATTCACATCCCGCGGAGTCTGGAGCTCACACACATTTCAATTGCCCCAGACTCAGTGGAGCATGCCGCCGCCTGGCGGATACACCGTATCCATCGGAGCCAGTTCATGCCGGTGTGTGACCTTGACATCGTCTGGAAGGAGGTGGAGTGATGAGATTGGTGATCTGTGGTGCAGCAGTCCTGCTTGGAGCGGTCGGGCCGACAGTGGCCAATCCCGTTGTCGAGCAGGTGTTCTCCGAACTCACTTTCGACGTGATCGGCTGGCGGCTCGAGATGACCCCGTGGGAAGAGCTCTCGACATGGTTTCTCACCACCATGTCGGACACAGCAGAGTTCAGACCCGATGTTCCCTTGGAGGACTACCTGGTCGTCACCCAAGACGACCTCCTCCGGCCGCTGCGCATCGACCCGCAGGGTGACACCCTGCGTATCTGGAAGCCGGAGTGGTTTCCCAATCTACCCGTCGACGAGCTGATTTTCGGAACCGTGGAAGGGGCGTTCATCGCCTCACCTCCACCGGGGTATTCGATCTCGACGAGTCTCACGTTCTACTACCTCGATGCGTCGCCGACCATGGGTGCACCGAACGACTCGCTGAACGCCATGGGGGACATCCACGGGATCGTGACCGACAGCCTCGGAACACCGATGGAGGGGGTGCGCGTCGTGTACGGCAATGACATCATGGGGAACCCGATCTTCGCCATGACGGACGAGACGGGGGAGTTTCGGATTCACAACTATGCGAGGCTGCAGTACATGTCGGTCCAAGCCGAAGAATGCCCGATCGAGCTGACCTCTGTGCAGATCTGGCCCGACACCACGGTGGAGATGTCGATTGCCCTGGACTGCGAGATGGGGGCCGAACCGTGGGAAGGACCCGCGTACCACCTGTTGGCGACGAAGCCCAATCCGTTCGCGAGCGGGACGTCGTTCCTCTACGCGCTCCCTACACCGGCCGATGTGCGGGTCGCGGTGTATGATGCGCGCGGAGCCTTGGTGAAGATCCTGTTCGAAGGCCGCCAATCAGCTGGCAGACACACCGTGACGTGGGACGCCTCCGACATCCCCTCCGGCACCTACGTCTGCCGCCTCACGACGCCACGTGCAGTCCTCACCACACGCTGCATCTTGGCACGATAGGGAGGGACGCACTGTGAATCATGGCCCTGGCCCACTCGGTCCCCGACTGAGCATCAGGAAAGCAGGGTGGGATCGATGAGCAGAACTTGGTTTCTCGCACTCAAGGGGCATGGCTCTCTCTGGCGTCTCGCAGCTCTCACTTTGTCCGCGGCCGTTCTCGCGACTTCCTTGCCCTGCTTCGCCCAGGATTGGGAGATCACTTTCGTGGATGGGCCGAAGTGGTTCGACTCTATGGGCGAACGCAGTCTCCGCACCGACCGGGAGGGACACCCGCATGTCATCTACTGGCACACGGGGGGGTACGCGGGACTGCAGCTCTGGTATGCCTGGTCCGATGGGATCGCCTGGCACACGGAACTGGTTGACGGGAGTGAGTTCTCGAAAGGCGCGGCTGCCCTTGCGGTGGATTCTCTGTGCGTTCCACATGTCCTCTATGGGGCCGCTCGTTCGGGCGGCTACGGTTCGCACGAGCTCCGCTACGGCACGAAGACTTCGTCAGGCTGGCAGACCCGGGTTCTGGACTATGGCTACTCGGCGACTAAGCCATGCATTGCGATCGACAGCCTCAATCAAGTCAACGTCTGCTATCGAAGCATGGATGGCACGGCGCGACTCCTCTACGGGTACCGAACCACCTATGACGGTTGGTACATCGCGCAGGTCGGAACGGAGACATGCTGGTACTCGCGAACTCTGTCCTTCGCCATTGATGTCAGTAACCGACCGCATATCGCATACAACGGGAACAAGTACGCCTTCAAGAACGAGTCGGGCTGGGTTGTCCAGGAGTACTGGAGTGACGCCTACTACGTCTCCCTGGGGCTCGACTCGGCGAATCACCCACACATGGTTGGCGCCCTGGGCTATCCCACCTATTCGGTGATGCATGCCTGGAACGATGGATCTCACTGGGCTATTGAGACCGCGGTTCAGAATGCCGGCCACGTCAGGGGGCTTTCGTGCGATGTTGACGGCCAGGATCACGTGCACGCGTGCTACTTGAGCGGGCCCGCTCTCCGCTACATATGGAAAGATAGCGCCGGGTGGCACCAGGAAGGCGCACCGGTGAGTGCGCTCGCTCAGTGCCTGTCGTTCGACGTCGATGGGAATGGTGCTCCGTGGGTGGCCTGGGTACGAAAGGACCCTTCCACGCAACGTTGTCAGATTCGGATCATGAAGCGGGAGGGAATCAATTGGCAGGGTAGTCAGCTTGTCGATCACGAAGACGATCCGGGCTGGTGGTCGTCCATTGCCGCATCACCTGAAGGTGCGCCGTCGATTGCCTACTACGACAAGTCCCGAGCCGATCTGCGGTACGCTCGTTGGGATGGCGTGACCTGGATCGTGGAGTGTGTAGACACCTTGGGTTCAGCGGGCACCGCTGCATCGCTCACCGTTGATGCTGCCGGTTTTCCCTCCATCGCCTACCACTCCGGCAGCACCGTAAGGTTCGCCCGCAACAATGGCGAAGGATGGTCCATCGATGCAGTGGGGTCGATCACTGGATCTACATACTATCAGTGCCGGACTGCAGTTGCCGTTGATCAGGGACTGGCGCCACATGTCGCATACTCGACACGTCTGAGCTGGTGTGAGAACGTTGCCTATGCCGTCAAGCGCGCCAATTGCTGGACGACTACGACCGTTGGTGCCGGATGGTGTCCCTCCATGGCACTCGACGCCAGTGGCAATCCGCACCTCGCCTATCAGGACGGCTACCACCTCTTCCATGCATGCCGACGGGATTCCGAGTGGCGCATCGATCGAATCGACAGCAGCATGGCCTACCGCTCGACGCCATCCATTGCACTCGACGCGTCCGGGAGGCCGCATATCAGCTACTCCCTCGACTATGGACTGCGGTACGCCCACGACGGTGGGGCGGGCTGGGAGATAGAGCCTGTCGATCCGTGGCCGAATGTCGGCAGATACTCCTCCCTTGTCATTGACAGCCAGGGCCGCGCTCTCATCTGCTACTCCCAGGAAGGAGGGGAACAGGATCTGCGGTTTGCCTGGAAGGATGGGGAGACCTGGCACATCGGCATCATTGACGATTCGTATGGAACAGGTGAGTACTGCTCGCTCGCCTTGGACAGTCAAGACCATCGCCACGTCAGCTACTACGACCCTGGCACGCGTTCCCTCAAGTACGCGTTCTCTACCGGCGAAGGCCTCTGGGTGCATGGCACACCGCCGGACGTTTCCGATCTGACCCTCCGCATCGAAGGGCCATGCCCGAGCACGGGCGTGACGCCGTTCGGGCTGTTCCTGGCGAAGCCGAGCCCCGTCAATGTGTCGGTGTTCGACCTTGGCGGACGGCGCGTCCGGATCGTGGCAGCCTCGCCTCTGCCCGAGGGCGCCCACCGCCTCATCTGGGACGGCCTCGATGACCGCGGCCTTCGCGTGCCCAGTGGCACCTACATCTGCTCGGCGGAGGCGGGAGGTGCGTGGGCGTCGACGCGAGTGGTGCTGATCAGGTAGGGGATGGGTGTTCACTGGGAGCGCCGTCTTGACTGTTGGCTCAGTGTTCCTACCAGGTGCTCTGAGTCGAGGCACAGGCGATGAAAGGGGGCTGAGGTGAAACGGTCAGAAACGGCAAGAACTGCCAGAGCCACGTGGCTGGCTCTCGGCCGAGCGATATTCGCGGCTGTGGCACTCTTCGGCACAGCTCTTCCGCGACCGTCGATCGCTCAGGACCTTGGCTGGGCGGTTGAGACCATCGATTGGCCCAGGGAGTTCGAACTCACGACTGACCGGTGCGTGGCGATTGACAGCCAGGGGCGAGCCCACCTCATCTATGGTGGCGATCGTCTGTACCACTCCTGGCGCGATGGAACCGGATGGCATGATGAGATCGTTGACCAGAGTGCCGAGGTCGGGGCATACGCGTCCGTGACGATCGATCAAGGCGATCACCTGCATGTCAGCTACTTCGATGCCCGGAACGGCGATCTGCGCTACGCATTCTGGGATGGTGCGCAATGGTCGATCCATGCCGTGGACAGCGCAGGCGACGTGGGGAGCGCCACCTCCGTAGCCCTCGACAATCAGGGTTTCCCTCGGATCAGCTACTGTGATGTGACCGGCGACAAGCTCAAGTTTGCGGCTCTCACCGCCTCCGGATGGACCATCCAAGCCGTACCGGGCTCTGAAGGTGCCGAGTTCTACACATCGCTCGCGCTCGATGCGGACGGAACGCCTCATGTTGCCTACTTCGACAGCACGGCGCAGAGCCTAAAGCACGCATGGCGCATAGCTGTCGAATGGCGGGTCGACACAGTTGACGAGTCAGACCGGGTGGGTGAGTACTGCTCGATCGCGCTGGACAGCCAGGGGTATCCCCGGATCAGCTACTGGGACTGGGCTCACCGCAATCTGAAGTATGCTTCCTGGGATGGATCGGTCTGGGTGAAAGAGACAGTGGGAGCGGAAGGGTCAAGCGGAGGCGCCACATCGCTTGTGCTTGAGGAAGATGGCACTCCGCACATCAGCTTTGGGGCAAGCGAGCAGCACAAGTATGCAACGAAGGTCGGTTCGACGTGGGAGATCGTGACCATCTGCTGGACCCAGGATATCCTCTCGCATCACAGTACTTCGATAGGCCTCGATCCCTTGGGTGCACCACGCATTGTCTACAGCTATGCCTACTATGATGGCTACAACTTCCACAGCATGCTGGAATACGCGTGTCCTGACTCCGCGGGGTGGATCCTCGAAGTGGCAGACAGTGAGGGCCTCGGGGTGGGCGAGTACTGCTCGCTCGCCATGGATCCGGAGGGTAATCCTCATGTCAGCTACTGCAGGTCGCTGGGATATGAGCGTGGTGATCTTGACTATGCATTCTGGGATGGGTTCTCGTGGCGATATGAAACTGTCGCGATGGGACATCTGATCAACCAGTCGGTGGGCCAGCACTCGTCACTGGCGGAGGATGGCGATGGTCGTGCACATGTGTCGTTCTGGTCTCCACCCGGCAATCTCTGCTACTCCGTGCGCGATGACAGCGGTTGGACCACCAGCGAGATCGGTTTCGCGGGTGCGTGCGACCTTGCCGTCGACACCATGAACAGGCCGCACATAATCAGCACAGGGCTCGACGGGTCAGGGATCTTCTACGCACACTCCACCGAACTGGGATGGGAAGTGTCCCTGATCGACCAGCGCGGCCAGAGTTGCCCGTCAATTGCCCTTGATCTCGCTGGCATTCCCTCCGTCGTGTACAGCTACACCGTCTCGCAAGAGGGGATGCAGCGCACCGATGCGCTCATGTATGCTCACCTGACCGACTCCGGATGGATCAGTGGACTGGTGGACTCGAGTGGAGCGATAGATGCTGCCTCGCTGGCCGTCGATGCCTCGAATCAACCGCATGTTGCCTACTCCGTGAACGGCCGCCTCGAGTATGCCCTCAAATCGAACGGCGAATGGACATTCGAGACCGTCGACATCCCGTACGATGATTGGACCATGGGGCGCTATGCCTCCCTTGCACTGGACAGCAACGGCAATCCGCATGTCGGCTACTGCAGGACAGAGGTTGTTGAATCGTGGCCGGAGAACCATGTCTTCCATAGAGTGCGGTACGCCCAACGCGATGAGTCGGGGTGGCGTGTTCAGGATCTGGATGAATTGGGCGACTATACGTCTCTCGCCTTGGATGGGAACGATGCCCCTTGCATCTGTTTCCGTTCGGGCGGCACGCTGAGGCTGGCGAGGTCGACCGGGTTGGGGTGCCCCGTGCTGCCCGCTTGGAAGGCAGGCCTGCAACTGAGATTGGTTGGTCCGTGCCCGAGCACGGGGATGACGCCGTTTGGGCTGTTCCTGGCGGAGCCAAGCCCGGTTAATGTGTCGGTCTTCGACCTTGGTGGACGACGCGTCCGGATCGTAGCCGCATCACCTCTGCCGGAAGGCACGCACCGTCTCGTCTGGGACGGTCTCGACGACCGCGGCCTTCGCGTGCCCAGCGGGACGTACGTCTGTTCGGCAGAGGCAGGCGATGCGAGGGCGTCGGCCAGGGTGGTGCTGATCAGGTAAAGATTTCCACAAGAAGGAGGCGCGTCATGAAGGCGGCAGTTGTTCTCATCATCGTTTTGGCCGCGTCTGGGTGGGCGCTGGATCACATGCTGGCGGACATCACCGAACCGATGACCAATCCGTTCGGGACCTATGTGCCCATTCCGGTGACCGTAACGCCCGATGTCGCCCCGTGGGAGATCGAGCCCGACCTCTCCAATGTGATCAACGCCGACCAGTTCACGCTGACCGAGCAGGAGAAAGCCCTGCTGGCGGCCAACTCCTTCATCGTGATCCCGGCACCGGGCAGGGCCGAAGTGTACGACGTCTACAACGAAAACCGCGAAACCGGGGTCCCCACGTTCGTCTCGACCGACGCATTCCTGCATGCCTATCACGTGCTGTTCGACTGGATCCTTAAGAAGGCGGAACTGACGAATCTGTTCGACACGCTGAAGACCATGAACACCACTTTGGTCGCCGCGGCGCTGGGTACCTACGATGAGGCGTCCTCAGCCGCGGAGCTCTCCGCGGCTACCAGGCTTCTGGCATTCCACTGTGTTGCTGCAAGCCTCTTGGATTCGACGTTCCAGGCTCCGGCTTCCGTTACGAACCTTGTGAGCCAGGAGCTGAACCTCATCTACGAGCACGCCGGAATGCAGATGTCTCCCTCGTTCAGCTATGACGAAGACTACTCCCAGTACCTGGTGAGGGGCCACTACACCACCAACGATACCCTGGCAGCCTACTTCCGAGCAATGATGTGGTACGGGAGGATGGCCTTCATGCTGGACGAGGAGTTCCCCGACGGATTCGTTCGGGACCACACCCTTTCGGCTCTCCTCTTGGCCAGGGATATGGCACTGCATTCACAGACTCAAACCGACTGGCACGCCATCTACTGGCCGACAGTGTTCTTCGTGGGGCGGTCGGATGACGTGACGCCCCAGCAGTATGAGACCCTTGCTGAGACGGTCTACGGGGCTCCCCTGGCGGACCTGAGCGTGGCCGATCTGGCAGACGTGGTGCTCTTGGGCCAGTTCATTGACCAGGCACGGGAGGAGTTCGCCGGCCCGCAGATCGCCAATGCCTCATTCCTGGGGATGCGTCTCATGGGGCAGCGATTCATCCCCGACTCCTACGTTTTCGAGCAGGTCGTCTTCCCTCATTGCGTGCGAACCACACCTCGCGGACTGGACATCATGGCGTCCTTAGGCTGCGATCGCGCCCGGGAGATTCTCGATGAGGTCTACGGCGAGTTCACCGATCCGCAGTACGTAGCGCAGCTCGACTCCATGCGGGAGTACATGGCATCGGTCTCAGACTCGACATGGGCCGGGAACCTCTACTACAACTGGCTCTACTCCCTCATGCCGCTCCTCTTCGAGAAAGGCGAAGGGTGGCCGGTGTTCATGACCAATCCCGCCTGGTCGGATAGGGAGCTGTCAACGTCGCTCATGAGCTGGGGAGAGCTGCGCCATGACACGATCCTGTATGCGAAGCAGTCATACGCGCTATGTGCTCCGCCCGGAGCGGCACTCCTCCTTAACTATGTCGAGCCCAATCCTTACCTCTGGGCGAGGCTTGCGGCGTTGGCCGAGTATACCCATTCAGGGCTCAGCGGTCTTGGGTTACTTGGCCCACTGGAAGCGGAGAGGCTGGCGCGCCTCGGCGCGTTGTGCCGCGACCTGCGGGAGATATCGTTGCTTGAGTTGACGGATGGGCAGCTCTCTCCCGCGCAGGATGGGCTCCTGGGTGCCATCGGTGCCAGTCTGCAGGTCATCATCTCGGTGGAGGAGGAATGGCTTCACCCCGGCGAACCTGACTGGGAGGAGATAGCGCAGACCCCGGTAATCGCCGATGTGCACACGGACCTTGTCACTTTCCAGGCCCTTGAAGAAGGCGTCGGCT
This sequence comes from Candidatus Fermentibacterota bacterium, assembly GCA_016928395.1. Taxonomy (GTDB): domain Bacteria; phylum JAFGKV01; class JAFGKV01; order JAFGKV01; family JAFGKV01; genus JAFGKV01. The sequence continues at coordinate 4,079 of JAFGKV010000225.1, read as the reverse complement.
ATCCATGGGTGATGCTGGTGGCAGTTCGCCGTGCGGACGTGATAGTGCTTACTCGCGGCGTGCACGTTCCCTACTACGAGTTCACGGTGCCGTACGATGAGCGGATGACCGACGAAGCGTGGCGAGGGCTCCTCACCGGTTCGGCTCCACCAGCGCCACCTGTGTGGACCGAATCGTACCGGGATGCATCCCAATCGCTCCTCAACCCCATGCCACGGAACTACTTCGCGGAGCGGAAGTATGTGGGTTCGCTCTCCTTCACCCTCACCCCGGCGGAACCGGACACGGGGACGCAGGTCGATGTCGACGTCTACTGGAACTCCCACTGTGACTCTCCCTACCCGCCGCTGCTCACCATCCTCACGCCCGGCGGTGACACGCTGGACGTGCCGCTGCAACAGCTCAGTTGGTGCGACTACCAGGGCACGTTCACCACCGTCGGATGGAGGCCGGGTGACGCCGTCCTCTGGTTCCAATGCCCATCCATATTTGGCAACCTGCTGGATTGGCGCACGATCCTCCCCGTGGGACCGGCATCAGGTTCCGGGCCTTCGCCCGACCCAACTGAATTCACGCTGTCCGGCGTCGCGCCGAACCCGACTGCCGGGAAGGTGAGCGTTAGCTTCACGATCCCCGAAGCCGGGCCTGTTCGCCTGTCGGTCTTCGATCTCAGTGGAAGGGAACGTGCGGTGCTGGCACACGGACGCCTGGCTGCCGGTTCACATCGCCTGGAGTGGAACACGGTGCGCGGCGCCTCCCTGCTCCCACAAGGCGTCTACGTTCTTCGGTTGTGCTGGAACGGGCAAGAGCAAACCCAGCGGGTGGTGCTGATGCGCTGAAGGACCGGGTCAGGTCTTCCCGCTGGGAAGGAGGTTGTCATGTGGCAACGAATCGGCATCATGGTGGTCGGTCTGTCGCTCTTGACCGCCAGCGCTGCAGCTCAACCCACGGCGTCTGACTGGGTGCGGGATGATCGGGTGTTCTCCATGGGGGGGCTCTACACCCATCGCGCCTGGTCGGTGGATGCGGGCGACATCGACGGCGACGGCATCGACGACATGGTGTTCACGACCCAGGATGGTAAAGTCGAGATCTACCGCGGGACGGGGCTGCCGGGTGACGACGCCTGGGAACGGAGGCTGGAGTGGTCGGGGGACATCCAGCTTGAGGTGCCGACAGAACCGGAGGAGGAATGGGCGACACGCTGGTTTGTGGCGGTGACGGATCTCAATGGCAATGGTCGTCCGGAGCTGTTCCTGACCTGCGGCGATTCTCCGGACCCTCCGCTATGCCTGGAGCGCAGCGTGTCTCTGTGTTGAGATCGGTGTGGCGAGCTTCGGCGACGTCGACGGTGATGGGGATATGGATATGGCCATATCCATATCGAGTGCGCAGTGGGGCGATATCCACACTGTGCTCTACGCGAACGCAGGGACGTCGTTCACACCATCGCCCGTCATGGCCACAACCTCGCCGTTGGCCTGCAGGGCCTTCACCAAACGCAGCGTGTGTTCGGGGCTAGTACGTGCGAACACGTCATTGTCGTGTACGAGGCGGCGAAGGTCCTCATCCGACGACGTTTCCAGTTCGGAACCGGCGTCCCCTCCCCCGTCTCCTCACTGCGGCCTCAATCCGATTTTCATCCCCGTACCTCGAATCCCACAATGCACTACACGACCCCACTCTCAGCCCCCGCTCTGCTTGTTCCGCAAGGCGAAGACCACCCTCTTCTCGGATCAGGCTGTTACCCCCGCTCGCGGCTCACGAAGTTCCCCCGAACTCCTGCTCGAACGCCCAGAAGTCCCGCGGAGTCAGGATGGTGATGCCCTCGTATCGGCCGAGGTCGGTCAGGTCTGTGTCGCCCGTCACGATGACCGTACATCTACCGCACAGAGCCGTCGCCAGGATCACATCGTCATCAGGATCCCGGCACACTTGGAGTGGCATGGGAGCCGGGGTGACACAGAAGACCCGCGTCTGCAGCAGATCGACTACCGCGTGCGTCTCTGCCTGGCTGTAGTCGAACTTGCGCATGAGGACTTCCTGCAATTCGTCGAGTATCTGGGTGGAGACCACCACCTCGTGGTGGACCATGCAGTGTTCCAATACCTCGTGGCAGGTCCCGCGAGCGATGAACGCCGCCACCAGCACGTTGGTGTCCAGGACGATCTTCATGACACGCGGTCAAACACATCCTGATCGGTGTGAACACCCCTTCGTGCAGCCTTGGGCATCATGCGCGTTCGGAGGGATCGGAACTGTCGGACGAAGAGGTAGTCGCGAACGGACTCCCGGACGATGTCGCTGCGGGAAACGCCTTCTGCAGTGGCCACACGGTCCAATTCCTCCCGCACGTCCTCAGGAATGCTGATGGTGATTGTGCTTCTCATAATGACCTCCTCTCCAAGTACCGTAATAGAATATCTTACAGCCTATCCCCAGTCAACCACCACCGATGTCCATGGCCGGAAGCCGCCGGCGACGTCAGATCTCGAGGGAGTTGCCATCGAGCGCGGAAGCCCTGACCGGGAGGGTGTTGGAAGACGGGCGTGTGCCGGTACGAAAGGAAGTCTTTGTGTCACAAGTCGAAAGAAACCCGTTGCGGTCCCCTGGTACGCTGACCCCGCATGCTCAGATTCTCCTTCGGCACCTATCGGCGCGCACTCATCGATCTCGTTGCGCGCAAGTCTCCGTCTTGCCTGCGTGCCCAGACCGCCCCTGCAGCTCCACTCCTGCAGGGTCTCGTTCGGTAACTTCAGAACCAACGTCCCCGAGACGTGTCCCCCGACCACCAGCGCCCTGCGGAACTACGCTTCGATGCCTCACGACTCGCGCGCGACGCGGAGTTAGGGCTTCATGCACCCTGGCCTCCAGCGCCTTCACGCAGTAAGTGTTCAGGCTCTCGCCTAGACGCATTGCCCGTGTAGCCAATTCCTTGTGCAGCTCGCGGCCGGCACGGAGCACGAACCGTCCCGAGTACTCCCTCCCTGCCGTGGGAGCCGGCAGCGGCTCGCCATCTTCCTCGTAGATGCGCATCCACTCCCGGACCACGTCGCACAACTCAGCGTACACTGCGGCCTCGTCGTCTCCATGTACGCCGCCCAGCATCAAACCCGGGCAGGTGCCCACATAGCACTCGTCCTCTGGCGACCACTCCACGATCTTCAGGTATCTGTCGCTCCGTTTCATTCCTTCACTTCCTCGATTGCCTTCCGCACATCCCGCACCTGGTAGGGCTTCGCATCATCGCCGAGTCTGCCGCTCAGGGTGACCTTCGCTCTCCTGAGATGCGTGAAGTTGCGGTGACTTCCTTTCCCGCCTCGGTCCACGAACCCGGCGGTCTTCAGGTCCCGAATGAGATCTCGGATCTTGGGTGGCATGACACGATGATACTATTCTAGTACCATCGCGTCAATAGGCGTGGCGACCGGGGCGTTTGGGTGCCCGGTCGGGGACCCCTCGCAATCATCAGGCAGCTTCGTGTCAGCACGCGCGAGACTCTTCGTGCGCCGTGCTTCCTCGCCCCGGAGGCTGGAAACGGGCCTGGGAACTACAAACTACGGGACGTTGCTGCAGAACGTGCATTACGGACGCCATGAGTCGAGGATCGATCGGGCAGCCTCGGTCAGCACCGGTTTCATCTTGGACAGAGTCGCCGGTTTCGATTTGACAGCTTGGTAGGAGCGATCACCTCCATTCTGAGGGTTCCGGGTGCGTCCAATCCTGGTCCTCGTGGCACAGTGCCCTCGACTTCGGCATCCCCTTCGCCCCGCGAGGCACTTCTTGCAGTAACGTCCATTAGTCGCTCACCTGACCCCCTCAATGGCGCGCACACGGCATACGGCAGGTCGGCCTCCACTCGCTCCCCTGTCATTGCCCGACGCGTTCGGGGAATCCAGGCCGCGCGGAGAGAGCCGGCCACGGGGGCCACTGCCAAGGACGCGGGACAGATGATTGTAGATTGAAGATTTGACTCTAGAAGGAACAAATCCACGCGCCCACGCGGGGCGCGACCTCCTTTCATCCTCAGCTACCCTGCTATGGTGTGTTTCAATCCACGCGCCCACGCGGGGCGCGAC
>JAFGKV010000224.1 GCA_016928395.1 Candidatus Fermentibacterota bacterium | reverse complement strand
GCGAGTCTGGCTGGTCGTCTCATGGGCAGATCCCTCCTTCTGCCCAGCATAGTACATTACTCTATCTTTGATGTCAAATGCGTATTAGTCCTGACTGCCGACTGCCGACTGGAGACTGCCTCACTCCTATCTCCTTACTCCTCACTCCTCACTAGATAGACCTCTTCACTTCTTTACTTCTTCACTTCTTGGCCCATTCACCTCCCCATCCAGCGGACCGTCGAGGCGTTCGGTCTGATCCAGCCATTGGATCCAGAGATTGCCTTGGTAGCCCGTTCTCCTGAGAAGCCGGGGCATCGCCTTGCGCACCGACCGGAGGCTGTACCTGTGTGAGGTGTGCACCAGTACGACGCCGCTCACGTGTGCCGTGCGGGCCAGCTCAAGCACTTGTTCCACCGAGGCATGGCCCGGTTCTTCCTTGTCGCGATCGGACAGGAAGGTCGCGTCATGCAAGAGCAGATCAGCACCCCGCACCAGCTCCACGGGAAGGGGGTCAGAGTCACCCGAGTAGACCAACGTCGGCTTCTCAAAGTCTTCCATAAGGGCGTCATGACCAATCTGACGGGCAAGGCGTGCGATCTCTTCGGGCGCATGCCCGACAAACTGGGGGCGCAGACGTTTGCGCTTCTCCACAATCCGAAAGCCAAGGCAGGCTTCCCGGGCGGCATGATCGGCGGCAAAGGCCTCAAGATCAACGGGCACCCGGGCATCCTCAAGGCTCAGCCGCTGCCGGAATCCGGGCCCCACGGCCACCCATTCCAGCGGGAAGGGGAGCCGCGGCAAATCGCGATCGAGCCAGCGGCGAAGCCGTTCCATGGAGGGGCTTCGATCAGGGTAGAACACCGTCATCTCGCGGTCGTTGGAGCCCTTGGTATAGGCTCTGGCCAGGAAGAGTCCTTTGAGGCCGCCGCTGTGGTCATGATGGTAATGGCTGATGCAAACCCACCGAGCCCTGAACTGATGACGATCCAGCCGTGCAGCGCAGCCCTCACCGCAGTCAAACAGCAGGTCATAGTTCCTGAACAGGTAAAAGGAAGAATAGAGGGCCTTGGAGTATCCCTCCATCATGTCAACAAGATGCGTCGTTAGTCCCATCTGTGGTTACTCAGGTCTCAGGGTTCGGGTTTGGGTGAGACCACGCGGCCGGCGAGATGGCCTCGCTGCGCACGGTGTCCACGGTGCACGTCTCAGTTCACTGTACCGCTTGGGAGGAGGATGCACTGTCGCTCTCGATATCGCTATCGGAATCGAATGCCCATACGCCGACCCCGAAACCGATCATGATAGCGACTGTCATGAGATCGCAAGACTGCCCACTCTCAACCAAGCAGATCTCACTCATCAGCGACATTCTCCCATCATGCTGTCAGATCGGCAGTCAGGCGGCGCCTCTTGGAGTAGATTCGAAATCTAGAAAGAGGAGTGGTTCGAATCTGGTTGGTGCACTGCCACCTGAACCCTGTGGGTTCCTCGCGCAGCGAGCCACGAGTGCGCTAGGTCCAGCACCCCTGAACGTTCGCCACCCGAGCAGAAACTCCCCCCTTTCCTCCGGGGCGAGTCCTGCTACCTTATGGTGCGTTCCACTTCCGGTCAACCCGAGGATGCTTCACTACGGAGCGATATCACCGCCGTGCACTCGCGATTGTCATACGCCGCCGTCTTTAGTTCCGCCGAAATCAACCGCCTCCTGGGAGGCTGGTTTGTCGGTTCCTTCATCCGTCGTGACTCCCGCGTGGAGGGACTCCCGCACCTTCAGGAGGCATGGAATAGGCATCGGGCGGGATCGCCCCTGGTCATCATCTCAAACCATGCCAGCTATGCCGACTCCCACATCATCGAGCAACTGCTCAATCGCGTCGGCTTCGGGGATCTCTCGCGCTCCCTGTTCTCTCTTGCGGGTCAGAAGACCTACCGAACACTTTGGCGCCGCTTCTTCACCGCCGGCGTGAACACCATCAAGGTGATCCAGGCGCTGGCGGATGAAACCCCCGAAGTGAAGCGGCGGCAGGCCCTGGAGAGCTTCAAGGCATTCAAGCGTGTGGTGGCTGCCCATCCGGTATTGCTCTTCCCTGAAGGAACCCGCACGAGGACCGGCCGCATGGGGCCACCAGTACCGGCCCTGGCGAACTATCTGCGCGGCAACCTGGTGTTGCCCATGGCATTGCAGGGTACGGAGCGAATGCTGGGCGTGGGCTCAAGATTTCCCCATCTCACGACCATTGTGCTCCGCATTGGCGGCCCCTTTATTGCTCAACCGGATCCCAACACGGATAAGGCTCAAGAGATGGAGGCCTATACCCGCCCTATCGTCGACCTTCTGGATCCCCCATATCGTCCCCTGTGGGCATCAGGTGTGTGACGGCGCGCATGGTATCGCCACGCGCCACAATCGAGAGGTTCCTTCCGCGAGAGAAGGCCGCCTCAGAGGAGGTTACATCGATGATCAAGAGAGACCGCCAGTCAGAGTGGGATGACCCCGTGCAGCCACGACCGTTCGCGCCGACGCCGGAGGGCGAGGTGGAGACGACTCTGGGTGCCGACACGAGCTTCAAGGGCACCCTTACTTTCGAGAGGCCGCTGAAGATCGATGGCAAGTTCGAGGGCGAACTCACCACCAAGGGTTTTCTCATCGTGGGGCAGTCGGGCGACGTGCACGCCGACATACGATCGGGTAATGTCGTGGTCGACGGAAAAGTCTCCGGCAATATCATGGCCGAGGGCAAGGTGCAACTCAACCCGACGGCGAGCTTGATCGGCGATATCCGCGCGTCACGCCTGGCCATCGCCGAGGGGGCCACGTTCGTCGGTCACTGTGATGTCAACCCTTCGGGCGCCGATGTACAGAAGCCCAAGCCCGCCATCGCGGTAAGCGCTCTCGGTGCCGACTCCACGGCCTCGGCTCCTGAACTCCTGGTCAAGGCGGTGAAAACCGGCATCAAGTAGAGCCATTGCATGCTCGGTGTGGCCATGAGTCGCCCTCCCGCGGCAGACCGCGCCATGCGCACGGTCGCATGCCCCTACTGCGGACGAGAGACGTCGGTCGCCAGGGAAGCGATCTCGGTGCCGTGCGCAGCGTGCAATCGTCGGATCGAGCTAGAAGACCTTCAGGTCACCGAGAACATCGGCCGGGATTTGATGACGGGGGCCAGCGTTTTGATACGCAAGGAGGCCACGGTGTTCGGCAGCATTCATGCGGGAGAGATCATCGTGCATGGAATGATTCGAGGCGACCTGTGGTCGTCGGGGCGCGTGCTACTGAGCCCCAGCGCCCGGGTGATCGGGGACATCCGCGCGTGGTCCCTCGTACTTGAGGATGGCGCGTCAGTGACGGGCCGCCTCGACATAGGGACCCGCCACAAGCCCAGGAGGTAACTGTGCTGGCTCGGGTGCTGAGTGCGTCGGTCGTGGGCATTGACGCCTATGTCGTACAGGTCGAAGCCGATATTGCATCGGGGCTGCCTCAGTTCGCCACCGTGGGGCTTCCTGATGCGGCGGTAAAGGAAAGCCGCGACCGAGTCTTGGCCGCGGTCCGCAACTCGGGTTTCCATTTTCCGCACCGCCGGGTGACCATCAATCTCGCCCCCGCCGATCGCAAGAAGGAGGGTTCTGCCTTCGACCTCCCCATCAGCATCGGCATCTTGGTCGCCACGGAACAGGTGGAGTTACACCGGCCTGAACAGGCTATTCTCTTGGGAGAACTCTCGCTGGACGGCATACTCCGCCCCGTGCATGGCGTGCTTCCCATCGCCTTGGCCGCCATTCGAGAGGGCATCGAGGCGGTGATTGTGCCCCGGTCAAATGCCAGGGAAGCCGCCATCGTACAGGGGCTCAAGGTCTGGCCCGCAGATTCTCTGCGGGAGGCGGTGACTATCCTCGAGTCCGACGGGGAACCACCCGCCTTCTCGGTGGACATGCAGCAGGCCTTCCGCCAGGCCGCGGCCTACGAGGTCGACTTCGCCGACGTGAAGGGCCAGCAAAACGTCAAACGCTCGTTGGAGGTGGCTGCCGCGGGCGGACACAATATCCTGATGTTGGGGCCGCCAGGGTCGGGCAAGACCATGCTGGCACGCCGCCTGCCGACGGTCCTGCCCGCCATGACTCTGGAGGAGGCCCTGGAGACCACCAAGATCCATAGCGTCGCTGGGCTCCTGAAGACTGACGAAGCGATCATTGCGACGAGACCCTTCCGTTCGCCGCATCATACCATCTCCGACGCAGGCCTCATCGGCGGCGGTGCATACCCTCGGCCCGGGGAGGTCAGCCTGGCCCACAACGGGGTTCTGTTCCTGGATGAGCTGCCGGAGTTCAGAAAAAACGTGCTGGAGGTCATGCGCCAACCCATGGAAGACGGCACGGTCACCATTTCCCGCGCGGCCACAGCGCTGACCTATCCGGCCCGGTTCATGCTCGCCGCCGCCATGAACCCTTGCCCCTGCGGCTACTTCGGCGATCCGCACCATGAATGCACCTGCTCGCCGCCTCAGATCCAGCGCTACCTCTACAAGATTTCCGGGCCCTTACTGGATCGGATCGATATTCACGTGGAGGTCGCATCCCTTCCGTATGATCACATGATCAAGGCGCCCACTGGCGAGACGTCGGAGGTTGTTCGCGAAAGGGTGAACCGGGCGCGGGATGTCCAATTGGCCCGTTTCAAGGATAAGCAGGGGCTCTACTGTAATGCCCACATGCAGTCAAAGCATATACGCAAGTACTGCAAGCTGGAGCCTGGCGCCGACGCCATCATCGACGCCGCCATTCGCCGTCTCGGTTTCAGCGCCCGGGCCTATGACCGCATCCTTAAGGTCGCCCGTACCATCGCCGACATCGAAGGCGCCGACCTCATCGGCGCCGCGCACTTGGCTGAAGCCATCCAGTACCGTAGCCTCGACCGGTCATACTGGTCATAGAAGAAGGGGGACCGGAAGGCTTCCTGCAGACTGTCAACAGGGTCAAGGGTGTGCCGCGTGTTGGCCTGGGTTGAGTCCCGTTACGCACTCAGAGGCGGAACGATCGCCGCAGACCACCGGTATCAAGCCCATTGTTGCGGACCACAGGCTCTTCGTGCCATCCTCGGGTGGCATACGCGCATTCGGCAACCGCGTCGGGGCCGAAGAAAAGGTCTTTGCACCAAAGGTGCTCGCGCTCCAGAGCTCTCCTCATCCCTGCTCGGACATGGCGTGGGTACGACTCTCGTTGCGGGGTCTCTTGGGGAGAGAGGTGAGGGCCATTCCGCCTCGGCCCCTTGGCGCCGCGGCGCATGTGCTTTCGCTGGTGACTGCCGACCTGGCTGCCGGCTCATACGCCTGTCGCGTGGGGGCTGGGGATCACGCCGCGTTCAGTCTCCTTCTCGTGGCCAGACGGCGCTTCAGGACGTTCCTGCGCCTCACAGATGCTGTTCTTGCGCCCTGTGGCGAGATAGCGTACACCTGACGCGGTGACCCTTACGTCGGAGAATCCCGCGGCCCTGAGTTGTCGACCGATTTCATCCGTCCCGAGGGCCCCTCGGGCCTGGTGATGATGGAGCGCCTTCATGAGCCGGCCGACTATGCCGTCATGGAAGTCCTGAATCACGACGTGGCCTCCCGGCTTCAGCACTCGAGCCATCTCGTTCAGGGCGGCAGCCGGATCAGGAAGCTCGTGCAGTAGATTACCGCTTATGACGAGGTTCACAGAGGCATCCGGCAGCCCTGTCTTGGTTGCCTCCGCGACGACCGGTTCGATCCTGCTGGTGAGACGGCTCCGCGTTGCGTGACGAACCAGCCCTGACAGCATATCCGGCGACAGGTCCAGGGCGACTACTCTGCCCCCATCGAGCATCGGCGCCACCGCGAGGGCGAAGAACCCCGTGCCTGCCCCGAGATCGAGGACTACGTCGTCTTTCCTGACCGTGCTCCTGATCGTCTCAAGCACCCCGTGCTCAACCCTGGTCCGGGCCCGGGTGTTAAACCACCAGGCTGCGGACTTGGCCCGGATGCCTCGCCACTGTGAGTGTCGTTGCTCTGACATGGTATGCTCCCGGTTACTGCCCAGATCCTCAAGGCATGTTCGGTGACTGCTCATTCACTCCATGGTCGGCAGGGCCAGGCATTCTATTGCAGCGAAGCCGCGGGAACCCCTTGGCCTCCTTTGGGGGAGCCTGATACACAGAACACTTGACGCGCCTGGCTCGAGAACTACGTTGCCCACTTGACTCACAGTCGGGGCGGATTCCTCCCTTCGGCGCGTGCGGGTCTCACGCGCCCATGCCGCTGAGGGAGTGCGCCCCGTGATGTGGCACCGAGGACCTGTTACCAGGAGGCACTTCGATGGGCGTCAGACACATACTCAGACACATACAATGGTTCGCTGTGCTCACCCCCTTCTTTCTTCTCGGCTGCAGCGACAGCTCCTCACCACCCGGAGACGACGTGATCCCCGCCGACATGGCGGGTTTCTGGATGGGGACATGGCACAGCTCGGGGGGATCCGACAGCGGTCCCTTCTATCTCCAGGCCGAGCAGAACGGGTCAAATGTGAGCGGGACCATCACCATTCCCGATATCGACATGGCCGATGCGCCGGTCACCGGCAGGGTCGATGGCCACTCCATCACTTTCGGCGACATCGATCAGAAGATCGCCTTCACGGGCACCATAGACGAAGGCGACACCACCGCATCGGGCACCTACGAGAATACCGCCTTGAACGACAATGGTACGTGGCAGGCCGCCAAGGGTGGTGCACTGGTCGCGCTGGTGGATTCCTTTCCCCTTCCGGAGGGCTTCCCCAAGGATCTCACGTGGGATGGTGCCAGGGTATGCATACTCATGGATCAAGGCATCTGGTCGCTGGATCCGATCACAGGCCTGTCGGTCACCCATCCGAACCCCGGGCAATACCCCTCGGGCATCGCGTTCGATGGTACGAACCTCCTGGTCGGCGACAACTGGTGGGGCACCGGCAAGATCTACCGTGTGGCTCCCGGAGAGACGAGTATCTTCCATTCGCCGGGCTCCGGTCAGATCACCGGTCTGGCCTTCGATGGCACCCATTTCTGGTGTGCCGACGGGTTCTACGGCCAGCCATGGCTTTTCAAGGTCAGCACACACGGTACGCATATAGACTCGATTCGATGCCAGGGCGCCGGCCTGGGCGGCCTCACCTTCGATGGCAACACCCTCTGGTATGCGTCATGGGACCAAGGCGAGACCCGCATCTTCCAATGCACGCCCGAGGGCCAGACGCTGACCTCATTCCCGGCACCGGGGAGCTCAACAAGCATGGGGTCCGGCCTCGCCTTCGGCGATGGGCATTTGTGGTACTCCGATGGAGTGACCGACCTCATCTACAGAGTGGATACCGCGGGTCAGATGGTGACCTCATTCGCGGCTCCAGGCCACGCCCCCGCAGACTTGACCTTCGACGGTACCCATCTGTGGGTGGCCGACGGCGACGTCGATCCTGATCCCGACCGACTCTACAAGCTCGATACCACGGGGGCGGTCATCTCCCAGTTCGATTGCCCCGGCTCCAGCCCCGGCGGGCTGACCCATGACGGCACGCATCTGTGGCTGGCCGACAAGGTGACCGAACGGGTCTATCGCCTTCCCACCAGCGGCGACTACTTCATCCCATATCCCGATTTCGACATCGGCTATCTGGCCGGCGACGCACAGTCTCTCTGGGGAACCGACGGCTCCGAGCGAATGATCCGCCGGTTCTCTTCCCCGGAGGGCATCGCGGCATCCTTCGCCTATCCCTGTGACGAGGTAGGAGGGCTGGCCCACGACGGAAGTGATCTGTGGGCGGCAGCGCGTTCCTGGCTGGCGTTGGAGGCGCTGCACCGGCTCGATGCATCCGGCGCCATCGTCAACACCTATCGACCTTTGGCGATCCTCCCCGAGCCGTGCGGCATTGCCCTTGCCGGAGATGACGTCTGGATGATAGGACGGCTCCCCTTCACGATGGATCACAAGCTCTATCGCCTTCGCATCCAGGCAATGGCCAGCCTGGGGAGACAGGCCCGATCGACAAGGTAACGAAGGGCTTCGAAGACGGAGTACGCGGCACGACTGATGCGGAGAGCCATAGGTCGTACATGTCGTTTAGGACCTATGGATTCCTCCCCTGCTTTCCTCCAATCAATGGCCGGCCTGCACGAGCGCCGTGCCCGGAGGTGTTCATGCGCCACGGTGCCCTCATGAGGCTCGCGATGGTCTTTTCGCTCATCGTCTTCGCGCCCTTCCAAACCTGCAGGGCCACCCTCGGCCCGTGGCAGGCCCTGGGCGGCATCAGCACCGGCAGCACGTGCATGTCCGTGGACGCGGCGACGAACACGCTGCTGGTGGGTTCTGTGACCGGGTTTCTGTACTACGCCATTGATGACAGCGTGTGGACGAATCGCGAACAACCTGGATGGATCGGCCGGGAAGTGTGGTCTATCCTGGCCCATCCGGATGTGCCGGGCCGCATTCTCACCGGGCGGCAGAACGCATTCTTCAAGGGGTATGTCGAGCTGAGCCACGACTGGGGTGTGACAAACCAGCTCGTCTGGTCGTCCCAGGGCGGCGGGTTCAAGGACATCAAGGCAGATCCGTTCGGGCCCAATACGCTTCTCGCCTGCGGATGGCACGACATCACGCCCGGCGATCTTCTCAAGTCGGTCAACGGCGGGCTCACATGGCAGCAGTTGACGAATCACATTCACTACGCCATGACGGGGATCGCCATGGATCCCCAGGTGCGCGGCAGGCTCTACGTGTCGGGCGACCAGCAGGTCACCAGATCAGACGATGCGGGAGAGACGTGGATGCAGACAAGCGGTGGCCTGCCGCCCTCCCTGGGTGTGTACTGCGTGGCCGTGAGCCCCCATGATTCCCTCGTGCTGCTGTGCTCCAATGACAACGGCATCTACCGAAGCGGCGACGGGGCTGCAACCTGGCATCAGGTCGATGCCCATGACTCGAAGCGAATCGCCTTCAACCCCGGCGTCCCGGGAATGGCCGCTGCCGTCACCTTCTCGCCGTACACACTCCTCTTCTCATGGGACTGGGGAACAACCTGGATCGACCGTACCGACACCCCACTACCTTTGCCCGCGGTGGACCTGGTGTTTCACCCGTCGGGAGATCGCCTCTATCTGACGACCTGCGAGAACGGGGTGTTCGTACGCACGGTGACGCCGCCCATCACGCTGGAGGTAGAGGTCATGGGCCCCACCGTCACCCTTCACTGGACAAGCGATTTCCCGTTCGATCTCTACCGGGTGTATCGCTCGCTATCGGCCTTCGAAGCGTTCTCCCTCATCGCCACAACGGCCGACACCCTCTACTCCGAACCGGCCACGGCCGAGGGTTTCTTCTACCGGGTGACGGGAGAGTAGGAGAACGGCTTCGTCTCGACGCCTTAGACCGTCTCCTTCCCGCGCCGCTGGAGAAGCTTCCGCACTTCGCCTGCCCACAGCGGCAGCGACGAAAGGGCGACCACCAACCCCCATTGTGTCATCGTGAGCGGCTGGGTCTTGAACACGTCGCGCACCCCGGGCAGGGTGATCACGGCGAACTGGAGCACGAACGAACCAAGAAATGCGAACACCAGACTACGGTTGGTGAAAATGCCCAGGGTGAACAATGACTCGGTCTGGCTCCTGCAGTTAAGGGAATGAAAGAGCTGGGTTCCCGCCAGCACCGCCAGCGCCATTGTGCGCGCCTCCCGGATTGATCCGCCTCCTTTGAGCACGAAGAGGAAGACGCCCAATGAACACAGACAGATCACCGTTCCCTGAAACAGGATGAGGGCCAGGGTTCGCCGGTTGATGAGCGGCTCCTTGGGTGGTCGGGGTGGTCGGCGCATCACATGAGGATCCATGGGATCCACGCCGAGGGCCAACGCGGGAAGTCCGTCGGTCACAAGGTTGACCCAGAGGATCTGGATGGGGAGAAGTGGGACAGGGGTCCCGGCGAACGTGGAGACAAGCATCACCAGCATCTCGCCGCAGTTACAGGAGAGAAGGTAGTGGATGAACTTGCGGATATTGTCATAGATGCCGCGGCCCTCCTCCACCGCCGACACGATAGACGCGAAGTTGTCATCAGTGATGACCATGTCCGAGACTTCCTTGGTGACATCGGTGCCGGTGATTCCCATGGCAACGCCGATATCGGCTTCCTTCACCGCCGGCGCATCGTTCACCCCGTCGCCCGTCATGGCTACAATCTCACCGAGGCGCTTCCATGCCTTGACGATCCGGAGCTTGTGCTCGGGTGAGACGCGGGCATAGACCGCGATCCGCTTCACCGATCCCGTGAGCTGCTCGTCCGTCATGCTTTCGAGACCCTCCCCAGTCACTGCCTCCGACCCGGTCTCGAAGAACCCCAACTCCGTCGCCACTGCCACCGCGGTATTCTGATGGTCGCCGGTGATCATCACCGTGCGGATTCCCGCCTCCTTGCAGAGATCCACGGCATCTTTCACCTCCTGCCGAGGCGGATCGATCATGGCCAGAAGACCGGCGAAGATCAGATCGCGCTCCACGATCTCGGCTCCCACCGTCTCCTGCTCCTCAACGGTTCGATAGGCGGCGCCCAGAACCCGCATGGCGCGGCGGGTCATCGTGCCGTTTGCCTCAAGGATCCGCGTGCGGTCATGATCATCCATGGGCCGAACGGTACCGTTCTCCAGAATCCGCGCGCATCGATCCAGTAGGAGATCGGGGGCGCCTTTGACATAGGCGACCAGGTCGCCGTCAAAACGCCGCAACATGGTCATCCGCTTGCGCTGGGAGTCAAAGGGGATCTCCTCAGCCAGGTCATGGATCTCCTCCAATGCCTTCTTGGATAGCCCGGCCTTACCCGCAACCGTGAGGAGCGCACCCTCGGTCGGATCGCCGATGACCCGCCATGTTCCGCCTTTCGACTCAAGGGTCGCGCCGTTGCAGAGCGTACCGCACAGCAGCGTCTGCAGAAGGTCGGCGTCTTCGGCCGCATCAAAGGGTGCGCCATCCCGCAAGAAGCGCCCTTCGGGCGCATACCCGATGCCGGAGACATCGTTCAGATGATGGCCCGCGTACACGGCCCGCACCGTCATCTCATTGCGGGTCAGCGTCCCCGTCTTGTCGGAACAGATCACGGTGGCGCAGCCCAGTGTCTCCACCGACGGGAGCTTGCGGACCAGGGCATTCCGCGCGGCCATGCGGTGTACGCCAAGAGCCAGCGCGATGGTCACCACGGCGGGCAAGCCCTCCGGAATGACCGCCACCGCAAGACTCACGGCCGTGAGGAACGACTCCAGCAGGCTCCTTCCATGCAGCCAGCCCACGAGGAAGACCAGCGAGACCAAAGCCAGGCACACATAGACCAGGATCTTCCCGAACCGTGTCAGCCGCCGCTGGAGAGGCGTCGGCTCATGGCCTGAGGCATGCAACATGCCGGCGATCTTGCCCAGCTCGGTGTGCATCCCTGTAGCCATCACCATTGCCCGGGCTTTGCCCGCGACTGCCGAGGTGCCCATGAACACCATGTTCCGTCGCTCAGCCAGGGGGACTTTCGCCCGCTCCAGGGTTGCCGCCGTCTTGAAGACGGGCTGGGATTCACCGGTCAGGCTTGCCTCCTGCACCGCGAACCCGCCCGTCGCCCATGTGATCCGTGCGTCGGCCGGCACGGCATCACCGGCTTCCAGTTCCACCACATCACCCGGGACGACTTGGGCTGCGGGAATCTGAACAGTCGTGCCTCCTCGGCGCACCTTGGCAACGGGACTGGACATCCTGCGCAAGGCGGCCAGAGCCTTTTCGGCCCGGTGTTCCTGGATGAAGCCCATGAGCGCATTAAGAATAACGATGCCCGTGATGGCAACAGTGTCAACCCACTCCTGGAGGATTCCGGCAATGATGCCCGCCCCGATGAGCACCCACACCATGAAGTTGTTGAACTGGCCGAGGAACTGCACGAGGAGACTGGGCCCTTTCTCTTCCACGAGTTCGTTGAGGCCATGAGATACCAGGAGGGCGGAGGCGTTGGCCGAGGGGAGCCCCGACTCCAAGTCGACACCAAGATCGGCGGCGAGATCCTCCGCGGCTTTCGTCCAAGGAGCGGTGGGGTCATTAGTCATTGAGTCATCTCCCAGGGAGGATTCATCTGCGAATGTCGCCCGGGGCTAGCGGGAGGCCATCTGGATGCGCTACGGCTCCACCACCAGCGCATTGGCCACCAGTTCGCAAACTGTCTTCAACTCCACCCCGAGCCCATAATGCTTGTTGAGCTCCATGAGCTGGTCGATGCAGTTGTGGCACGGTACTGCCACAATTTTGGCTCCCGTGCGTCGGATCTGATCCGCCTTGATCCTGCCGGCCTCAAGGCGCCGGTCGGCGTAGTTGGTCATGGCTAACTGGCCCCCGCCTCCGCCGCAGCAGTAGTTGTGCTCGCGGTTGGGCGTCATCTCCCGGAAGTCACGTGCCGTATGCCGCAGCAGATACCGCTGCTCCTCCACGATGCCGCCCAATCGTACCAGATTGCAGGGATCGTGGAGCGTTACCGGTTGGGTGTTCTGGGCGGCATCAACCTTGATCCTGCCATCCCGAAGATAGCCGGCCACCACCTGGAGTATGCTCTTGACTTCGAAGGGGTAGCGCCGATTGAGCCACTGGGGGGCCTCCCAGCGGTTCGAATTGAATCCGTGACCGCATTCGGCCAGCACCAGAGTGCCGGCCCCGAGGCGCTCCATGGAGGTGACCAATCGTCCCGACATGGTTCCCGCATGCGCATCGGAGCCGTCGTAGAGCCCATAGTTGGTGACGTCGAACCCATCCTTGGAGAAGGTCCAGCTCTCACCTGCGGCATGGAAAATCTTGGCCACGGCCACGATGGAAAGGGGGAAGAACATCACTTCCCGTGGATTCAACGTGTAGAGCATGCGGCAACCGGTCTCCTCAACGTACATCCGAGCCGTCTCAAACCCGGCATCACTCTGCATCTCCCCCTCAAGCCAGGCCAAGGTCTCCACGAAGTCGTTCTCGGAGATTCCCATGTTGTTGCCCTTGATCAAGGCGGTGTCCACCGTGGACTTCAGGCCGGGAGGCACCAGATCCAAGGCCGCCAGGACGCCCCTGGCCGCGCGAATCGCCGCGGTGATATTGATCCCCATCGTGCAGTTGAGTGCGCACCTGCCGCAGAGCGAACACCGGCCGAACAGCGCATCGATCCACGCCTTGATTGTCTCGTGGTTCAGCGTTCTCGCGCCCACCCATCCCGGCGCTACTTTGCCCAGAAGACCCTCATGCCGGCGGAACACGCTGGCGACAAGCCCCAACTTGTAGGCGGGGATGGCGTCCAGCCTCCGGGTGGCGAGATAGTAGTGGCAGGTCTCGGAGCAGAGCCCACAGTGAACGCACGAAGCCAAGGCTGCGGCGTGATCACGGGTCATGACGGCCCGGAATTCCTCCAGAGCTCGGGTGAGATCATCGGGCTTTAGGGCCTCGACGCGGTCCTCCAGCGGACCCGCGTTGATTGGCTCAGGCTTCACGGACGCCTCGATGAGGCAGCACGCCCCGGCGACCGAAGAAGGTGCCGAACAGAATGCGCATGTAGAAGAAAAAAAAGCAATGTCGGATCTTGCCCACGGGGACATAGAGGAACATCAGGATCGCAACCAGGTAGAACGGCCCACGCAACGTCGGAACGAAGGAATGGATCACGGCGGCCGTCAGGAAGAGATCGACGATGAGATTGGCTGCGAAATCGTCGGCGCAACTGAGCTGCCGGAGGTGAGGAAGGGCAATCCGGCGTGCGAGAAGGCCGAGCCCCGCGACGGCGCCCACCGCGATGAGAACCCGCAGCGCGGCGACTATGGCCGCGGGCAGGAACCCGATCACCGTGAACGCCAGGTAGAACAATCCCGCGAAGATGCCGGCGTGATAGAGCATACCTGTCACCCACACCATCAGATGGTCCCGGGCACTCTCCTTGGCGGTCGGGAGCATCCCCGCGCCGAACGCATACCTCATACCCCTGGCGGCGCTCCCTTGGGTGGCAGCCAGCGACGAAGGCGCCCGGAAGGCGAAGGTGCGGGCCACCAAGGCCGAGAGCGCGACCAGGCAGATGCCGGCGGAGAGGATGACGCCCCAGGTCAGAAGAGTCATGAGGGAGGAATCTCCCACCGATTCCTAAACGCAGCCGTCGGGTTTGGGTAGGCCGGCCACC
Source organism: Candidatus Fermentibacterota bacterium (assembly GCA_016928395.1). Classification (GTDB taxonomy): domain Bacteria; phylum JAFGKV01; class JAFGKV01; order JAFGKV01; family JAFGKV01; genus JAFGKV01. Next base: position 2,969 of record JAFGKV010000224.1, on the reverse strand, counting down.
TTGCAGGCGCCCTTGGCGGGCCCCGAGGGGAAGAGCTCGAAGATGCGGGTGAGCTTCAGGCCGGTGGTCACGCAGATCTTGCGCACCATGGGGGCCAGATCATGCTCCAGGTAGTGCTCGCGGATGCAGTTGACCACGGACCAGTGTTCATCGGTCAGGTCGGTCAGGCCCTCCTGGGTGCATGCCAGCTCTCGGGCCACCTCTCGGTTCCACTCCCCCGGGTTCTGCAAGAACCCTTCTTCATTGATCTGAACGCCGCGCCCGCTGACATTGATGCAGCCCATATATGCTCCTTTCGTGACCTGCCGATGGATCGAAACCGTTGCGATCGAGGGGCGTGCTCCTACCGCGCCCGTCGCATGGACGCGATCTCGCGAACACCCTGGATCGCGGCCTCGATATGTTCCTCAGTATTGAACGGCCCGATGCCGAATCGCACCGCGCCGTGAATAGGCACAGTCCCAAGCTGCTCGTGGACCAACGGTGCGCAGTGCAGGCCCGTACGGCAGGCGATATTGTGATCCACATCGAGGATCGTGCCCACATTGCCCGCTTCCATCCCGTCGACGTTGAATGCCAGGACACTGATGTGATCCGTCAAGTCGTCCCCGCAGTAGATCGTCACGCCCTCTATGCCCTGCAGGCCGTCCCGCAGCATGGTACACAGATGCATTTCCCGCTCGTGGATCGATGCCATTCCCTGCGCCTCTACCCACTTGAGCCCCGCGTGAAGCCCCGCGATCCCGTGCACATTGGGCGTGCCGTACTCGAGCCGGTAAGGATACTCATGGAGGTGCGTCTTCACCGCCGAACGCACGCCGGTGCCGCCAGCCCTCGTGTGGCGTACGACAACCCCTTCCCGAACATAGAGGCCGCCGATGCCCGTCGGGCCCATGAGGGATTTGTGACCCGTGAAGGCAACGAGGTCAACGCAGTCAGCCTCCATGTCGATGGGGATCATGCCTGCCGACTGGGAGGCGTCGATGGCGAACAGGATCCCGCGCTCCCTGCAGAGCTTCCCGATCTCCCGGATGGGCTGCACAGTGCCGATGACATTGGAGCCATGGTTCATGACCACCAGTTTGGTGTTGGTCTTGAACCGACGGGCGAAGTCCTCCGGATGGACAAATCCCTTGCCGTCAAACGGAATGTGATCCACCTCCACCCCGTGATCCTGCCACAAATGGTAGAGGGGGCGGATCACCGAGTTGTGCTCCAGGTTCGTGGTGATGGCATGGTCGCCGCGCTGCAATGTCCCAAATATGATCAAGTTGAGCGCATCCGTGGAGTTGTAGGAAAAGCACAGGCGGTTCGGATCGGTTCCGTTGAAGAACTGGGTGAGCATCTTGCGCGTATTCTCGACCAAAGTTCCCGTTTCCATGCACAGGTCGTAGCCTGAGCGGCCGGGGTTGACTCCGAAGTCGCGGTAGAACCGGTCCATGAAGACGTAGACTTCCTCTGGCTTGGGGAATGAGGTTGCGCCACTATCCAGGTAGATTAGGTCTTTCAACGGATCCCTCCGAGGTTCCACATCGAGGCGAGGTAGTAGAAGGGCAGGAATCGGATGGCGTAGTATACATTCTCAACTCGCCGGATGAAACTGGATTGGATGCCCCGGGTCAGAACCGTGCATTCCTCTCCCTAACTGGCGCCACGCTCCGGCGCCTTCGTCACCATCGATCGTGCTGGGCGTTCTACCGACAGAACCCATCCCGCCATGCGTCATTTCTTCATCTATCCGTCGCTTGTTCCCCTTCCCGCGGCCGGTCGCTCAGAGTCGATAGTCACCCCACGTCAGGTGGATGGCCACCAGACCCACCATCACGGCGGTCTCGGCCCGCAGCACCCGGCCACCCAGCCTCCACGGCACGGCAGCCGATTCGAGGCGGCGCCGTTCGGTATCGGAGAAGCCCCCTTCCGGGCCGGCACACAGTACGATGCTGCGGGGTACTGACGTAGCGTGCACAGCGTGGGGGCCATGGTCATCGAGGTAGAACTTCAGGTCGCTGGCCAAGAACTTCGGGGATGTGAGAAACGCTTCCAGCGTGGTGGGAGGCATGATCTGCGGCAGCGAACTCCTCCGGCACTGCTTGGCCGCACGGATAATCTGACCCGGCCAGGCATGGGCTTTCTCGTGCTCGAGGCCCTCGGCTGGAACGGAACAGTCGGTCAGGAGCGGGACGATGCAGGAGGCGCCCAGTTCGGTCGCCTTCTGCATGATGAAGATCATCCGCTGTCGCGCCAAAACGGCGCATGCCAGAGTGATCTCCACGGAAGGCTCCGGAGAGACAGAGAGCCTCTCGTAGACAACGGCGATGCCGCCGCGTGGAGAAAGGTCCTTCAAGCTCGCTCGATAGAATGCGCCCCCTGCATCGCGAACGGTGAACGCCTCTTTGGGGTTGATTTGGCGTCGCATGAGGCGCAGCGCAATGGTCTTGTCGAAGGAGAAGGGCGCCTCCAGGGTCAGTGATTCGACCATGAGCGCCTCGTCGCCCGGCGCATGGTACGGGCCCAATGGAGCCATCGGTATCGGCTGTTTCCGTTGATCCGCGGGCCTTTGCCCGTGCCGCGTCGGTCGTCTGTCCAAGGCCGGAATCCTCCCAAAAGGGAACGGTCGGTGTTGAATTCTCCCGATAAGGTACTCGAATCGGCTCGCGGTGCGAGAAGTGTATAGTCATCCGTTGTCAGTAAGGCCTCTGGATGCGAGAGCACCCAGGTTTTTCGAGGTGGAGAGTACGGCCCGCTGGTGGCTATCGGCTGTCAGCTATCGGCTGTCGGCTGTCAGCTCACTCCTATCTCCTCACTCCTCACTCCTCACTCCTCACTCAGGGTCGCTATCGCTATCGAGAGGCGTACCTCCGAGTACGAGTGCGTGGATGTATTCTCAAACGAGTGGGGGCCCCGGGCTCGCCCGGACGATACGTGATGCAACTTCCGGTGCCGTGGCGTGGAGCTACAGGTTAGGGTTC